>SKKK01000022.1 GCA_007121535.1 Planctomycetaceae bacterium | reverse complement strand
GCGCCGTGCCGCTCACAATCCGCATTTTTCGCCTAGACAACGCACTAGCATAGCAGCAAGAGCACAGGAACGCAAACGCGGGTGGAACCCTTTGTTCGTTCGAGGCCGGGGGCGTCACGTTTCCCGGGTCAAACCATCCACCAAGTCGATCAATTCCATCGGATGATGGATCAGGTATCGAGCACCACTACCGGTCAATTCCTCCGCCGTGCGAAATCCCCAAGTGGCGCCGATCGGCAGGACGCCGGCGGCGGTGGCGGTCTGCATGTCGATGTCCGAGTCGCCTAGATACAGGCATTGCGTCGGGGGAATCTGCCATTGGTTCAGGATCTCCAAGGCACCAGCCGGATCGGGCTTGCGCCCAACGCCTTCGCGCTGCCCCAGCACCGGGTCCAGCGGCCATGCGGCCAGATAGTGCTGGACGCACCGGCGGGTGAAATCGTCGGGTTTATTCGACAGCACGGCCATCTTGAGTTTCCGTTGCAGCACTTGGTCCAGCATCTGCCCGATGCCATCGTAGGGACGCGTGGCTTGGTTCCAATTGCGAGCATATTGCTCTTGGAAATTCCGGGCACAACGGGTGATCGTCGCTTCATCCGCTGCGGTGCCGGGCAGCGCCCGGGCAAACAACACTCGGACCCCTGCGCCCACGAAATTTCGGTAGCGCGCCGGTTCATGCGGCGGAAAGCCAAGCGAAACCAAGGCGCGGTTCGCCGCTTCGCCGATATCGGCCAAGGTGTCCAACAGCGTCCCGTCCAGATCGAAGATCACCGCCCTGGGGATCACGGTAGGTCCTTTCACGCCATCGGTCAAGGAAGTTTACAGCGCGCGACGATGGCGAGGTCGGCGGCGTCCGAACGGGGGCGGTTCCGGTTTCTTCGATTCATCGGCGTCATCGTCCACCGCCGGCGGGGTGCCTTCGACGCGAGTCGCTACCAGGTCCATGCCACGGATCTCGCCGCGCACCAATTGCAGATTGATCCGCTGCTCGATCCGCGTCAATTCGGGACCTTCTTCCGGAGTCACAAACGTGTAGGCAACCCCCTCGCGGCCCATACGGCCGGTGCGGCCCACACGATGGACGTAATCGTCACAAAACTGAGGAATGTCGTAGTTGAAGATATGCGAGATCCCCGTGACGTCGATCCCGCGGCCCACAACATCCGTCGCGACCAGCAACCGCAGATTGCCGTCGCGCAGCTTTCTCATCACCCGATCACGGCCCGACTGTTGCATGTCGCCATGGATGCACTCGGCCTGCTTGGTCAGCTTCGACAAGCGGCGATGCAGATGATCGGTTCCTCGTTTGGTGCGGCAAAAGATGATGGCTTGCCGCGGTTTTTCTCGCATCAGCAAACGCACCAGCAACTCGTATTTCTTCTCGCGATCGACCGTAAAGTAGAACTGATCGATCGTTTCGACCGACAGCCCTTTCGGAGAGAAATCCAGGGCCCGAGGATCTTGCATGTACCTTTGAGCCAATCGGGCGATGGGCGGCGGTACCGTGGCGCTCAACAACAAGGTCTGACGGTCCCGAGGACAGCGGCGGAGAATCTTTTCGATATCCGGACGAAAGCCGATATCCAGCATCCGATCCGCTTCGTCCAGCACGACCCATTTCAAGTCCGACCATTGCAGCGTCCCGCGACTCATGTGGTCCAGAACTCGACCCGGCGTGCCCACAATGATCTGAGCGCCCAGCCGTAGTTTTTCGATCTGGCCTCGAATCGGTTTCCCACCGTAGATGGCAACACAATGGACCTTGCGACCATGCGACAGCTTAACCACCTCGTCACGCACCTGGACGGCCAGTTCCCGTGTCGGCGTCAAGATCAGTGCCTGGGGCCCCGAGACCTTTCTGGGCGACTGCAGGCCCTCAAGGATGGGGATCGCGAATGCAGCCGTTTTGCCTGTTCCCGTGCGTGCCTGGCCCACGGCGTCGACTCCCTCCAATGCGACGGGGATCAATCCGGCTTGGATGGGAGTCGGTGTCAAGTAATCCGCTTTTTTCAACGCTGCCAACGTGCGTTCTGACAGGCCGAGTTCTTCGAATGTCTGCGGGGGGGTGTTAGGTTGATTTTCCGACAAACTCTTTCTGACTCCGAAACGATGACTTATCAGGATGGTAGATCGTTGACCGGATAACCTAGCATTGGCGGGGATCTTCGTCAACCACCGGGGTGTCCCGCCGAATCTTCGAGTAGGCACGTTCGCCAGAACGTGGAAATTCTGCCATCTGGCGAGTCCAGCTACCCGAACACGAAGCCTGGACAACGAACTCTTCCCCGCCTTTGGAAAGTCCTTGGTTGTGAGCGGCCTATTTCGAATTTACAATGTCGTAAACGTGCCGTGGATGGGCGTTCTTCGGAGGACGCCGCGGTGACGGCTGACGCATTGGACAGAAGGTCGACGCACCCATTATGAGTGAACTTCGTGAAGAATGTGGCATTGCTGCAGTCTACCACTTGCCTGGCGAATCGGTCAGTCCGCTGTGCCCCGAGCAGGGCATCGACCATGCTTCTCGCCTGGTACCACGCATGCTTTTGGATATTCAAAACCGTGGTCAACTGGCGGCCGGTTTTACGACGTACCGTCCCGATCGCGATCAGTTGATCGACACGTACAAGGAGGTCGGATCGGTCACCGAGGTTTTTCGCCTGGCTCACCGCACCGGCTGTGAATCGCTGATGAGGGAATACGCGGGTCGCGCGGCAATCGGGCACGTGCGATATGCGACGTGCGGCGAAGACGACCGCAGTTACGCTCAGCCGTTTGAACGTCATCATCTGCTGAAGTACAAATGGTTCAGTTTTGCTTTCAACGGGCAATTGGCCAATTATCTTCAGCTTCGCGATCACCTGTTGAGCGATCACGATCATCATTTGGCTCGCGAGACCGACACCGAGATCATGATGCACGAGTTCAGCCGCGAGTTCTCCGGCCCGTTGCGTCCGTCGCTGGTGGACGCGATGCGCAGCCTGAGCCATCGCTTCGATGGGGCGTACAGCCTGGTGTTCCTGAACGCAGAAGGAGACATGTTGGTGGCGCGGGATCCGCTGGGCATCAAGCCGTTGTGCTATGCCAGGGAAGGGCTGCTGTTCGCTGCGGCCAGCGAGAGCGTGGCGCTATTGAACCTGGGCTTTCAGCCCGAGAGCATCCGGTCGTTGCCGCCCGGGCACGCGATCACCATCCAGCAAGGTCGGTTCGCCGTCGAGCGTTACTCGAACGTCACGCGAAAGGCGCATTGTTTCTTCGAGTGGGTTTACTTCGCCAATGTGGCGAGCACGTTGGACGATCGCGGCGTCTATCTGTCCCGCACCGCGCTGGGCAGGGAGCTGGCTCGACTGGAATCGGAACACGGCCGGGTTCCTTTGGATGAAGAAACCATCGTCGTCCCCGTACCGGACACCAGCAAAGCGGCCGCGGACGCGATGGCATACGAACTGGGCGTCCAATGCATGGAAGGCTTGATTCGCAACCGGTACGCCGGACGGACGTTCATCGAAGGGGGCGAAAGCCGCCGGCGCAAGGCGGAAACGAAGTACACGCCGTTGCGCGAGGTGCTTGCGGGCAAACGTGTGTTGTTGGTCGAAGATTCGATCGTGCGATCGACGACGATGCGCGTGCTGCTGAATCGCATCCGCCAGTTCGGCGGCGCCCGCGAGATCCACGTGCGGGTCGCTTGTCCGCCGATCATCGCCCCTTGCTTCTACGGGATCGATATGTCGACGATTAAGGAGTTGTTCGCCCCCGCCTTTCTCGAAGACGGTCCGCTGACCGATGAGGTCCAGGCAGAGATGGCTCGAGCGTTGGACGCCGATTCGCTGCGTTACCTGCCCGTCGCATCGATCGCGCAAGCGATCGGACTGAACCGCGACCAATTGTGCCAGGCGTGCATCACGGGCGCCTACCCCACTCCGGCCGGGCAAGAGATGTACCAATTGGCCTTGGAAAACGATGTCAACGGCCACAGTTTTGGCCGCACCTACGAACAACTGCCCTCGGAAACGCTCGGCTGCCGGAGTTGAATCGTTCGTCGGCGTGCCGGTTTCGCCCGGCTCTTACGGTTCTTTCACGTGTCGTTTCAGCCAGTCGACGGCCGCAGCGGCGATGCCTTCGTGACCACCTTCGAAAATGGTAACCCGCGATGGGCCGGCATATCGACGCAAATGGATTTTGCGGCCCAGCACCGCGTCCTCGACTCGATCGGACGCTTGCGGTTGGTCCAATCGCCCGTCGGGCCGGCTCAGTTGCCGGATCTCGTCTTCGCTGACCGGCGTCTGGCCCAACGCCCGAGCGATGACGTTGAACGCGTCCAGGGTGTGGCGGATGGGTACCGAACCGCGGTGACCGTCATGGATGCCAGCCGCCAGGTCCAACGGAACGTTGCCTGCCGCATGCAGATGGGTCAGCGGCGACCGCAGACGATACTGCGCGTCCACCTCCGGGCTGTCCCCGGGCCGACCCCCGCAACTGGCACGCAGCATGTCCCCGTACCGTGTGTCTTCATGTATCGCATGCCAGCTTGCCAAATCGCTGATCCCCACCCATGCGCTGGCTGCTGCCCACCGCTCGGGATGGCGGCCGACCATCAGCATCGTCATGTGTCCCCCGCCCGATACGCCGGTCAAATAGATGCGTCGCGGATCTACCGAGTAACGTTTTTGGACCCAATCCACGGCGTCAAGGATATCCTGCTGGGCTTTGACCGAACCACAGGCGTCGGGATGCTGGTTCGGTCCGCGAAAATGCGGGAACAGGTAGATCCAACCGTTTTGGACCGCCAGCCGTTCCAGCTCCCGGTTGCGCTGTTCGACATCGGCGCTCCAAGTGTGCAGGGAAACCAGCAGCGGGACCGGCGTGCTGCCGGGGTCCGGATCTTTCGGCAAGATCAGATAGCTGGGCTGCGAGGTGCCGTCGATACTGCTGGTGACGGAAATCCGCATCCGCTGTGCATGCGCTACACCGCCCGCCGTCCCGCCGATTCGGTCGTCGACCAGAACGAGCAGGCAAAACAACAGCGTCCCGGTGATTTTCAAGCCGTGATGCTTTCGATTACAATTCAACATGGTGCGGTCCTGTGCCCTCCGGCCCCCTTCGCACCGTTCGAGAAATAACTGACGCACCTCTTGCCCCCTCACCCAAGCCTCTCCCACCAGGGGGCGAGGGGACATCGGACAGTTATTTCTCGAACGTTGCTTATCGTCGCCGAGAGACCCTAATTGAATGAGGATGGACGGATGCAAATCCTGCAAGTTGCCACAACCACCGCCAACAAATCGGACGCCGAACGTATCGCCCGCGCGTTGGTCGAACGTCGCTTGGCCGCCTGCGTCCAGATCGCCGGGCCGATCTCCAGCACGTATCGCTGGCAAGACACCATCGAGTCGGCCGCCGAGTGGCTCTGTACGATCAAGACCACGGAAGGCAACTATCAGCGCGTCGAGTCGACGATCCGGGAACTGCACACATATGACGAACCTGAAATCATCGCGGTACCGATCGTCGCCGGTAGCTCAGGATACCTGACTTGGCTGCAAGATCAAGTCGACCAGCCATGAATCAACAGAAGTGCGACCGGCCAGTACACAACCCTTGCGAACGAGGTTGAAATGGGAGATTTACGAAAATGCTCGAAATGCGGCCAACCATCAGGCGACTATGCCTCCGTCTTATTCGCGTCGGTATTCGCTCCCAAGGATTCCTTTATGATATGCGGCCGATGCGCGGCCGATGACCACGCCGCAGGCTTGGTGTCGATCGAGGAGGCAGACCACTTCATCGAGGAAACGACGATGAACCTGGAAAAGCTGGAAGAACTCATCAAGCTATGTCCGGAGACGACCCCGGTGCCTGAGGAACTGGAACCGTTCGCCATGACTCCGTTGAAGGTTTACAGGGCCTTGCAAGCCTATTTGGCTGCTTTCAAGTCACGCCGTATGGAACTGATGACGGAAATGGGAAGCGAACAACGGCTTCAATACGAGATTCGCAAGGCGGTCGATGCGGAAAACTATGAACTCGCTGCCGAACTGAAGAAACAGCTACCTGGCGATGCACATTGATTACGACCCGAAACTCGATTTCGACGACGTGCTGATCCGGCCGAAACGCTCCGAGGCGCCCAGCCGATCCACAGTCGAGCTGCGCCGGAGCTATCGTTTCTTGAACAGCCAACGCCAATGGTCCGGCATCCCGCTGGTCGCCTCGAACATGGATTCGATCGGCACCATGGAAATGGCCCGAGCGCTGGGCCCCGATTCGATGACATGTTTACACAAGTATCACGCGGCCGACGATTTATCCGCCTTCTTTTCGGACCCCGTGTTGCGTGGGCACACGTTCATGACCGTCGGCATCCGGGATCACGATCTGGAAAAACCCGGGCGGGTGCTTCAAGACACCAGCCTGGATTTCGTCTGTATCGATGCAGCGAACGGCTATACGAAGTTCTTTGTAGACCGCGTCAAGGCGGTGCGTCAATCGCATCCGAATCTAACCATCATGGCGGGAAACGTAGCCACCCCGGAAATGGTTCAAGAGTTGTTGATCTCGGGTGCGGCCGATATCGTCAAGATCGGTATCGGGCCTGGCAGCGTCTGCACGACTCGGATCATGACGGGAGTCGGTTATCCTCAATTATCGGCGATTATCGAATGCGCCGATGCCGCTCACGGATTGCGAGGCCACGTGTGTGCCGATGGCGGATGCCGCACACCCGGTGACGTGGTCAAGGCTTTTGCTGCCGGAGCCGACTTTGTGATGCTCGGTGGCATGTTGGCCGGGCACGACGAATGCGGCGGACCATGGGTCGACCCGAACGATCGTCGTGCGGGCATGCGGTTCTACGGGATGTCCAGTCAGACGGCCATCGAAAGGTATGCTGGGGGTGTACGCGATTATCGAGCTTGCGAGGGCAAGGAGACGATCGTCGCCCACAAAGGCCCCGTTCGAAAAACCCTGCAAGACATCACGGGCGGCATCCGCAGCGCGTGTGCGTACGTGGGAGCGGCCCGGTTGAAGGATCTCTCGAAGTGTACCACCTTCGTGGTGTGCCACCGCACGCATAACACGGTTTTCGACATCTAAGTCCAATGCCGGCAGATCTGCGAAGTCCGGCGGTGTGGCTGACGAGCCCTGCCCACAGCCCATCAGAATGGATACACCACCTAATTCGAGGCGTGTCGAAGCTTTTTTCGAGAATTTTGAATTCTTTAGCTTTGCGCGCGAATCTTTTTGCGGGTGCGAGGGTTAAAGGTTGCATCGGAGACAACCACGCCTATCGCATTGTCACCGAACTTTATTGAACCGCGCCCCAGTGCGGCCTTGTGCCGCACTGAACCCTACCGCAGGTTTTTCATCTCCGGATGCAGAGACCTGCGGTATTTTTTTTGCCCTGCGGCGACTGGGCTTGGGGTGCCGTCCCGCCATCCGAGTCGGTATCATAGGAAATCGGTTTAATCACCCGACCGGATTTTGATTGTAATTTCGATAGTATTGTACGATTGCGGGCGAGGGGGTCGGGAGTCGTTTTCGGGCAACGACGTACCACTTGGAGAGCGGCTTATCCGAAAACCACTCCCCACCCCCGTTTCAACAGGAAAACCGACCGGGTGCTGATGAGTATCGACGGCGGCAAAGCCGGCGCGTGTCGCAGCCCACTGTCTACGGGAGGCCCCCAACTGTGTTGTTTTTCGGAGCCGTGATGATCATCCTCGCCGCAGGATGGTTCTTCTACAAGGTCTATGTCGCCTACACCTCGGCGGGGGGTACCGATTTCGCCATGCCCATCTACGACGCCGCGATGTATCCACCCATCATCGCGACGATCGGCCTGTACTTGACGCTAACCCCCCTGGAGATCCAGTGGACCGGGTGGATTTACGTCGGCGTTTGGGTAGCTAGCACCCTGCTGGCGATCGGAACCTTGTGGCTGATGGAACAATTGGGCGACAAGCCCTTGTAAGCCCCTCCATGATTTTCCTCATTCTGACCTACTTGATCGTCGGAGCGATCGTCGGTCTGCTGGCCGGACTGCTGGGCGTCGGTGGCGGGTTGGTCATCGTGCCGATGCTGGTTTTCTGCTTCACATGGCAGAGATTTCCGGACGAATCGTTGATGCATTTGGCGATTGGTACGTCGGCGGCCAGTATCGTATTCACTTCGGTCTCCAGTTTCTGGGCTCACCACAAACATGGCGCTGTGAATTGGAAAGTCGTCCTGCGGATCAACCTGGGCATATTTGCCGGCACCATGCTGGGAACTTTCCTGGCGTCGCAAATGACGACCCTTGCCTTAAAGGGCTTCTTCGCCGTGTTCGTTTGCTTTGTGGCTCTGCAGATGCTGCTGGACCGCAAGCCGCGTCCCGCCCGGGAGACACCGGGCTGGTGGGGCATGTCAGCGTTCGGCGCGGGCGTCGGCGTGATTTCCAGTCTGGCCGGGATCGGTGGCGGCATCATGTCGGTTCCGTTCCTGTTGTGGTGCAACCAGCCGATGCATCGGGCCATCGGGACTTCGGCGGCGATCGGGTTCCCGATTGCCGTGTTCACCAGCCTGGGTTATATTCTGTATGGCTTGCGTGCGGACGCGTTGCCCCCGTTTGCGCTTGGATACATTTATTTGCCAGCGTTGGCATGCATCGTATCGGCCAGCGTGTTGACGGCGCCGCTGGGCGCCGATCTGGCACATCGGTTGCCGGTGCGCAAGTTGAAGCATGCCTTCGCCGTGTTGTTGATCGTTGTAGGGGTCAGGTTGCTGATGAACGTTCTGCAATGATTCCTTGGCGGGAAGCGTCGAACGTTTTCGTGCCTGCCCAAGTAACCCGTTTCGACAAAACAGATTGAGACCACGTTTGGGGAGGACAGTCTGATGACGACCACTGCACGTATCCTGCTGGCCTGCGTCGTGAGTTTCGCGGCAGCTTCCGCCGAATCGGCGACCGATTCGCAACACCAGGCGGAACAGATTCTGGCAAGCAGCGGGGTCCAGGGGGGGCTGGTCGTCCACTTGGGATCAGGCGACGGGCGATTGACCGCCGCGCTGCGAGCCAACGACAGCTATTCGGTCCATGGTTTGGACGCGGACCCGCAACACGTCGCGGAGGCTCGTCGCTGGTTAAGCCAGCAGGGCCTGTACGGCGGGGTGACGATCGACCTGTTGCCGGATGCTCGATTGCCGTACATCGACAATCTGGTGAATCTGATCGTCGTCGAAGATCCGTCTCCGGTGGCTCGGGAGGAACTGCTGCGGGTCCTTTGTCCTGGCGGAGTGGCCATGCTGTTGACCGAGCAAGGGCTGGACAACTCGGAACGTCTGATCAAGCCGCGTCCGGAAGAAACCGATGAATGGACGCACTACCTGCACAACCCGTCCAACAACGCGGTGTCGCGTGACACCGTCGTCGGACCGCCGCGACGGCTCCAGTGGGTGGACGGCCCGTTGTACTCGCGGCATCACGATCGAATGTCCAGCGTCAGTGCGCTGGTCTCGGCGGGCGGACGCGTGTTTTCGATCTTCGACGAAGCCACGCCCATCTCGATCCTGGCACCGCCCCAGTGGTCGCTGATCGCTCGCGACGCGTTCAACGGGACCATCTTGTGGCGGCGGCCCATCGAGCGGTGGCATCCGCATCTGTGGCCGCTGAAGGCCGGGCCGGCGCAACTTCCACGGCGGCTGGTCGCATCGGATCAAACGGTCTACGTCACGCTCAGCCTGGACGGGCCTCTGCTGGCTCTGGACGCGGCGACCGGTCGGACGTTGCGCGAGTATGAAGGCACGGCCGCGACCGAAGAGATCCTGCTGGACAACGGCACGCTGTTTTTGCGAGTCGACTCGCGGGCCAGCCAACCGGAGGCTCTCGATTTACCCGGGTTCTCCCGAGCAGCGAAGGAACCGTTCTACGACGAACGCCCACGTCAGGTGATGGCGATCGACGCGCAGACGGGACAGGTCCTGTGGCAGGTGACTCAGCCCGTTTTGCCGGGAACGCTGACCGTCGGAGCCGATACCGTGTTCTTTCACGACGGTCAGAGCGTCGTGAGCTTGAATCGAACGAACGGGCAACCGCTTTGGCGATCGGAACCCGTCGAACGGCAACGCGGGATGGTCTCGCGTTTCATGCCGACCCTGGTAGCGTACGAGGACGTGCTGCTGTTCGCCGGCGACGCTGGCCGTGGCCGATTGACGGCTCTCGCAGCCGAATCGGGCGAAGTCTTGTGGCAAGGCGATCATCCGCCATCGGGTTACTTTTCGCCTGAGGACGTGTTGGTCGTGGGCGGTTTGGTTTGGTGTGGCGAAACGACCACCGGGTCGGGCATTTTCACCGGCCGCGACCCGCGTACGGGCGAGGTCAAGGCCGAATTTCCGCCCGACACGGATGTGTTCTGGTTCCACCATCGTTGTTATCGAGGCCGGGCGACCGAAAACTATCTGCTGATGTCGCGAACGGGCATCGAATTCGTCGATTTCCGTAACGAGAGCTGGACACCTCATCATTGGGTGCGCGGTGCCTGCTTGTATGGCATGATGCCTGCCAACGGTTTGCTGTACGTACCGCAGCACCCATGTGCTTGCTATATGGAAGCCAAGCTTTCCGGATTCAACGCATTGGCGCCGGCGACGGACGGGCCGCGAATCCCGGACGATCTGGCAGCCCGGCCTCGTTGGGAAGCCGGCCCCGCTTGGGAGGACGCGGCCAACCTGGACGCTCCCCAGTCGTGCGAATACGACTGGCCGACCTACCGAGCCGATCCCGGTCGCAGCGGTGGGACGGGCGCCGTGGCGTCGGCGGAACTCCGGCAACGTTGGCAAGCCGATCTGGGTGGCCGGTTGACCGCCCCGGTCGTCAGCGGCGGACGCGTGCTGGTGGCCCGAGTCGACACGCATACGGTGTACGCACTAGACGCGGCCAGCGGCCGGATCCAATGGTCGTTCATCGCCGGCGGCGCCGTCGATTCGCCCCCGACCATCGATGGAGGTCGGGTGCTGTTCGGGGCGGCCGATGGCTACGTGTACTGTCTGCGAGCCAGCGACGGGCAACTGGTTTGGCGGTTCCGCGCCGCGCCGATCGACCAGCGGCTGATGGCCTTTGAACAACTGCAATCGGTCTGGCCCGTGCATGGCAACGTGCTTGTTCAGAACGGAACGGTTTGGTGTGTTGCGGGACGGTCCGTCTTCTTGGATGGCGGTTTGCGGCTGATCCGGCTGGACGCCACCACCGGCCGACTGATCGGCGAGACCGTGATGGACGATCGCGATCCGGCCACGGGCGACGAGTTGCACGAGTACGTCAGTTGGCTGAACATGCCGGTCGGGCTGCCCGATATCCTGTCCTGCGACGGCCGATACGTCTATATGCGTTCCCAAGCGTTCGAGTTAGACGGGACGCCGAAGCCGTTGGAAGCCTTTCCGCGCACCGGCGAGGGGCACGGGGGGCGAAGCTTTGCTCCGCCGCCCAACCAGGACCCCCATTACGCTCATCTATTTTCGCCCACCGGCTTCTTGGACGATTCCTGGTGGCATCGCACCTACTGGTTGTACGGCAGCCGATTCTACAGCGGATGGAGCGCCTATTACCTGTCGGGCCGCGTCGTGCCCGCCGGGCGGATTCTGGTGTTCGACGACGATCTGGTTTATGGTTTCGGCCGTAAGCCTCAATATTTCCGCTGGACCACGCCGATCGAGCATCATTTGTTCGCTGCCCAGAAGGACATGCCCGAGCCGATGTCCGAGTTGCCGCCGCTGGCCGGTCGCCGATCGGCCGCTCCGCCGGGCGATGCGATTTCGCGAGTGGAGGTCCCGAGGGCCGAAGGTCTGGATCCGACCGGCAAGCCAGTGACGATCGAGGCTTGGATTCATGCCGACCGGCCTGCCGGCGTCGTCCTGGCGCACGGTGGTAACTCACACGGGTTTTCGCTGTATCTGCAGCAAGGACGCCCGCACTTCGCCGTTCGCGCCCAAGACCAGGTCGGCACCGTCTCGGCCACGGAGTCGGTCGTCGGGCGTTGGGCTCATCTGGCAGCCGTGTTGAACGCCGATAGACGGTTGCAATTGTTCATCGATGGCCAGCTTGTGGCAACGGACACCAGCCCCACGCTGGTCGAGCGTCATCCGGCCGAGAGTATCGACATCGGCGCCGATGGGCGTTCTTGGGTGGTCGATTACCAGGCAGGGATGCAGTTCCAAGGGCGGATCGACGAAGTGCGACTGTACCACCGGGCGCTCAGCGACGCCGAACTGCGTGATCGAGCGGCCGGAAAATCCTTGGACGATGACAAGGCGGGGCTGGTATTGGCCTATGACTTCGCCGGAGGCAAAGCGGCCGACGGTTCGGGCTACGGGCATCACGGGACGATCCAACGCGCGACGCTGGTCCAGGGCCGCACGGGGCGCGCGTTATCGTTCGTCGATAGCGGTCCGGGGGCCGGAGCCGCACGATCCCTGGTCCAGCACCGTTGGAGCACCGATCTGCCGCTGCTGCCACGAGCCTTGGTATTAGCGGGTGATACCCTGTTCATGGCCGGACCGCCGAATTTGGTAAACGAGGAAGAAGCTGCCAAGACGATAGCCAGTCCGGCCACGCAAGCCGCGCTGGTCGAGTACGCCGAGGCGTTGGAAGGTCGGCGAGGCGGTCTGTTGTGGGCCGTATCCAAGTCGGACGGCCGGCACTTGGCCGACCAGCCGCTTGCCGCTCCCCCCGTTTTCGATGGCATGGCCGTCGCTCAAGGCAACCTGTATCTGGCGACCGTCGATGGCCAAGTCGCAAGCTTCGGCGCGACCAACGACCGGGAACCGTGATTCGATGGCCCGCGTCTCCCATGTTCGGCGCGGGTCTCCCGACCCCGCCGAAACCGCCGACCGCAGGTCTCCCCTCACTCGCGGTCCTTTCGTCGGTCCGCCCCCGCGCATCTCGAAACGCCACGGAGTCGATTACGAGCGGCGAAATCTGTGAGATCGACGATGAATGCTTCGATCGTTCCTACGCGAATCTGCGAAGTCACGCCCCCGGTTCCACCCCCAAGCTTCGCAACTGCTCGGCGAGACGGTCCGCTCGCTGGCGGTGTTGTTCGGCTCGCTGGCGCTGCAACTCAGCCAATTCATCGGCCTGCTTCGCCCGCTCGGCGCCCGTCGCGATAGGCTCGCCGGCGGCATCGAACCAGCGCAGCCAAGTATTCTCGTACTCCTCGAAGCAACCTTGCCACAAACGCAGTCCCAATTCCACGCCAGGCAACCAAAACGGCTCGGCCAACGGCCGATAGTCCATCCCCTGCAACTCGAATCCACGCAACGTCCGCTTGTCCAGCAACTGCTCCGGATCGTAGATCACATAATACCGCACACCAATTCGAGCGTAACCCGTCAGTTTTTCGGTATCCTCGCCGCCCTCGTTGTTCGAAACGATCTCGACAACCACGTCCGGAGGCTTGCCGTACTCCCACATGAAGTACGAACGGTGTGGTTTGGGATGTACACTTTCGGGAAACGCGACATCCAGACTCAACATCATATCCGGCACGTAGGGCGGTTGGCGGATGGCATAAAACAATCCGACGTTCGCCAAGGCGACGAATCGACGTCCCTCGCCAATCCAGCCGGGCGAACTGTACAGCGGCTCGGTCAACAGCCGCATCTGTTTTTCCGAGAAAATACCATCCACCGGCGTATCATCCTCCGTCACCAAATGTTCGACGTCCGGCCAAAATTCCGGCGGCAGCACGTATTCAGTCGCTTGGGGGGATTTTGTATCGGTTGCCATTTCGGGTCTCCACGACGTAGCCGAATTCTGACGAATTCGGCTACGAATCGCTAGATTCGACTTGATCCAAATCCTCGAACAGCTTGGCCACGGGCAGCGTGAACCCGGCAATCACATCATCGCCTTCGAGCGTATCGTGCGGGGGTGAGCACCTTGATAGTCTTGGGCGAGCGGTACACGTACACCTGTCGAGGCTCACAATAGACCACCCAAACCAGTCGGACGCCAGAGGCAAAATACTGATGGACCTTCTCCAACACTTCCGGCGCACGATTCGTCGGACTGATGACTTCCACCGCCAGATCCGGCACGACGTCCCAGGCCCCAGTCTGAGTGGGTCGTTTCCATCGTTGGCGGGACACGAATGCCAGATCGGGCCGCCGCTCCAGTCCTCTCGCTTGGTCCAAACGAAACAAGGTTTCGGAAGCCACCGTGCCGATGTCTTGTTGACGCACGTACAGTTGCAGGTAGAAGCTGAGCGCCGTACAGACAAGATTCTGCGGAATTCCCATCGGTGTTTTCTCCACACGCTGGCCATCGACCGTTTCGTAGAACCTGTCGTCGCCGATCTCGGCTTGTTGGCCGTGCGACTCGAGTACTGCGCTCACGGTTACTCCTTTCGCATCATGTAATGGGCAATTCGCCGTGCTGAGCGTTAATCCGGTCGCTCCTCGCCGATTGGCTCCTCGATATCGTCCAGATCCTCGAACAGCTTGGCCACGGGCAGCGTGAACCCGGCGATGACTTCATCGCCTTCGAGCGTATCCTCTGGCGTGAGAACCTGGATCGACACGGGCGAGCGATACACGTATACCTGCCGAGGTTCACAGTACACCACCCAAACCAGTCGGACGCCAGCGGCAAAATATTGGTGGATCTTCTCCAATACTTCCGGGGCCCGATTCGTCGGGCTGATCACCTCTACCGCCAGATCGGGCACGACGTTCCAGGCCCCGGTCTGAGCGGGTCGCTTCCAACGTTCGCGGGACACGAATGCCAGATCTGGCCGCCGCTCCAGTCGATTCGCCTCATCGAGCACAAATAATGTTTCGGCGGCCACGGTTCCCAGTCGTTCGTGACGCACGTACATCCACAGATACGACGCCAGGGCGGTGCACACCAAATTCTGCGGGATTCCCATCGAATGCTTCTCCACACGTTCACCGCGAACGACCTCGTAGAACCTGTCGTCATCGATATCGGCCTGTTGGCCGTGCAACTCAAGTACTGCGTTCACGGTTACTCCTTTCGCATCAAGTAATGGGCAGTTTTCCGTGCTGGCGTTAAGCTGATCGCTACTCGCCGATCGGCTCGTCGATATCGTCCAGATCCTCGAACAGCTTGGCCACGGGCAGCGCGAAGCCGGCAATGACGTCATCGCCTTCGAGCGTATCCTCTGGCGTGAGAACCTGGATGCTCGTGGGCGAGCGATACACGTACACCTGTCGAGGGTCACAATACACCACCCAAACCAGTCGGACGCCAGCGGCAAAATATTCGTGGACCTTTTCCAACACTTCCGGCGCACGATTCGTTGGGCTGATCACCTCGACCGCCAGATCCGGCACGACGTCCCAGGCAGCCGCTTGTTGAGGCTTTCCCATACGTTGGCGGGATACGAAGGCCAAATCGGGCCGCCGTTGCAAATCCGTCGCCGGGTCTAGTACGAATAAGGCTTCGGAGATCACCTTTCCCAGTCGATGACTGCGAACAAAATCACCCAGAACTATCAGCAGTGTCGATGCAATCCACGCTTGGAGCATTCCCATCGGTGTCTTTTCCTCCCACTTACCGTTGACGACCTCGTACAGCGAATCGTCGTCGCCCTCGAATCGTTGCTCGACACGTTCCAATACTGCTTTCATGGCACACGGAACCTTCCGTATAAGGGGCAAACTCTGTCCACGGCGAATCTTCTCTCGAATTGTCACCACTTGCTGTGCTGTGTCAAGTTGAACAAGGGAGGCGACGGCGGTCGAAGGGCGACCGGATGCCATACCGGTCCTGGATGGTGTGAAATCGAGTCAGGAAGGACCATTTTATTTCTCTCAATACGGTGGTCTTCTGCGTCTTTTTCCGCCGTGACCGTCCGATGGTGCGGGATTCATGGATCCGGGGAGTTTTCACGAATTTGCGGGCGAATGTTGCGTTTCCTTTCGCCCGTTTCGGCAGCGACCGGTTGACAAACGTGACAGAAGGGCCTGGGCAACTTATACTGGACTATGTTGTCTGAGATTCCGCGTCTATCCCAGCGCGCAAAATGGATGACAAATTGATGGGTCTCGATTATGATGACCTTCTGACGAGTTTCGCCCGTTTCTTTCGTCCCGATTTTGTAGAGATATCGTCACCATACCGGAACAGATTTTTCAAGCCTCATGAGTCAATCCTTAGTTTAGGGGTCTATCGATGCCCAGCCAACGCAATCGCACGAGTTCATCCCGTTTGAACAAGAAGAACCCCCGCCGCCGCGCACGGCAAACCGATTTCACCCGCCGCATGAACCGCCGCTTGATGCACGAAACCCTGGAGCATCGGCATCTGCTGACGGCAGGGCCCGAGTTGGTGACGATCCTTCCCAACGCCGGATCGTTCCTTCTTGACGGTGATCTTCGGACAGAATCACCGCAGGAGTTGACACTTCGATTCAGCCCGGGACAGGCGATCGACACCGACACACTTGAGGGGATATCGATTACCCGCGCAGGAGGTGATGGCAGTTTCGAGGTTGGGCACGTCTATTCGGATTTTGGAACCGACGGCGCGGTGGTAATCCAGTTCAATGCATTGCGACTGGGCGACGGCGGCAACGACATTCAGATCCTCGTGAGTAAATCCGACTTGGGACCGGGTGAATTGCCGCTGGTTGCTGCCGACCTGGCTGCCAAGACGATCGATGTCACGTTGAACTCGAACGTCACGACACCGACGACGGCCCAAGGCATGGTGGATGCGATCAACCGTGATGACGTGGCCAACATGCTGGTCCAAGCGTCGATACGCTCCGGCAACGAGACGGCGGCGATCGGGAACGCGGCGATTCCGGTGAATTACTCGCCGTTGACGACGGCGGGAGCCAATGCGGCACGGGCCTCGACCGACTTCAACGTCGGGGGAATTCCTCTGGAGGTTTTGTTCACGGCAGTGCAAACGGGCCCGGGCGAAAACGGTTTGACGGTAGCCTTTCAGAAAGCGGACTTGGGAGCGTCCGCCGGGCCGATGATTGCAGTCAGTGCCCCCGTGACGACTCCACCATCTCCGGCGACCATCACGGTCACATTGAACAGCAACCCCGCCAATCCGACGACGGCACAGGGACTGCTCAATGCGATCAACAGTCATCCGGTGGCCAGCAGTCACGTTCGGGTCAGCATCCCGGTGGGCAGTCCCGGCACGAATATCAGTGCGCCCATGGTGATCAATCCCGTGGTTTTGGACGGTGCCAACGACGTGGCGGTCGCACCGGGGTACTTGGCGCTGAACGAGGCCAATCCCAACGAAGTCATCTATCGGTTCGCCCGGCCGTTGCCGAACGATCTGTATCGGATCGAGGTGTACGGCACGGGGCCTGACACGATCCTGCGAAACAGCGACGGCGAGGCTTTCAACGGTGGGCTGGACGACCGGCTGACCTTTACGATCGATCTGGGACCGCAAGTCACGTCGGTAGTGCCACAGCCCGTGTTGCGGGATCTGGTGATCAGCGTGGGCAGTGTGGCGAACCTGCGGGATGCAGATCGCATTCTGCTGAAGGTCGGCAGCAGGGAAGTGGTTTTGGAAATGGACGATGAAGTCCCCAATGATGGCGTGCTGCCCGGGAACGTCGAGGTGTCGTTCAAGTCCACCGATCCCTCGGACGTCGTGGCGTCGCGGATCGCGGCGGCGATCGCCAGCCAGGCAAGTTACCTGGACGTGGAATCGGTCTACGCGGCGGGCAGTTCGGTTACGGTGCGCGGCAACGCTTTTCATCCGACGGCCCGATTGCTGACCGGCGTATCCGGCGGACTGACGTTGGCCGAGGGCGGGTTGACTCAACGCACCAACGTCGTGACGGTGTACTTCAACAACGACACGCTTGAAAAGACGCGGGCGGAAAATCCCGCGTTTTACCGCTTGGTGGATACATCCGACGACACGATCCGTATCCCGCAATCGGTCACCTACGACCCCGTACAGCACACCGCGAAGCTGAAGTTTGCCGAGGATTTGCCCACGGCGACGTACCGGCTGCAGATTGGGACTTCGCCGGAACCAAACGACACGAGAGCCGAGGCAGTGCGGCTGGGCACGTTGTTCGACAGCACGGGCTTCAGCACCATGGCCTACTTGGGTGACACGCCCGCCGGTCCCGGGGACGTGGACATGTACCGTTTCGAGTTGGCAACCGCAGGGCACGTGACCGTTTCCGCCCTGCCGGTAGCCTCGCTGGACACAAGGATTCGCTTGCTGGATCGGGACGGCGTTGCCGTCGCCGCTGTGACCGTGGACGACCAAGCCGCCGGGATGTTGGATACCCTGCAGACTGACGCAGTCCAACCGGCGGGGACGTATTACGTCGAGATTGCGGGCCACAGCGGTACCGGTTCGTACCAGTTGGACATCAGTACGACCGCTTTGCTGGATTTGAGTGATGACGACAACAGTTCGTATGCCACGGCCACCGACGTGGGAGTGCTGGGACTGGCGGGAAAGAACATCGTGGCGCAGATCGAGCCGCAACCGGTTCTTCGGCCTCCGATGCCAGGTGGCGATGACGAGCCCGGGCATCGGCGCATTCCCGCGGAGAGTCACGGGATCGGGATCGGCACGACGCCGCGTTTGCCAAGTCCGATTCCCTTGCGTTTCTACAACTTTGCCGACCAATACGGTTTCGATCCGCAGGGGAACCCCTTGTTCAATCAGATCACCGAGGACCAGAAGCGGATGACGCGAGCGATCTTCGAATCGCTCAGTCACTACACCGGTGTCCAATGGGTGGAACACGCCAGTGCCGGGATGCTCGTGGTCACGGGCGACATCCGCGCAGCCGACCCGACGCTGCCGGTCAACGCGGTCGGTGGAATTTCCACAGGCGGCATGGTCATCATGAACGCCCTGTTCTACGCGGACGACAACGAGTGGATGGGCAGTTGGATGGGTGTGGCCCTGCATGAAATCGGCCACGAGATGGGGATCGGGCACTCATACGATCTGCCTTCGGTAATGGGGCGAGGCAATGCGGCCGAGACGCTTTGGAGCGGACATGATCTCGTCCATTTGCAACGTCTGTTCCCGCCTTACTCGACCGATATCGATCTTTACACGTTCAATGTCACCGAGCCGGGCACTTTCACGGCCGACGTGATGGCCGAGCGGTTGACGCCCACTGCCAGTCCGTTGGATGCGGCGCTGACGTTGTTCCGCGATCCGTACGCACGCGTTACGTCGGGCTTCGGCAGCGGTGGCGCGGCCCAGTTGCAGTTTACGGCGGCCAACGCGGGTGTATTTGGCAACAGCATCCGCGTGGTGGTGCAAAAGTCCGATTTCGGCGGTTCTGGCAACCCGATGGTCTCCGTCAGCGGTCACACCGTGACCTTGACCCTGAATACCAATGATGGCAATCATAGCACGGCCGAACAGGTCGTCGAGGCGATCGACGACAGCACGGCGGCCAGGCGCCTGGTGACTGCCACACAACTGTCCGGCTCGCCCACAACGGTCATGACCGGCATTTCATCCGGGACCACGCTGGCGCTGAGCGGCGGGAACCGCGAGGTCATCGCCCGCAACGATGGCTTTTACGGTGTCGACCCGTTCTTGGAGATCGAGCTGGAACCGGGAACCTACTATGTCGGGGTCACGGCGCGGGGCAACACGAATTACGATCCAACGGTATCTGACACGGGATTTGGCGGGCAGTCGGACGGGCCTTACGAGTTGCGTTTGGACTTCCAAACCGATCGAGGTTCGACGCTGGTGGACATCGACAATCCCGAGGTGGCGGCCAATGCGTTGGATGGCAATGCGGATGGCCGGGCGGGCGGCGCGTTCAACTTCTGGTTCCAAGCCGGCAATACGATCTTTGTCGACAAGGCGTCACCCACTCCCACCGGTCAGCAGGATGGAACAACCGCCAGGCCGTTCAGCACGATCGCTGCGGGGCTGCAAAAGGCCAGTTCACGGATTGTGGTCCCCGTGACCGGTCCCGAGAAGATCGAGGATGGCGACTATTTCACGATCAGCGACGGGGTGAATCCGACGCGGTTCTTCGAGTTCGACAAGACGGGTGACGTGATCGGGACGAACGTCCGCATCGATATCTCGACGGCAACCAGCGTCGAGGATGTCGTCAACGCCATTCGCACCGCCATTGACACCGCCGATTTTTCTGTCTCCGTGGCAGCTTACGACGTGGCCAACGGCACGGTCGATCTCAGCAACGTCGTCACGATGGACCTGAGCGAATCGCCCAGTCTGCTGTGGACACCCAATCTGGTGCGGATCGTCGGCAACGGCGGCCCCGACCGGAACTTGGACACGTTGCACGACGCCCGGCCGTACTTGATCGGCGTGAATAACGTCGGCGCCACCTTGCCAGATGGGCGGAACTTCGACGTGCCGCAAGGCGTGACGGCGATGATCGACGGCGGTGCGGTGCTGAAGCTTCAGGGCGCCAACATCGACGTCGGCACGCCAATCCTGGGCGCCAACCGCCAACATGGCGCGTTGCAGTTGCTGGGGACACCCTACGCACAGGTCCATTTGACTTCGTTCCGCAACGACGCTTTGGGCGGCGACAGCGATGGGGTTTCGCCGGGTCCCGCACCCGGTCAATGGGGCGGGATCGTGTTGCGTGAGGATTCGGACCTGAATCGACGGAGTTCGCCGGATTTGACGACGGACGTTTTCTTGAATTCCATCTACCACGCCGACATCACCTACGGCGGTGGTCAGGTGGACGTCAATGGCATCCTGGACGCCTTCGATCCGATCTACATCGCCGGTCAGCGACCGACGGTGGCGTTTTCGCAGATCACCAACAGTGCTGGTGCGGCCATCTCGGCCGATCCGAACGCGTTCGACGACTCCGGCGGCCGTCACGGTCCGCACATCCACGGCAACATCGTGAAGGACAACTCGCTGAACGCGTTGTTCGTACGGGTCACGACGGCCTTCGAAGCCACGATCGACAAGCTGAGCGTCAACGCTCGGTTCCGTGCGACGGATATCACCCACGTGATCGCCGAGAACCTGCACATCGTCGGCAACGCGGGCGGCATGGTGATCAACAACGAGATCCAGGAACTGCGTGCGCTGGGCAACCCGACCGGCGGAACGTTCACCATCAGTGGCGGAGCCCCGCTGCCGTGGAACGCGACCGTTGAGGAGATCGAGAGCGCTTTGGAAGCACTGCAGGGCGTCGGCATGGGCGGCGTGCGGGTGACCGGCGGGCCGTTGCCGCAGGCCCCGGTGGTCATCGAGTACATCAACCAGGCCGGCAGCACGAATCGGCAGCCGCTGGACATCGACTACAGCGTCTTGGTCGGCGGGGCGGTCGTGACCGATACGCTGGTCGAGGGCGGCCAGCGAACGGCACGACCTGGCGGCCGGTTGTTGGTCGAGCCGGGTGTGGTGGTCAAACTGAGCGGGGCGCGAATCGAAGCCGAACGGGGTTCGGCTCAGATCATCGCCGAAGGCACCGCCGAGCGGCCGGTGATCTTCACTTCGCTGAAGGACGACCGGTTCGGCGGCGCCAGCGGGACGTTCGACACGGCCAGCGACGGATTCGGCACCGATCCGTCCAACACGCCTGCTCGTGGCGATTGGGGCGGCCTGCTGTTCAATCTGGCCACCCGCGGCAAGTTTGATCACGCTTACATCGCCTATGGCGGCGGCCAGACGCCGGTCGAGGGCGGCAACGGCAGTTTCAACGCCATCGGCGTCCATGAAGCCCACCTTCGCGTCGCCAATACCACCTTCGAGAACAATCAACATGGACGCGAATTGACCAACAACCGCGCCGGCCGTGAAAGCAACGACCAGGCCGTGATCTTTGTCCGCGGCGCCCAGCCGGTGATCGTCAACAACGTATTCCGCAACAATG
>SKKK01000621.1 GCA_007121535.1 Planctomycetaceae bacterium | reverse complement strand
GTCGACGATCCGTTTGGAGACGTCTCAAGTCGGTTCACCATCTGAGTTATTGCCGTCGGAGGAACCGGAGGGCGTTCGACCTGAGCCGATGATAGCGGATTCTTTGCCGGACGATCGGCCCCGTGCTGACGATCTCGTACCGGAGGCATCGAAAGGGGAACCCGCCGCGAAACCACTCGATGGTGTGGTCGAACGCGATCTGCCCACAGACCGGTTGGAACCTTCATCGACGGAGGCATCCGATGACCCGCCGAGTAGGATGGTCCAGGATCGTTCACCGCCGGATGCAGCTTCCCCAGATGGGGCAAACGATTTCGAGTCTGAAAGGGATGCGGCGGTTGATCAGCCTTCTGAAAGGGCGGTTACCGACGATTCGGTGCCTGAATCATCTGTTCCTGCTGAATCGCCTGACGAACGCCCGGAGGAACGGCCGATGCAGCCGGTCGATTCGTCTCCGATGCAGCCGGCCGAAGTGCCAAACGGTGGACCGGCCCAGTCGGATCGCGAATCGGCTGGGTCCAATTTGCGTGCTCAGACGACCTCCGAACCTTCGCAGCAGTTCAATCGGATCGTGGTGGCGGACGAAACGGGCGGATGGGCCGAGGACGTCTTGGCCGTCACGTCGCTGGCTGAGGCTTGCCGGGAAGCGCAGCGCTTGGGTGTGAAACGTATCGAATTGCATTTCGACGGTCCCCGTGAGGAGACCATGTTGGACATCGCCACCAGCGAATTGACGATCAGCAGCGGCATCGGCTACAGGCCTTTGATCGTCTTTCGGCCAAAGGACGATGGGGATCTTGCCGGGCGTGCCGCCATGATCCACGCCAGCGGCAGCCGACTGATTTGGTACAACGTCCAAATCCTCCTGGATTTGACGGAGGCGCCATCGCATAATTGGTCGCTGTTCCGACTGCATTCATTTGTGGGGCTGGAATTGTTGGGGTCGGTGCTGACCGTTCGAAACGTCGACCCCCAGGGAAACGTTCAACATCCTGCGGCCGCCTTTGTGGCACTCGAAAGACGGGCAAGCGGTTCGGGTGAGAGCGGGCCAAAGCCGCCGATTCCCTACTACGTGAACTTGACCGACACCATGTTGCGAGGTCAGGCGACCGTGGTTCGTGCCGAACAGGCGACCGCTTTTCGCTTTTACGCACAAAACAGTCTGATCGTCACACGGAATCTCCTGACAGATGTCGAAGGCTCCTTGACCAGGCCCAGCTTGCGAGATGGTCGGATCGACATCGTCCTGCGTCATGTCACCATTGCAGCGAGAATGGGTTTGGTCAGAATGGCTGTCAGCCCGCAAGCCCCTTATCAACTGGATCTATTTACCGATATTGCGGACAGCATCTTGATGGTCACCGACGACAACTCCCCCTTGTTCCAGCGGATGGGGATCAACAGGATCGAGGCCGTCGATGATCGTTTGGATTTGCGCGGCCGAGATAATTTTTACCCGGGCTCGACGATGTTTTTGCGTTTGGGCCCGGATCTGGATGCGGGCCAGACGGCCGATGTCGATGTCGACCGGCACGACCAGATGCCTTTTCTCAAGGAACGAAGTCCTCACTTGACCTTGATCTGGCAGGGGCTTCCCGATTGGGGACTGTCGGAAGAACGCCACTTGCCCGATCATTACGAGCTGGAACGCAGCGAGTTTAATCCTGCATTCCGGCTGGGTGACGAGCCGTCTGGAGGTGCTGCTATTAGTCGTCTTCCCGCACCGATCGACGCTCCGAGGCTTTGAAAAAATTGGGACAGGCACGTCACTCGCAGCCGGTCCCATTTGTTCACAGCCTCTCCGGTTTCTGCTAAGCAACGGTAACTCGACCGGTGCAGTTTTTGGGGGATTGGGAGTTTTTCCGCTTCGATCCGGCTTGACTCGGGTTTTGCTGACCGATCGTTCCTTGAATTCTGTGGCACGACAGCCTAGACTATTGCGTTTGCCCATCCATGTGTACGTTCAAACGATATTGAATCAGGGAGAATTATCGAATGGCTCCGCCAAAAGCGGCGACAGAAAAGAATAAACTGATCAATGGTGCTGATATCTTAGTCGAGTCGCTGGTACGGCATGGTGTCGATGTATTGTTCGCGTATCCAGGTGGTGCGAGCATGCCGCTACATCAGGCTTTGACCCGATTTTCCGACAAGATCCGCACGATTTTACCGCGCCACGAGCAGGGCGGCACGTTTGCGGCTCAGGGTTATGCCCGCTCGACGGGTCGCCCGGGCGTTTGCATGGCGACCAGCGGCCCCGGTGCCACCAATCTGGTGACAGGGTTGGCCGATGCCAAATTGGACAGCGTGCCCATCATCGCCATCACGGGCCAGGTCACGACGGGAGCCATCGGCTCGGACGCCTTTCAGGAGACGCCCATTGTCGAGGTTTGTCGGGGCATCACGAAGCACCATTACTTGGTCACCGATGTGCTGGATCTGCCTCGAGTGATGAAGGAAGCATTTCACGTAGCGACGACGGGGCGTCCGGGGCCGGTCCTGGTTGATCTGCCCAAAGACGTGCAGTTGGAGAAATACGAGGCGGATTGGGATGTGCCGATGAATCTGCCCGGATATGCCGATCCGAGTGGGATGCGAATTCGGCCGGAGCAGGTGAATCAGGTGCTTGCGGCGATCAAGCGTGCCAAGCGGCCGTTGGTGTATTGCGGTGGTGGCGTCATTTCCTCGAATGCCAGTGAAGAACTGCGAGAGTTCGTCCGCATCACGGGCATTCCGGTCACCATGACCCTGATGGGACTGGGGGCGTTTCCTGCGCGCGACCCTCTTTCGCTGGATATGCTGGGCATGCACGGCAGCGTTTACGCGAACTGGGCGGTTCGGGACTGCGACCTGTTGTTGGCGTTCGGGGTTCGGTTCGATGATCGGGTGACGGGCAAGTTGGAAGCGTTTGCCAAGCACGCCAAGATCGTGCACATCGACATCGACGCTTCTGAGTTGAACAAGAACAAGGCGGCTCATATTCCGATCGCTGGCGACATCAAGCATGCTTTGGGCGAATTGACCCGCTGTGTGGAACCTAAGGCCGACATCGCCGAATGGGTCGAGCAGGTGCAGCAATGGAAGCGGGAACATCCGTTCAAGTACAAGCAGGATTTCGACGGTATTTTGCAGCAGCATGCCATCGACGTGTTATCCCAGATTACGGCCGAACGCGAAGCATTTGTGACGGTCGGCGTCGGCCAACACCAGATGTGGGCGGCTCAGTTTTTCAAGTTCCAGCATCCTCGGCGCTGGCTTTCCAGTTCGGGCTTGGGAACGATGGGATTTGGTTTGCCGTCAGCCATGGGGGTCCAAGCGGCTCACCCCGATGCCTTGGTCATCGATATCGACGGCGACGGCAGTTTCCAGATGAACATTCAGGAACTGGCCACGTGCTATTGCGAAAATCTGCCGGTGAAGGTCTTGCTGCTGAACAATCAGCACCTGGGCATGGTGGTTCAATGGGAAGATCGTTTCATGGCGGGCAATCGAGCGCACACGTATCTGGGTCCGATTCATCATGCGGAAGCTCATGGCCGTGGCGACGACATTTACGCGACGGAACGTTATCCGGATTTCGTCCAGATCGCCAAAGGTTACGGTTGCGGCGCCGCCACGGTGCGGCGTCGGGGGGACTTGGTCGAGGCGCTGCGTGAGATGATCGAGTACGACGGACCGTTTGTTCTGGATGTGCAGACGCCCTATCAAGAGCACGTATTGCCCATGATCCCGTCGAATCATTCGGTGGATGACATGATCGTGGAATAGCCATCGTCCGGTGCGATGCGGAGCCAGCATGCTCGCCCCGCATCGTCGGGCGAAACCAGACGGAATGCGGTGATGGCAGTAACGGTTCCTTTCCTCGCTGGCCTCGCGAAACTGCTGAGCGGGGCCACCGTGCGCTGGATCGATTGCCAACCGGACACCTGCCAGCGCGTCTATTTCGCCAACCATACCAGTCACTTGGACGCGCTGGTGTTGTGGGCATCGTTGCCACGAGATCTGCAACCGCTGACTCGCCCGGTCGCCGCCAAGGACTATTGGGACCGAGGCCCCATCCGGCGGCATCTGGCCAAATCGTTCAATGTGATGCTGATCGATCGCACCAAGGTCAAGGTCCACCAGAGTCCGGTCGAGATGATGATTCGCGAGATGGGCGATCGGTATTCCTTGATCGTTTTTCCGGAGGGTGGACGCAACAGCGGAGAAGAGGTGGGAGAGTTCAAAAGCGGACTGTACTACCTGGGGAAGAAGCGTCCCGATCTGGAATTGGTTCCCGTCCATATGGAGAACTTGAACCGGGTATTGCCGCGCGGCGAAGTGCTGCC
This sequence comes from Planctomycetaceae bacterium, assembly GCA_007121535.1. GTDB lineage: Bacteria > Planctomycetota > Planctomycetia > Pirellulales > Pirellulaceae > SKKK01. The sequence continues at coordinate 17,521 of SKKK01000621.1, read as the reverse complement.
CGTTCCGTTGCTCAGTTGCATCAGCATCGGGGCTCCGATCTGGTTGGAGGCAGGTGAATCGAAAGCCGAATTCTTGCACCGAGCGCGAGACGCCGTGTGCCGATTGAGGGACGTGTAACCGATGATGGACGCCACCTTCTCCCACGTAATCGTTTGGCTGTCGCTGACGCAAAACGATGATCGGCCCGATGTGACTCACATTTACTGGCTGTTGGGGGTGGTGTTGGGTTTGCTGGTGATCGCCTATGTCGCCGGTCGTCTGATGAAGCGTTATCCCGAGCACTCGCTGAATCCGGCGATGATCGAGCAATTCAATCATCGGATACGGGTGTGGTGGTTGATGGGGGCCATTTTCGTGGCCGGGTTCCTGATGGGACGGATCACCACGATCGTGCTGTTCGGCTGCATCTCGTTTTGGGCGTTGCGAGAGTTCATCACCATGACACCGACTCGCCGCGGCGATCACCGCGCCTTGTTCTGGGTGTTCTTTTTTTTCACCCCGCTGCAGTACGTGTTGATTTCGTTCAGTCGCGAGACCTATGCCCAATGGTTCGGTGATTCGGGCCGCGATTTCTACGGTCTCTACAGCATTGTCATCCCCGTGTACGCGGTGTTGTTCATCCCGATGCGGATTGCGCTTTCGGACGATCCGAAACGTTTCCTCGAGCGATCTGCCAAGATTCAGTCCGGGTTGTTCATCTGTGTTTATTGTTTGAGCTACGCTCCCGCTCTGTTGAACCTTTCGCTACGAACCACGGCGGGCGAACCTTGGGGGGATCCTGATTCGCATCTACCCAACGCCGGGCTGTTGTTCTACTTTATCTTGGTCGTCCAATTGGGGGACGTGCTGCAATATCTGTGGAGCCGTCTGGCCGGGCGGCGAGTGATCGCGCCGAAGATCAACGCCTCGCGGACTTGGGAGGGACTCCTGGGCGGGGTCACCAGTACAACGGTGGTCGGTGCGATGTTATGGTGGGCCACACCGTTCCAATTCTGGCAGGCCGCCTGTATGTCAATGGTCGTCGCCATCATGGGCTTCGGCGGCAGTATGGTGATGTCGGCGATCAAACGAGATCGGGGCGTCGCGGACTATGGGACGTTGGTCCAGGGGCATCATGGCGTTCTGGATCGCATCGATTCCTTGTGCTTTGCGGCACCGGTCTTCTACCATTTGACTCGTTACTTTTTCTCGCAGGTTTACTGACATGACGCACACCGAGACCGTTGCCGTTTACACGGGATCGTTCGATCCCATCACGCTGGGCCATTGGAACGTGATCCGCCGCAGTTCGCGATTATTCGATCGGCTGATCGTGGGTGTCGGGGTCAATGCTCGCAAGACCCCTTTGTTCTCGGGGGATGAGCGGGTGGATCAGGTGCGGCGAGTGGTCGCGATTTGCGGGAACGTCGAAGTCGGCATCTTTACAGGGTTGGCGGTCGAGTTCGTGCGGCGTTGCGGCGCTCGGGTGATGATTCGCGGCGTGCGGCCGTTGACCGACATCGCAGCCGAATTCACGATGATGATGGCCAACCGGCAATTGGACCCCGACATCGAAACGGTGTTTTTGATGGCGGACGAGGAGTTTTCGCACGTCAGTAGTTCGTTCATCAAGGAGATCACCCCATTGGCCAACGACGAAATGCTGGGTCGCTTCCTGCCCGCCGAGATCATTCCCGACCTGCGCCGCAAATTGGACCAACAATCCCCCCATTATGAAGACGTCGCCGATCGACTGGAACTCGAACGATGACCCGTGTTTACCAGCACGACACGATTTCCTCGTGTAGCGCGCAACCGCTACCTGCCAATCGGATCGCGGCGCGAGCGATTTGCGTCAAACCGCTGCAGCAGGGTACTTCCATCCGGATCACCGTGATTTCGCGAACGGCAGCCGTGCGAACGATCTGAGCCAGTTTCTGAACGTAGAACTGCCCGTCGTCCAACTTGGGACATCCGATCAGTACGGGACGGCCATCCAGAAATCGCTGATGAAAGTCGGGAACGGCCAGGGGCGCACAGTCGGCAGCCAGCAGCAAGTGCGCGCCACGCAAATACGGTGCGGACGGCGGTACCAGATGAAGCTGAACCGGCCAATTGGCCAGCCCCGACCGCTGGCTGGCTGACCGCTTTGCACCGTTGTTGAAATCGCCGCTCCGGACCGGCCGCGACGGTTCTTTGGGCGGCCGAAGTTGACGAGCTTGCATACCCGGGCATCCGCTGCTTGTGCCCGCACCGACCGCCTCCAATACCGGCAGCGCCGAAGGTGTCGAACCGATGTGGCTTGCCACCGCAGCTTCATCAAACGGCAATGCCTCGCGTTCGACGATCGAGATCGCGCCGCGTGGACAGTGTCCCAGGCAGGCTCCCAAACCATCGCAATAGACATCGGACACCAACCGAGCTTTGCCATCCACGATACGGATCGCCCCTTCTTCGCAACTCGGCACACACAATCCGCACCCGTCACACTTCTCTTCGTCGATCTGCACAATTTGTCGTTTGATCATCGATCCTGGCCCTGCGATGGAATGTTATCAACCCTCGGCTACGTCGGAAGCCCGACGCTGATTGCCTCCGATGGAATACATTATCGCGATGACAGGCCGGAATGACCTTGATGCAGATCAAATCTTATCTGTCGAACGCAAGGATCATCGTCCGACAGATTTGCCGGAGCATCGATCAACGACGGAACAGTTCACGGATACCGTAAGTGAAGAAGGTGAAGATCCCAAAGTTCACTACCTCCTCGAGCGGCTTGTGTTGCAACACCAGCACATCACCCGATTGTACGAGAGGTCGAGCCCCCGGGTCACGTACCGCCTGCGTCAAGTCCACGGCAATAATGATCTGGCCGTCGCAAGGCGTTCTGCGGAGGATGAACAGGCGTCCCGGCGGTACGCCACTAGCGCTGCCTCCCATGCGTCCCATGCCGCCCATGCCTCCCATGCCGCCACGGCCGCCACCCCCACCGTAGATCTCGCTGCCGCCGACCATCGAGATGGCTTCCAGTACATCCAGATCGCGATCGCGAGGCAAGGGGTGCATACCGCCGCCCAACATTCCCCCGGTGAAGAATACCTCCGCCTCTCGGCTTTCGATCATCACCACATCCCCGTCCCGCAAAATGATATCCTCCGGGTTGAACGTCGGAATTTCACCTGGCGGCAATCGCAGTGGGATTCGCAGTACGGACGGATCGTCCGGTAGCGGCGGGAAGCACAAGCAAGGATCCGATGGCGGGCAGAGATAGAAATGCTGGACGAATTCATCGTACCGTCTGGCGTCGGCCAAGCCCCCGCGCAGGATCAATACCTCGTTCTTGGCCGTTTCATCCGGTAATCCGCCGGTCGCCGTCAAGGCTCGCAAGATATCGTTCTGGTAGGCTGGCAATTCGATTGTTTGACTGCCGATCCTGGCGAACGCCGGATCGGTCCCTAGAGCACCACCGCGACCTCGCATTCCGGCGACTGCTCCAGTGCCCTCTTGGCGCAACACCACGACCTTATAGGTTCGCTCCCGCATCAACGTGACGAAGATTCGGTCCCTGCCGGGCCGGAGAATCTGCTGGTCGACTGTATACGCTTGGCGAATGACGTTCTCTACCTGAGTCAACGTCAGTCCACGAACGCTGATCGGTGGTACCAGCGGCAGCGGCAGTGTACCGTCCTCGCGAACCGGTACGGGGAAGCCGATAGCCGGGGGCAACGTTCGTTCCCCGCTTTCCGGCATCTGAAACGGCGGCATCGCGTCCACTTCACCTAACACACCTTCGATAAAGATACCCAACGTATCGCCGGTATCCAAAAGGTACTCGCGGGGCGGTTCTTGCCGCAATCGCGCGATATTGATGGGCCTCAAGTCGTTCTTGGGTGTGGCCATGAATTCGGCTGGCAGACGACCCGCTGGCACTCCGCTGATGGGTGACAGGACCGCCTGGCACCCCGTGCTGAGCAGCAGCAAGAGCAACCCGGTGGTGACCAATGCGCTTCTGCGTAGCCAACGGCATCGGTCGCTGGTGACCTTCGGAAGAACGGTCCAATCTTCGTTGCGATTTGGAATAAGCATAACTTCGCTCACTGGGTCTGCTCAAGGATTTGGATAAGGAACCCTTCGGAATATCGCTGCGACACGTCGAACTGCTCTACGGATGGTGGCCGTGAATCGAGTTCTGATGGTTTGTCGAATAACCGACGCTCGAAATCACCGGTTCCGCATTTGGTTGCGGCATCATCAACATCGTCCGGGGATCGTACGACGAAGTATCGCCGTACCCAGGGAAATCGTCCGACGGAGGATCGTGGAGCAACGGGGGTGCGTAGTCGAAATCGTATGATTCATGCGGTTGCATGGTGTCGATCGGGTCGTCGGGATGAGGAAACCGCGGGCCATCGCATCGCGGAATCAACCCCTGTTCAAACTCGGCTGAATACTCTTGCTGGATCGCGTACGAAACAGGAATGTCACGCCAGTTGCCGGCACCCTCTTGCTCGGCCACCGCTGCTCCGTGCGGATAGCCGGAAAACCAGGCTGCGATCTTCGCCTGCCCTTCGGGGCTTTGATACTTCCACGCCCAGTATTTTCGGGGTGGTAAAGGCGGTGGACAGCCGTTGCCGCCGGCAGCAACATCTCGATATCCAGCACGGAATCCCTCGCCGAAGTCGGCCAGTTGAGGATGGCCCTCATAGCAGTGCCTTTCCGCCGCCCATGCTTTATTCGCCCAGACGTAATTGCGCCATCCAATGACAAAATCATCGGTCACATCGTTGTAAGCGATGTAATCCCGCACCCCTTGTAGGGTCGCACAACCGGTACTTGAGGTAAACAGGATGGCCACTCCCAACAGCCACAACACGCGTGATCCCCAACGGCTGCGATGCTCGAGCCGAGCATGGCCCCTCAGAGACCTGATCGGTGAGCCGTGTTCACCTGAATAGTAGTTGTCCATCGTACCGAGGTCTCCATATTGCCCAATATCATGGGATGCAGTCAACGAATACCACAGATTCCCGTTCTGGGGCGGGTGTAAACTGTAGCGGTTGTCCGGTTCTCGTTGATTATTCATCGTCTGCCACTTATTCCGGATTGAGTGAAAAGACGAATTGTCCGGGAAACGAGGCGCAAATTTGGAAAGTGAACGAGGATTGTCTTCAGCTAGCAGCATGAGGGCCCCTTAGAAGACACTGGAGAATCCGAGCAGCAGACGATGAGCCGTTGCGCTACGATCGTCGAAGATCGCATCGTCGTAATTCAGAAAACTGTAACGCACGTATCCCGTGGTTCGTGGGTCGACTCGGTAATCCCAACCGGTACTCAGCCGTAGCGAGGAGCGATCGTTTCGCACCAAAGCCTCGATGCCCGGCCAGACGTGTCGAGGGGGAAAAACGGTGGAATCCAGCCCGTTGACGCCTCGCACAAAATGCACATCTCCACGCCAACTAATGCGTGGATTCCATCTCCAGCGACATCCGGCGGAAATCACGTGGCTGCGGGCGCGGTAAGGCCACCACTCGGTCGCCGGGGCATGATAGGAGCCGTCATCGAAATCGTCGCCCAGCGTGATCGCTTGACGGATGCGGGTGGCATGATACGCATAGCCGGCAGAAAACGACCAGGATGCATTCAATACGTACCACAAACTAAAACTCATGGGATAATCCCATTCCCCGAAATCGGCGATGTTGGAATCGTGTTGACGGCTTTCCAAACCGAGCGTGCCGCTGGCAATCAACGCATCCCACGGACTCCATGTGCCGCCAGCTTCGATGGTGTGTGCAGACGTGGGCAGGTTGGAGTTGGTCAAGGCGTTGTTCTCCCGTACGCCATACAAAGGATCGGATTCGAACCAGGCACGGTAGCGCACAAAAGTATCCAGCGTTGTAGCCCAACGTTGTGTGAGCCCCATGCGTACGGAGTGCCGATGGGACATCGATTGATCGAGAATCACCAGGGTGCCCACTGCTGTTGCCGCTTCGAATTGAGCGTCGCCCCGTTCCAAACGCTGGTATTCGTAACGGCCGTAACACGCCAGTCCCCGTCGCCAACCCCGCGCGTGGCGAAACGGCCTCCATCGCCCGTTGAAGCCGATTGTCGTTCGTCGATAATCGACAGGATCGTTCAGGGCATCACGGGCAAAGAAGTCGGGAATCCCATCGGAACCGAGTACGCATTGAGGGGGAATGGGCGCACATGCACACCCCCCGTACGATCGACTCAGGTCTACGTCACACGGTTCGATCGATTCATCGTAACGATCGAACTCCAAGAACTCGGCGCCGATCAACTCGGTGGGCAGCGGATTGTCTTGATGAGAATACTTGACGTAACTCGTCCAGGTGATTCCAGGCACGGTTCGGTCGGTCAACCGCAGGTCCGCTCCTGAAAAATTGCGGCGAGTGTTCCGGAACAGATTGTCCGTGGAACCATGGTGCAACAAGGCGTACAGGTTTCGCGATGGCGACAGGTCGACACCGACTTTCAGTTTTCGCGTCTGGGTGAAGTTCTCCGGAACGTGGCCGTAGGGGTACTCGGCACCTACGGGATACGCTTCGCTGCCCAATTGAGGTGGAATAGCTTCACCACCATAGTTGGCAGGCGGCGGATTGTACCATCGCGTTACGGGTTGATCGCTGCTGGTGAACGAGCGAAGCGGTAAAGAAAACGCAACGGTGATCGGACCCCGTTGCGTCTCGAAGACCGGTTCGATCTCGACGGTCGTCCAGTCGATCCTTTGCCGCTGACTCAACAGGTGACAGGCCTGGCAGTTTCCGTGCACGTCCGGGCGACTGTAGGTGTGGGACAAGGCGATCGCCTGACGATGCCCGCTTCGTCGCATGCTCCACACGTTCAATCGCCATTTGGCATGTTTGTTGATGTCGCCCCGGAAATCCGCTTTCAGTTGTTGGATGCGGATCGCGTAATCGTCGCCCACGTTCAAATCTTCCGCCATATACTGGCCGAAGTTGGACGGATCGCTGCCCGGATGCGCATGCTCTGCGACGGGTTGCGGAAAGTTCAACAGTCGATCCGCTTCAGTACGGTCTATGTACCGCTGGTAACGGATGTCGGCGATCAGATTCGAAAAGTACCAGCTCAAACGAAAGTCGTTGGTTTCTTGATCCGGACCTGCGGCATAGAACTTCGAGGTTTCCGTCCCGTCGCTACGAAGAGAATCCACTCGCCAAACCGGCGCCGGTTCGAGATCCTGGTACCGTGCGACTTGACCGGGTGAACCTTGCACGGAACTGAGCCACCAACCCGCGCTGACGAGTTGTTCGTTGATGAAGCCCGACGGGTGCGTCGCAATCGGTGCCCGCGCGGACGATGTGAAAAGATCGAAGGATGGCGGCTCCGCGTCTTCATCACCGGCTGCCGATGCGCTGGCCGCGATGAAAATGGAAGCGATGATAAGGACTCGATAGACCATGGATCAAAGCCTTTACCCGGCATTAGCGAGTCAATCCGCGGCCGCGCAACGTCGCATTGATGAAATCGCTGCCGTGAACCTGCGTATGGCATTGAGTGCAGTTGCCGTACAAGGCCTGCTGTGTCTTTATCAGCACCCGACCATCCAAGGGCCGATGTTCCGAACGGTGCCCGGCGTGGCATCGCAGGCACAAGAAGCTGGTCGGCTGGTGAAGCAGATGATCGTTGACGGATCCATGGACCTGGTGACAGATCGAACAATCCTGGGTGACCGGTGGATGATCGTAGGTAAACGGCCCCTGCTTGTCCCCGTGACAACGGTAACAAACGTCGTTCAGGATCGGTTCTCGCAACCCTCCCACGGCCTGGCCATGGGCATCATGACAATCCGAACAGACCATCTTCCCTTCTTGGATCGGATGCCGCGATGGTAGACCGCTCATGGCGAAAGTCTTGGGATGGCATCGGTAGCAGCCCTCGGGTTGCCGGACCGACATGGCCGCGCGGGTCAGGGAGCCAGCACCATGTTCCCATAGCTCGGACGGCGCATGCCGGGTCTTGCGTGGATGAGGCTCGTGGCAGTCTGTGCATGCCACGCCGGCGAGGCTGTGGAACGACGAGTGCCAAGCCATCGTCGGCGTTCCGTCGTGATGGCATGCCAGGCAAAGTTCCTGACGGGCCGTCTCGCGGATCATTCCCAAAGGATCGTGACAATCGATGCACCGAAAACCTGCAGAACCAATCTGGTGGGGGCCCGCGATTCGTTTCAGATCGACCATGTCGGAGTGGCAACGGAAACAATCGTCTGCTTCGACCACCGTGTAGCGGCCTTGACGGCGCAGCGCCCGAGCCGCCGCGGAATCGGGCGGTGGTAATGTGTGAATCGGATGGCAATCCGTACATGCGACTTGTGCGTGGATATGCACCGAAGTTCGCCAATCCGAGTTGGGACCGCAAGCATTGGTCTCGTGACAGGCTGCGCAGGCCTCGGAACGTTGAACGGCGCTCATGGATGGAAACTCAAGTATCAACCCGGGCACCCGGCCCTCCGTTTCGATATGCTTGCTGCCGGGACCGTGGCACGTTTCACATGATCGACCGGCCGGAAGTGCTTGGTGAGCTGCATGCAAGTAACGCGATTCGTAACCTTGGTGACAGCGCAGGCAGGCGTCGTCGTCCATCACGTACTCGGCACCTGCTGGAATCGGCAGTTCGGCGCGCAGCGACGGCAGCTTTGCAGGCCGAAAGGCCAGGGCTGGTTGAGGCCAACCGGGGACCGAGTCCAAACCGATCCGCCGTCCGTCATGGAACATGACGCAACAAGCCGGGATCATCAAACAAATCAAACCCGCGACCATGCAGGTGATCGAGGAATGGCGGCGATGGTTATCTTTCGCATGCGAACGCGAAACCGCCGGAATCGAAGATCTCAGATCGATATGATAGGGCACGCTTGGGACTCACAGGTTCCCCCCTGAAAGTGAAGCGGCTGAGACAAGTATTCTTCGAGTAAGAATCGGCGATCTGGATCTTTAACTTTAGTTGAGACGGTGGAAGAGAAATCAACTTTGCTGTCAACGCTATCGCATCCTTCACGAAAAACGAAAAAAAGACGTGCGATATTCCTAGAAGAATGTCGCACGCCTTGAGTTCCAGAGAGGAGCTTTCGGACGGGAATTCGGGTTGTCTAGTGCTGGTCGGTTGCGGTTGCGGCTCGCGTCGCCACCTCGGGCGCGACCATATCGGTCAATTGATGCGACAGCATCTTCAGGGCGGATCCCATTCGGTCCAGGGAACGCGCCAGGCTGAGAACGGCTGCCTGAGGCAACGCAGGTGACTCGGTGGTGGCAACTTCGGCCGGTTCTTCGGTCAAGTCGGCGTCGCTCTCGTCAGCTTCCACGTCCGTCAAGCGATCGCTCTTGTCTTCGGCGGACGAACAGGGTTCCACATCTGCGGCAGCGTCCTGGCCGTCATCCTGGTAGTAGCTGTCGTAGTAGCTGTCGTAGTAGCTGTCATAGTAGCAGCCATAGTAGTCGCTGTAGTAAAAGCAGTCGCCGTAGAAGTGATAATCCTCGTAATGCGTGTCACGATGATCCGTCACTTCGGCAGCTTCTTCCGTCGCTTCGACGGTTGCGTCCACCACTTCGGTGGCTTCGTCCGTCGCTTCGATGCTTTCGTCCTTCACCTCGGTGGTCGGTTCGATCATCTCGACGGTCTCTTGGATCATCTTGACGGTCTCTTCGATCGCCTCGGCGATTTCGACTTCGTCGACGAAGGTGGTGGAATCGAACGCGGGCTCTTCCTCGTAGCCGTAGCCGTAGCCGTACTCGTAACAGTAACTGTAGTCGAAGTCAAAGGAGTCCTGGCATTCGTGCTGCCAATCCATGGCCGGGTCGAACGTAGCCGTCGCTGCTTCTTCGGCCACCTCGGTGACCTCTGCCTGCGTCTCTACGCCCGTTGTTTCCGCCACGACTTCCTCGATCGTTGCGTCTTCTTCTTCGGCGGGCTCGCAGGTTGGTCGAACTGTCGCTTCATAACGCCAGTATGCATCGTCGTAGTACTCGGCCCAGTAGTCATAGTTCTCGGCCCAAGTCGAAACGTCCGTCTCGGCGGCGGACGTTTCGTCTTCTTCGGGCTTGATCGACTCGGCCTGCTCCGTCGCAATCGACTCGGCTCGCGAATCCGTAATCAGCTCGGACCACAGATAATCCTCGTAGGCCGTGTCATAGTCGTCATACTCCCACTGATAACCGTAGTCCTTAGGCAGGTATCCATCAGACTGGGCAACCGTTTCCGCCGAATCGTCGGCTGGTTCTTCTTCCGGGGGCTCAGCGGCGGTTTCTGCCGGAGCTACTTCTGCCGGAGCTTCTTCTGCCGGAGCTTCTTCTGCCGGAGCTACTTCCGCCGGAGCTACTTCCGCTGGGTACGGACAATAGCCGCTTGTGTATTCGTACCAACACCCCGGGTAATCGGAAGTCCACGCTTCGCAAGCTTCAAAGGCTTCCATCGCGGCGTCTTTCTGGTCGGCATGGGTGCCGCCAGGGTTCAACAGGATCGCACCCAGCGATCCAAGAAACAGGAACATGGTCAAGAACGATCGTTTCACCATCTGTATCCTCCTGACAGAAAAAAATAGCGTTGTGCCACCGTGGCAAACTGGCGAAGGTTTGGTTCGGAAAAGCGGCAGGAGCATGCTGCTTCATGCATGGACGAGCTTGCTGGGTTCTGCGATCAAGGACCATTCGAGATCTCGCACATCGCAGGGCTCACCCTCTTTGCCGCGTCGGTAATGTTCGTATCGGAGCCGCCCGATCCAAACGCTCAGGCAAACAGGAAAACATAGGTGAAACAGGGGCTCTGGGTAACATATTGATCGTCCAGGGAATCCAGGGAAAGCTTGCCGTAAACACGCAAGTTGACGCTCGTGACAAACACACGCCTTTTCTTCACTTTGCCGAACCTGGCGAACGATTCTTTAGAACGCTTTGTTCAGCTCAGTCCGAATGCACGGTTTGAACCGTTTTTCCCATGCCACCTTGCCAAACGGCTTCGCAAACGCGATGCTACGCTCTGTCAGAAAAGGGGGCTGGCCCCTTATCTGAGCGGAAGAGCCAGCGAGAAACTGGATAAATTACTTTGAATCAGGTGGCGTGTGTTGACGCTGCCAGAAGGGAGTGCTGTCATGCCACTGTTCGAGGTCGAGACTGATGCACATATTATCATCACCTGGGCTGAGGATGAAGCGAATGCCACGCAGGTGGTTCGCGATGCCTATCCGGGTGATCGAGTGATCCGAATGACGAAACGACCCCGCGATACATGGGTCATTTCGAAAGGTGCGTTGGGTTTGACCGAGAGTTTTGATCCCTGTGGTGTTGCACGCGAATGCCTTTCCAAAGCCGCCGGAGACAAAGTACATGCGATCCGGCTTTACATGCACGAAACGGGAACGGATCTTGAATCCGCTCGCAAGGTGATCGAATCCAACATGGTGATGGGTTGGTAGGAATCTCTGGCGTTTTTGCACCCATGCCGCACGCGCGCTGCTGATGGAGAACCGGCCGTGAATCTGGGAACCACGTTCGTTCAAGACACGTTTGCCGAAGCGTTTGCCATGGCGTATGCCCGGATTTTGGTGACGGCTTACGATCAGCACTGGTTGGATGCTGCGGTGCGCGAAGCGACGGGCTATAGTTCATCGGTGATTGCTTGTGATGCCGAAACGGGCCTGGAACGATCGTTCGGCGAACAGGAGACGCCCGACGGTCGTCTCGGCGCGTCGCTGTTGATGTTCGGGTTCACCGACGAGGCTCTCGAGAAATCGGTTTCCAAACGGGTTGGCCAATGCATCATGACCTGCCCGACGACGGCCGTGTTCGACGGGTTGGATTCCGCCGAGCGGCGGATCGCTTTGGGCAAACACCTTCGCTTTTTCGGTGATGGCTATCAGAAGAGCAAGCGGGTCGAAGATCGTCGCTTTTGGCGTATTCCGGTGATGGACGGCGAATTTCTGGTACAAGACACAATTGGAATAAGCAGCGGTGTCGGGGGAGGCAATATCATCCTGCAAACCACAGACCAAGCTGCCGGATTGGCGGCGGCTCGGCGAGCTGTCGAGGCGATTGCGGGGATCGATGGGGCCATCACGCCTTTTCCCGGCGGCGTCGCTCGTAGCGGCAGCAAGGTGGGTTCCAGGTACAAAGGCCTTGTCGCCTCGACTTCGGACCCTTTCTGCCCGACGTTGCGGGGTCGAGTCGAATCGGAATTGCATCCGGATGCGCACTGTGCCTACGAGATCGTTGTCGATGGCGTCAGCCCTGCGGCGGTCTCGCAGGCCATGACCGCAGCCATGCGAGCGGCGGCTGGCCCCGACGTGTTGATGATCGCTGCCGGAAATTACGGCGGCAAATTGGGAAAGTTTCACTTCCACTTGCGCGAATTGTTATCGGGAACATCCTAAGTCCTAAGTCCTAAGTCCTAAGTGGTACAAACGGGGAGCTATACCATGACCGATTCGCAAGATCTGCAGGAAGCCCGCCAGAGAGCGATCGATGACCTTCATCGCGTGGTCATTGGCCGAACCGCTCTGTTGGTGGTCGATATGCAGTACGGATTCCTGCACCCGGACGCTTCGTTGTTTGTTCCCGCTGGCCGGAAGATCATCGGTTCCGTCGCTCTGATGATCGAAGCCTGTCGGAATCACGCCGTTCCTGTGATTTTTACCGAGTTCGTGTACTCAGAGGCGGTACCTTGCCTGCGCGGTGAACCGTTCGGTCGAGAGCATTTGCCGGCCGTGCCGGGGCAGCCGACGGGATACGGTTACCCGTCCAGCAATTGTCTGATCGGGCCCAATGCCGGTCAGGGCGCCGAGTCGGCGGAAACGATTTCGGAATTGAAACCGCGGGAAGACGAGCTGGTTGTTCAAGCTCACGCCTACGACAAGTTTTACGGCACTCCCTTGGATTTGGCGTTGCGCAGCCAAGGGATCGACCGGTTGCTGATCACTGGGGTGACAACCGACGTTTGCGTCAACAGCACGGTCTTGGCCGCCGCCAATCGCAACTATCGCGTTACCGTGATCACCGATGGCGTCGCCACCCTGGATGATTCGATCCAAGACGCCTGCTTTCGCATCTGGCAGCGAAAATTCGCCCGACTGGGCTCCAGCGAACAGATCGTAGCCGAATTGGCTACGTCCTAGCCGAATTCGCCAGAAATTCGGAACCTGAATCCGGCTACGAGGCAAGTCCCGACACGAGGTTCGGGGGGCTTGTTGGCGAGCCTTCCTTCATCGGTCGTTCTCGGCCAGCGTTTGACTCAGCCAGATGGCCGTTAGATGCCGTTCCGCTCGGATCAATTGGTCGATCAGATCGGTCGCTTTACGATCGGATTCCTGGATTTGGACTTGCATCCGAGCGGCCTGATCTCCGGACACTTCGCCGGTCTGCAGCAGATGGGCGATCAACCGATCCCACCATAGACGTTGCAATAAGACGGTGCGTTGCAGGTCGTTGTCGCTGATATAGTCGATCGCGATCAACTGCCCCTCGACATCGCTCGACACGGCCAGGTTGGCGGGGTTGGACGGCCAGAATGGCAAATCCGCTTGGTGCAGGATCATCATCTGCAACAACTCCGCCAGCGTTGCCGCTTGGCTGATGCGTTCGCTCGGTACGCCGATCAATCTGGCACGAATGGCATACGACTCTCGCAGCACCTCAGCCACGTCATCATACCAACGCTCGGCCCCATCGCTGATGCCTCCCGCATGCCCCAGCGATCGAATGACGTCTCGCAGCAATCGTTCATACGCTCGCTGCCGCCAACCCCGTTCCTCGCTACGGTCCAACGGCCCGCCCAGCACGATCTCCAATAGTTCGACAACACGGTCGCGGTTCGCGGTCGTCTGCAAGACTTGGTCGCCCAGTGCCAGCCGGACGTTCGGCCAACGGGTAATCGCATGCACGTGCTTTAGCACGGCCTGATGCTCGCTGTCCGATTTGGCGGCCAAGAGATAACGAGCCAAGCGAACGGCGTGTTCCCGTGGTAGATCGGGTACCCTGGATGCGACGGTCGCCAAGTACTTCAAGTAGATCGGGGCGGATTCTCGCCGACGGTTCCTCATGTCGCTCAACTGCGCGATGTTGGATACGGCGTTGCGGTACGCGACCGAGGAAACGGTCGGCGACCGGTCTTCGGCCGGCGCCGTGGTGTCGGCGCTGGCGATCGACGACAAGACCGCCGGACCATCGGCATACAATTGGTCGAACAGGATAAAGCCCGTTTCGCCATGCGACAGGGCGCATGCCAAGGTACTTCGATGAACCACCGCGAGCAAATCCTGCAAACGATTCAGCTCTGCTGTATCGTCGCCAGCCGGACGTTGCCTGTCCATCAGTGCCGTCAACTGGTGGTAACGTTGCCGCTCGCTGACCGGCTGCTTGGCGCCCAATTCCTGGCGTACCTGTCGCGCGACTTCGTCTGGCGGCACGCTGCGAGCCAACAACCGGACGCGACGCAGCAATCGTTCGGCCAGGAACTGACGCAGTTCCGGTGATTCGGCTTGTTCGTACAGATCCACGATCCGCAGCACGACCGAAGGTTCGTTCGAATGGATGGCGGATTGCAGGAGATATTGGTACTCTGGCCAAGCGTCCTGGTCCATCGGTAACGTGGCGGTCAACAGATCGGCCGTGCGTTGGTCCAGGATGGCTGCATCCAAAAACCGGCTGGCTCGACGCAAGACGGCGGCGAACGGCCGAGCGGCATGATGGGGTTGCGATGGTGCGGCGGTGATCAAGACGTCGAACAATTGCAGGCACAGGGCCGCGGTGCTCTGCCGATCCAGCTCGCGCCATTGCCCGTGTCGATCGATGCGAGTTCCCAATGCGCTGCCCAGAGCAGCCGCCAAGCGGTCGCCCCGTTCGTCCGCATCGTCCAGGATCACGAACGCTTCCAGGAACGTGCGCACCGCCCAAAACGGCGTCTCGAAGGAATCGTCTTCCTGTCGATCGGCCAGCCGGCTGCCTGGCTGGGGCACCAGATCCAATAGGGATGCGGCCAGCACGTCTGCGGCCTCTGCGTCCGGATCCCACGCAAGGCAGCCGGCAAAGAAGTCCCATAACGGCGGCCCTTGTCCACGGAGATCGGTCTGTGCGACGGCCGCTGGTACCAGCTCTCGATACAAAACGATCCGCTGTTCGCTCGGGCTGTGACCAAGCCGGTGGATAACGTCCTTCAAGTCCGGCCGGAGTACACGCAAACGAGTCACCGCGATCTGCAGCTCTTCCCGGTCGCGCCACCATGCAGGATCGGTGGCAGGACTGTCAACCGACGCTTCAAGCACCGGATTGTACGACGCATCCGCGACTTCTGTCTGCGGTTCGTCACTTCGAGTCGAAAAGCCGAACCAGACGACCAGCAACAACAGCGTCCCCAGCACCGTCAGCCCGGTCAGCGTCAACCGAAGTAAGCGGCGGTTGGTTCGGGCAACTTGCTGTTGATCCTGTAACACGTCCTGAAGGATCGCGTCCACCTGCGGCTCGGTCAGGCCCCACTGAGCGCCTTCGAGAACGATTCGAGTTCGGATGCCATGTTCCAAACGATAGTCCTGATCAAGCAACTCGGCGGCCAGTTGGTAGACGTGCCCGCTGGCCGTATCGGCCGAGACGACACAGACGTCTGCCTCGGTCTGTGTTGGCGGACTTCCCGTGCCGCTTGGTGGTTCGTCGCCCAGGCTCTGCAGTTGCTGCATCGCTTCGTGCGCCTGAGACTCGGTCAATCCGCACGAAGAAGCGGCGGCGGCCAACAACACTCGGCTGCGAGCATTGAGGCCTCGTTGTTCGGTCAAGATGGCATGGGCCTGACGCAGGAACTGGTCGATCGGCTGCTGCCCGTCGTCGCTGGATACCACCACCGGCGGAGCCCCGGGAAGGAAAGCCCGGCTACTGGGATCGGATGGCGGTGGTGGCGGTAGCGGGGCTTTCATCGAAACACCAAACGCATCCTTTGGGACAGATGCGTTTATCGGGTGGGAGAACCAAGTTGTCGCGTCACGGCTCAAATGGTCTCCGGCAACTCGTACGGAGGACGACGCGGGCGATCCAAGAACTGATTCGCCTGCTCGTCTTCCGGAAAACGCTCGGCCACGGGGTCCCACCGCAAGCGCCGGCCCACCCAGCGAGCGATATTGCCCAGGTGGCAGACGGTCGTCGCGCGGTGTCCGATCTCGGCGTCGGCGATCGGTTTTTCGCGGGTCTTGATGCAATCCAGCCAGTTTTGCACGTGGTCCGTGCTGCGAGTCAAATGGATTTCGTCGTCACCGATCGGCGTCTTGGCCAATTCTTCCGGGTTCGACGTGACTCGCCCACGAAAGATCTCGATCCTGCCCTGATCCCCGACGAAGATGCCGCCCCCTTGATTGCCGTTGTCCAATTTCAAGACGATGCCGTTTGCGTAGCGAAAAGAGACCATCGGCTGAGAACAAATCTTGTCGCCGCGAGCCCGCGATTCGGGCTCTGCGTACGTCGGCGGGTCGAAATCGGGGCCTTCCGTCCAGACCTCGACCGGCCCCGTGTCGTCCATCCCCAACGCCCATTGGATCTGGTCCAGTCCATGGGGGCCCCAGCCGGTCATTTCGCCGCCCGAATAAGGCCGGAAGGAAATCCAACCGGGATTGGCCCGCGGCGCGAACAGATCGGCATGGTAGGGCACCAACGGCGCCGGACCGCACCACATGTCCCAATCCAAACCTTCGGGAACCGGTTGCGACGGCAAATCGGCTTCCCACGGGCTGGGATAATTGTGGCCGATCACCATCCGGATCTTTCCCAATCGCCCGTTACGCACCAGTTCGCAACCGTAACGATTGGCCGAGTGCGAGCGTTGTTGGCTGCCCGTTTGCAGGACCCGTCCGTACTTTTCCACCGCCTGGACGATCAATCGGCCTTCGTGAATCGTCAATGTCAGCGGTTTTTCCGCATAGATGTCTTTCCCGGCTTGAGCTGCATGGATGCACACCAACGCTCGCCATTGATCGTTGGTGGCCGTGATCACTGCGTCTACGTCACGCCGCTCTAACAACTTGCGATAGTCCTGGTACGCCACCGCATCCAACGACCCAGCCATCTGTTCCGCCCGCGGCAGGTACACGTCGGCAACGGCCACCATGCGGACATCCGATTTCCGCTGGGCGTTCCGCATCAAAGCACCCCCCTGACGTCCTACCCCGATGCCAGCGACCCCGATACGATCGTTGGCGCCCGGAACACCTTGACGAGCCAAAACGCCGCCAGGGATCAAGGTGGGCATGGCGAAACCGACAGCGGCGACACCCGCCCCGCGGCGGAGGAACTGACGGCGAGATACGACGTGACGACGGTCCATCGAAAAACTCCCTGTAAAGCAAACAAATCCAGCCAACGGACAATGACGAACACCTCTGGGACGCAACCGCCAAGGCATCGAGTCAACGCTCGGCGATTCACATCCCTATTATCAACGATCCTTTGCGGCAATGCAAGCTTGCCTCGCGGGGTGTGAGAGTAATAGGTGGTAGGTGGTAGGTGGTAGGTGGTAGGTGGTAGGTGGTAGGTG
>SKKK01000486.1 GCA_007121535.1 Planctomycetaceae bacterium | reverse complement strand
TGAAGTAAACCCAACCGACACGCTCGTCGAGCCAAACATGGTGCCTAGTGCGTTGTCCAATCTAAATCTTCGGCTCGCGATGGCTGAGCGGCGCGGCGCTAGCCGCCGGGGGCGTCCAGAACCGGCGGCTAGCGCCGTGCCGCTCACAACCCGCATTTTTCCTTTGGACAACGCACTAGCCAGCGGAGCTTACTGGAAAATGACCGGCCCTGGCAAGATCGGTCTGCGACGATGATGGCATTGTGGATAACTTGAGGCCATGAGAATCCATTGCCGCAGGAAAACGGTGCAATCGGGACAAATCGCCCCCTGGCTTCCCACCTAATCTTTCACCTAATCTCCCTGGCACACCCCACCACTTACGAAACCTCGTTAGCTAGATTAAGTGAAAGATTAAGTGAAAGATTAAGACCTCACGTTCCGCCGTCTGGTTCACCAGATGCAGGGCCAAGAAGTACAGGGTAGCCAAAGGTTGATGGGTTCATGATAATCAACCATTGGCGGAATCGTTTTGGCAGCCGTAGACCTTCCATGCGAAAGGAGATTGGATGACGATGCAACGGTTGATCGCGTTGGCGACTTGTGTGGGGATGCTGCTCGCGGAAGCGGGGTTCGGGGCCGAGCCGCGTGAATCGCGGACATGGACATCCGCGGACGGCCGTTTTACGGTCCAGGCGACGATCGTGGGGCACAATGGAGAACGATCATGATGAATTTAAGATATTTCTTGCTTGTCTCTGCACTGTGCTGTCTCGGCATCGGCAAGGCCACGGCAACGGAAGGCCCGCTCAAAGTCTTCATACTCGCCGGACAATCCAATATGCAGGGTCACGCGCACGTCAGCACGTTCGACGCGATGGCATTGGACCCCGAAACGGCGTCGATCCTGGAACGGATGCGGGACGCCGACGGCAACCCTCGAGTTCTGGAGAAGGTGTGGATCTCGTCCATCGGGTCGGCGGACGACGAGCAGGTGGGCCGATTGACCGCCGGCTTCGGCGCGGGGGCCCGAGGTCCGAGGATCGGTCCCGAGTTCACCTTCGGCATCTACATGCAAGAACGGTTGAACGAGCCGATCCTGATTATCAAGACGGCTTGGGGCGGCAGGAGCCTGCATACGGATTTTCGGCCGCCAAGCGCCGGGCCGTACGAATTCAACGAGGCTCAGTTGGCCGGATTCGAGAAACAAGGCCGAGATCTCGAATCGATCAAGGCGGACAAAGCCGCGGTGACGGGCCGATCCTACCGCGAGATGATCGAACATGTCCGGCACGTGCTCGCGGACATCCGGCGAGTGGTTCCCGACCATGATCCGTCCCAAGGTTACGAATTGGCCGGTTTCGTCTGGTTCCAAGGTTGGAACGACATGGTGGATCAAGGCACGTATCCCCAACGAGCCCAGCCCGGGGGCTACGATCGGTACACTGAATGGCTGACCGAGTTCATCCGCGACGTTCGGCAAGACCTATCCGCGCCGAAGCTGCCTTTTGTGATCGGCGTGATGGGAGTCGGCGGCCCCGTCGATCAGTATCGCCCGGACCAAAAACGTTTTGCAGGCATCCATCAGAACTTTCGCGACGCCATGGCTGCTCCGGCCGCACTGCCTGAATTCCAGGGGAACGTCGCCACGGTCCTGACCGAACAGTACTGGGACATGCAGGTGGTCGAGCTGCGCGAAAGGGAAAGGCAGATCCAACCGAAATTGGATGAGATCAACCGACAAGTCAAGGAGGGCCAGTTGACGCGTGAGGAAGCAGACGCCGCTTTGGCCGAGCAGTACGCCCGGACGTTCACGCCGCAGGAATTGGTGATCCTGAAGGAAAGCGTATCGAACGCCGATTTCCACTACATGGGCTCGGCCCGGATCATGGCGCGAATCGGCAAAGGCTTTGCCGAAGCGATGTTCCAGTTGATGCCGTCAACCTAACACGGCCTCCGCCCGCAACCAACGTAGGTTGGGTCTCCGACCCGAGCCGGTCGGGACACAGTGCCAACCTACAAAGATGCGCGCACCGTGCCCGAATGCTACCACTGAAGACTCTAATCTGTGAGGTATTTGGCCAATATGTCCACCTCGTTTGGCTGTAATCGAATATCTTCTTCAAAAAATTTTTCGGACTCTTTTTCGTGTGTGGTTTGGACGTAAGATCTTTTGTCAAAACAACTTACGTTTAAGACGTCCTCGCCCCCGTTTGTCCTGTGCGAACGTTTGAATGGTATTTCTCTAATTGACGCGGTTTCTAGACGCGTTTAACAAGCACGCAGGCGCGGTTTGTTGATTGCACGGCACGTTGGTTAGGCCGACGAACGCGTCGCACCCAGCTTCCGTGACGTGCCCTGTTTTTCCAGTACCTGTCACAAGGAGTTTGGGAGACGTTTCATCTATTCTCATCGAAGTGTAGTGCAAAGCGAGGTTTCACGTTAGTGGAATTGCTTGTCGTCATTGCCATCATTGGCGTGCTGGTCGCGCTGCTTTTGCCAGCCGTCCAGGCGGCGCGCGAGGCGGCGCGGCGGGCGCAGTGCACCAACCATGTTCGACAACTGGGGATCGCTTTGCACAACTATCACGACGTCCACAAGCAGTTGCCGGCGCCCGGCTACCGCTGGGGCCAGCAGGCGTCATCTCACGCAGGCCCTGGAGAGCGGCTTGGCGGAGGTTGGACCGGCGGTTCAAGTTTGGCCTCATCGTGGCTGGTGTCTACGCTGCCTTTCATGGAGCAGGGGCCGTTGTCCGATGCTTTTTGGGCCGGTGTCCGGGAGTTGCCGACCTACCGCGACTGGTACCGCTTGAGGGATGCGACTCCAGACCATGTGCTGGCGCCCGTGCTGAGAACACAACTCGCTGTATTGCGATGTCCCAGCGACATCGGTGTTAAGGAGGGCTTCGTCCCCAGGTCCGGCTCAGCGCCGATCGCCCGGGCCAACTACGCCTGCAACACGGGGAACACAACTCCGTTTTCCTCCGGGGAACAGGCCGAAGCTTCCACGAGAGGGCCGTTCGTCTTAAACTTCCCCCGCGGACACGCTCGCGGCGTCAACTTTGCTGAAATCACTGGCGGCACTTCCAATACCGTCTTAACCGCTGAGATCGTCGCTGCAGAACGAAGTGGAGACACGCGGGGGGCATGGGCCTATGCGTCGGGCGTGTTCATCAACGGTGGAACGAAGACGGGCATATCGGGCAGTAGCGGGCCCCGGCCGAACCACCTCATCCCGCCCAACGGCAACGCATTGGACGACAATCTGATGGACCGACCAGCTAATTGCCAAGCCGCGCCCGACGACCGATGGTTGCGCTGCGCGGGTGCTTTCGAGTACCCGTACCAGACCGCACGCAGCAAGCACCCCGGCGGGGTGAACGTGGGCTTGGCCGACGGCAGTGTCGTCTTCATCAGCAGCACGATCGAGTTGCGGGTGTGGCTGCGGATGCTTTCGAATACCGGTCAGCTTCCCCGCCGTGCCGTTGCAGACGGCTTCCTATAGGGAATCTCGGTTATCCAACGGGTTCAGGCGGCGCGTTCCCACGCGCCGCCCAGGCTTTTCTTCCGTGGTAACGAAGCCGCGGCAAGCTGGTTTTTGGCAGCGGTGCATCTTGGAACTTCTTCGAAGGAACGCTTTCATGAAAATCTATTGTTTGATGCTGGGCTTTTGCGTCATGTTGTTCGCGGGGTGTGGAGGTGGAGAGGAACGCCCTTATACGGACCATTCGCGAGACGCTGAGGCCATGGCGATCAGGATCAAGGACATGGTGCGCGATGCCGTCAATGTCGCTCGCGGCTCGGACGAGCCCGACGACATCATGTACTCGGTCGCCATGTCGCTGGAGGACCTTCATCGTCAGCCCACGGGGGCCCACCTGAGCATTTACCAGCAGTTGAACGAGCTGGCACTCGCGATCGCGGCGGAATGCGAGGCGGCGGACGGCCGGCCACCAAACCTGAACGAGCGTCTCGATGAGTTGGCCGCACTTGCCGAACAACTCCCCGGAGAACGGTCCGAAGCGCAGCCGGCCCCGCAGCCAGATTGACGCGGGCGTGCCCGGTGAACGGCCGGCGAGCTATGGTGGAAAGTGGCGAGGCGCTTCGGGCCGGATTTGGTTCCGAGCGACCTCGCGCTCCGTTCGACGGGCCGCCGGGCTGTCCAAGACCTGTCTGGGAAGGATCGCGCCTTGAGTCGTTCAAAAACGGGCGTCTTGCCTGTCGCGCGTAACCGGGGACTTGGCGCTTCTGCGGCCGCGGTGGCTGGACTGCTGTTCCTCTCGGGGCTGGGAAGCCTTGTGCTGCAAGTCGGCTGGATGCGGGAGTTCCGCCTCGTCTTCGGCGGCTCCACGGCGGCTGCGGCAGCGGTGGTAGCGATCTTCATGGGCGGGTTGGGATTGGGCAGTGCTGTGTTCGGACCCCGCGCCGACCGCGCGCCCCGCCCGTTGCGGATGTACGTCCGGCTCGAGCTGGGCATCGCTCTGACTGCCGCATTGAGTCCGTTTCTGGTTGACTTGGTGCGGGCTGCTTACGTCGCACTGGGCGGGCAAACCGTGCTGGGCCTGACGGGGGCCACGGCGGTGCGGCTGCTGGCGGCTACGGTCGTGCTGGCGGTTCCGACGCTGCTGATGGGTGGCGTACTACCCGCGGCGGTGCGGGCGGTCACTGGCCCGGAGGACCGCACCCGTCGCGGCGCGGCGATCATGTACGGCGCGAACACATTGGGCGCGGTTACCGGTGCGATGCTGGCGACTTTCTGGCTGCTGCCCGCGTTGGGGACACGCACAACGTTGTGGACTGCCTGCCTGGTCGAAGTCGCCGTGGCCGCAGGCGCTTGGTGGCTGGCACGATCGGCGCCACCGATGGCTGCCGTTGCGGCAGCGACACCAGCGATGGGTAAACAACACCGCGGCAGGTTGGACCCCGGGGCTGGCGAGGGCATGACCGTCCCAGCGCCGTTGATCTACGGGGCAGCCGCCATGGTAGGTTTTGTTTTCTTTTGGATGGAGTTGGTCTGGTTCCGCATGCTGGGTCCGATCCTCGGCGGGACGACGTACACTTTCGGGCTGATTCTCGCTGTGGCCCTTTTCGGGGTGGGCTTGGGTGGGGCCAGCTATGCCTGGCTCTTCCGCCGGCGACGACCAACGTTGATGGCGTTTGCGGTCACCTGCGCATTGGAGGCCCTGTGTCTGGCCATCCCCTTCGCGTTCGGCGATCGGCTGGCCATCGCGGCGGGACTGTGGGGCCAGTCGAGTGCAAGCTTCGCGGCCAGCACCGTCGGCTGGACGGTGATTGCGGCCGCGGTGGTCTTCCCGGCCGCGCTGGTCAGCGGGGTACAGTTCCCCATCCTCGTGGCGCTGGCGGGCGAAGGAGACCGGCGGATTGGCCGCGAGGTCGGCTTCTGCGGAGCGTGGAATACTTTGGGGGCCATTGCGGGATCGTTGGCCGGCGGGTTCGGCGCGCTGCCGATGCTGACGGCTCCCGGGGCATGGCGTCTGGGGACGGGAATGCTGGCAGCGACGGGCCTGGCGGCGGGGATGCTGGCCGTACGGGACCGACGGTCGAAGCTCGGTCTTGCCTTTCCGGCAGTCGTCGCTGCGGCGGCCGTGGCGCTGCTGCTTGCGAACGGACCCACCGCCGTGTGGAGACACAGTGGGATCGGCGCCGCGCGGACGGAAATCCCCCGGGCCGGCAATCCTCAGCGCGCCTGGGTCCACGGCATCCGCCGCAGCCTCCTGTGGGAGGCTGAGGGTGTCGAGGCCAGCGTGGCCATCGTCGCCGACCATGGCCTGTCCTTCTACATCGACGGCAAGAGCGACGGTAATGCCATCGAGGACGCCGGGACGCAAATCATGCTCGGACTGCTGCCCGCCCTGCTGCATCCAGATCCGCAGACGGCGCTGGTGGTCGGGCTGGGGACCGGTGAAACGGCCGGTTGGCTGGCTGAGGTGCCGAGTATGGAGCGGGTTGACGTCGTCGAGTTGGAACCGGCCATCGACGCCATGGCACGATTGTGCGCGGCCGTCAACCATAACGTGCTCGAACATCGCAAGGTTCGGCGCATCTAC
The DNA here is from genome assembly GCA_007121535.1 of Planctomycetaceae bacterium. Classification (GTDB taxonomy): domain Bacteria; phylum Planctomycetota; class Planctomycetia; order Pirellulales; family Pirellulaceae; genus SKKK01. The sequence continues at coordinate 1,161 of SKKK01000486.1, read as the reverse complement.
AACGATGCCCGCGAGGTCCTGCTGACAACGCCCGAACGTTTCGATCTGATCGTCTCCGAGCCGTCGAACCCCTACCGCGCTGGCATCGCCACGCTTTTCACGAGGGAGTTCTACGAAGCCGTGCGGGCTCGCCTTCGGCCGGGAGGTGTTTTCGTGCAGTGGCTGCAAGCGTATGAGGTCGACCGCTGCACGGTGCAGACGGTTTTGGGCACGCTGCGCGGCAGCTTCGCCGAAGTGACGGTTTGGCAGTCGCAGCACGCCGACATGCTGCTGGTTTGCTCGGCAGAGCCGCTGGACGACGGTGCGGAGGTGGCGGCGCGGTTGTCCCAATCTCCCTGGCGCGAGGGATTGCTGGCAGCATGGCAGGCGGCCGAGGTGGAAGCGGTCGCGGCACGCTACGTGGCAGGACGGCGGACGGTGGACGCGTACCGTGCCGGCGCCCGCCACGCGGTGAACACCGACGACTATAACGCGATCGAATACGGATTCGCCCGCACCATGGGCCGGCGGACCGACTTTGCCGTCGAGGACTTGCGACGGGTGGCCGTCTCGTTGGACGATCAGTATCCGGAGGGCCTGCTCGCAGCATTGGATTGCGATCGCGTCTTGGGACACCGCCAGTTGGCCATGGCGATGGACCAGGGTACAATAAGTGTCCCGCCGGACGGAGCGGCATCCCATCGAGCGCGCGCCGAAGTTCTTGCTCGTTACTTGCAGTTCGATTCGCGGGGCGCGACCACCGTGTGGGAGGAAGCCGGCTACGAGCCGCTCCATCCCACCGAAATGGCAATCCTGGCTCTGTGCTATGCCGACGAAGGCGACGCTCGTGCAGAGCCGCTTATCGCTCGGCTCCAGGCGGACCGGCCCGGTGAGGCGGCGGCGCTGCAGGTGCGGCTGTTCTGGCGGCACGGCCGCATCCAGGAGGCGACTGCGGCGATGACGGCGGCGTTCGCCCAGCTCCGAGAATCTCCCTGGGTCCACCGCCACTTCGGCGAAGCGCTGTTCATCACCACGATGGAGATGGCGGCAAGCGATACCTGGGTAGCCAAGCAGTGTTTCGCGGCGTTGAGCGAGCCGTTGGCCGTCTACGCCTGGGAATCGCTGCGTCTGCGAGCGTTGTGTGGGGTAGCCGAGGTCGTCGGTCCCGATGTGCTGACCGTC
>SKKK01000350.1 GCA_007121535.1 Planctomycetaceae bacterium | reverse complement strand
CCCAGATAGGCGGCTCGAAAACGGACCCCCGACGCCGCCAAGCGGTCGATGTTCGGCGTGTGAGCCATCGGATAGGCGTCCTCGTAACAACTGACCGTCTTCGGCGAATGATCGTCCGCATAGATGAACAAGATGTTGGGCCGCGACGGAAGACCGTCCCGAGCCATTGCTACGCCCGAACCCGGGACACCCGACCAAGTCAGCAGCAACACCAAAACGATTCGAACGTTCATCGAGAAACCTCTCGCCGAAACAGGGTTTGATCTCTTTTCAGACAGCGCTTGGTCCTTACTCGTCAACGTGTGCCTTGGCGATGGCGAACCAATCGATTTCGGGCACAAAGTGATCGTTATGGAAACCCAAACGAGCCAGCACGGGGGGAACGCAATGGGCTACCAATTGATCGTAGTTGCTTTCGACACTGGGGTCCTCGCGCACATCGCGGCCCAGTTCGTTCAGGACGATCCCGGCGATGGGTATACCGTCCCGAAACGTGGCGGCGGTGATCAACGTTTGCAGCGTTTGATTGATGACCCCCAAGACATTGGGCGCGACGACGATCAACGGAAAACCGAAATCTTCGGCCAGATCGGCCACATAGTCGTCGTCGCTCAGCGGCGACATCAGGCCGCCAGCTCCTTCGACCAACAAGATATCCGAGCGGTCTTTCCAACATTCCAGTCCGCGCCGCAGGGAGGTGGCGTCCACTTGGCGCCCTTCAGCGCGGGCCGCCAAGGGAGGTGCCAAGGGAGCCAAGAACCGTTGAGGACAGACTTGCTGCTGATCGCCCGGCCGTCCGGCAGCTTGCCACAGCAATGCTGCGTCTTCAGCGATCGTCTGGCCGTCCCGTACCGTGCAACCGCTGGCCGCCGGTTTATAAACGCCCACGCGATAGCCCGCGTGGACCAGCCACTGGGCGATCCGACAAGCCACCTGGGTCTTCCCGACGCCCGTGTCCGTGCCGGTGATAAACAATCCTGGGATAGATGCTCGAGCCATGGCCCCATTTTAGGCGTTCAACACGTCTTCGCCAAGATACATCTGTAATATCTGACCTTGAACCTTGATGGCGCGCAGCAGGACCCAAATCTGGTCGGCATCGAATTTCTTCGGGTCGGATCGTACCAGATCTTCCAGTTCTTCCGTCATGGCCGCATGCTGGTCAGCCGTGGCCTGCATCCGCAAATGGAGCTCTTTCCAATTTCGAGCCAGCACGCCATCGTCGGCCAATTGATCGATATCCTGAATGCTATTGGCCAACAGCAAGCACAGTCGAGCGACGTCGCGCAGGGCTGCCTGAGGCTGGAGGCGTTCGATTCGGTGAGCGAGTTCGTGGCAGTTCATGGCCGGACCTGGGGGCAAGACTTACGGTTTTCCCTCTGGCGAACGATCGAGACAACCAAGTCTAGGTTACGATTGGAGTGCGGCGCGAGCGTGTGCCCGATTTCGCCTCACAGATCGATTATTTGATCCGCGCCGGTTGCGGGAATTCCAGCGTGAATTTGGTGCCGCAGCCCAACTCGCTCTGAACGCTGATCAGCCCCCCGTGGGCTTCGATGATTTTGCGAGCCGTGGGCAGTCCCAGCCCCGACCCACCATTCTTGGTTGAATAGAAGGCCTCGAACATTTTGATCGCGGTCTGTGTGTCCATGCCGCAACCGGTATCGATCAAATCCAAGGCTACCCCGTTGCGAGTCAAGCGGGTACGTGCCACCAATTCCCCGCCGTCAGGCATGGCTTCGATCGAATTCTTCACCAGATTGACCAGCGCGGCATGCATCGTCTGTTCGTCCAGCTTGATACTGGGCAGGGCCGGGTCCAGGTAACGAATGAATTCGATCCCGTTGGTGTTGGCTTGGTGCTCGAACATGTCCAGCACGCGAGCGACGATTTCGTTCAGGCTGCCCGGCAAGAGCTTGAGATCGCGCAATCGAGCGAATTTCAAGAAGTCTTGCAGCAGGTTCTGCAACCGTTCGCACTGCTTTTGTACCGTCTCGATCTTGGTCAATGCCCGCCGCTGCTGAGGGGTATCGGCGTTTGCGAAATCCTCGGCCAGCAGATCCATATTCATGCTGATGACCGACAGTGGATTCTTGATTTCGTGAGCCAGCGATCCGGCCAATTCTGCCAATTCGTTGTACTGAACTCGCAATCGCTGCTCGATGTCCTCTGGAAATACTTGCGTGTCCGCCATGCCATCATGCTCCCTGCCAGTCCAGTCCCAAATCCAGCGAGACAGCCGAGTGCGTCAGCGCCCCGATGCTGATCCGATCGACTCCCGTCGCCGCGATCGCTGCGACGGTGGTTAGATTCACTCCGCCGGAAGCTTCCAACGAAACCGCGGCCCCGATCGCATCTCGCCGCGTCACCGCCTGGACCAACTGATCGATCGACATATTGTCCAGCAGCACCAGATCCGGCGCGATCGGCAGGACCGATTCGAATTGTTCCAACGTATCCACTTCCACCTCGATCACCATCCGATCCGCTTGATCAACAGGAAGCGCCCGCTCCAGAAAAGCTCGCACCTGGCGGACCGCTTTGTCGGGCCCCAGCCCTGACAACGCCAAATGATTGTCTTTAATCAGCACGGCGTCGAACAAGCCCGTGCGGTGATTGCAGCCACCGCCGCAACGAACGGCATACTTTTCCAAGCGCCGCCAACCGGGCGTGGTCTTGCGCGTATCGTAGATCCGCGCCGTTGTGCCGGTGACGGCCGAGACGTAACGGTGAGTCAACGTCGCGATCCCCGACAGACGTCCAATCATGTTCAGCAGCAGCCGTTCGGCCGTCAACAGGTCCCGCACGGCGCCTGTCAGGCGAGCCACGGTCTGCTTCGCTTGAATCATCTGCCCGTCGATTACCAGCGGCTGCCAATCGGCGATGATCTCCATCTCGTCCAGAATGACCGGTACCGCTTGCAATCCGGCGATCACCCCCGGCTGCCGCGCGACCAGGGCAACCTGCCCCCGCAATTCGGGGCCAGCCAACGCGACGGTGGTCCAATCGTATTGGCAATCCAGATCCTCGCGAACCGCCAGCCGAACGATTTGCCGGCAATCATCCCCCACACGCTCGTCCCATTGGATCTGCTGGAATTCCTTGGTCACCCGTTGCCCTCGCACGATCGATCGAGTCTCGCATCTTGCCGTGAAAGCCATCATAATAGCCGAGATTTCCCAGTTCCGTCAGTAGGGCGTCGACCATGGTTCACGCAAAGGATAACTCGACCGACCGCTCGGCTCCGCGTAGAGAATTGCTGAGCCGTGTGGATCAGGCGGCGATCGCGGTGATCTTGACGGCGTCTCTTGCAGCGATCCTCTGGAGCCTGATCGGTCACGGCTACCACCGCGGCGGGTTGATCGATATCGAACAGGCCGAACCTGTGAAGATCGAATTCCTGGTCGACGTCAACTCGGCCGACTGGCCCGAACTGACGCTGTTGCCCAACATCGGCGAAGTTTTGGCGCAACGCATCATCGAATATCGCCAGCAGCACGGGCCTTTTACCGATCACGACCAATTGCAGCAAGTCACCGGAATCGGCCCAAGAACGATGGAAGCGATCCGCCCGTACCTGGCGCCGCTGACCGAAGCAACGGAAAGTGGGGCCGGGGGCTAGTACACTGAGGGAACGGGGGCTAGCGCCCATCCGCTCAGGGGCTAAAGCCGTGCCGTTCATGGGCCGGGGGCTAGCGCCCATCCGCTCAGGGGCTAGAGCCGTGCCGTTCATGGGCCGGGGGCTAGCGCCCATCCGCTCAGGGGCCGGAGGCTCGTTCCCGAACGGTGCCTACCAACCGCGGAAGTGATCGGCAAAGGCGCGTTCCAGGTCCGGGATGCGATGGCGCAGTCGGCGGCTCAAACGGCCGGGGGGCGTCAGTGCCTGGATATCCGCCAGATATCGCATCAGTTCCTCGCGTGCTTCGGGTGGGCCGTGCAACATGAAGTGCGTCCAGGCCCATGCGTGGCGATATTGAGGTCGCCCCATTTGATCCATGTCGGTCAGCCCCTCCAGTTCTTCGATCGACGGGATACGACCGAAACGAGCTGCCCAGGCCACGTTGCGATGGTGCGGATTGCCTCGTTGCCGCATGGGGGCGGGTACCTCGAAGTACTCTGCCAGGCCCTCGTCCAGCCACAAAGGTACCATCGGCAGGGCGGCGTTCAGCAGCGCATGCGTGCACTCGTGCCGCAAGTCCGTCTCGAAATCCTCGCCTCGATAGGCGAACACCATGCCCGGACCACGGGCCTTGATGAACAAGGCTTTTCGCGAGGGCGCTTCGGGAAAGTACTCGCGCAGGTACGCCTGGTAGGTGCTCCGGCGATTGAACAGGAACACGTGGATCACTTCGTGGGAAGGCTGGATTCCCAGCATCTCGACCAAATGGGCTTGCAGCAGGGGCAAACTGTTCAACAGATCATAGTGCGGAGCCAGGGGAAAATCCGCGTGGACCACGAATTGACCGATGCGGTATTCGTCCGGCCACCGAGCGGCTCGCGCGTCTCGGCTCGCCCAAACGACAAGCCCCCAGGCCACCGCAGTCAGCAGCACCGTACGGATTGACGCCGAGGCTGGAAACTTGCCGTCTCGCTGGAGCATGCGAAGAGATCAGGCGGCTTTGTCGCGTTTGAACAAGTTGGACAGGAAACTACGCGGCTTGGGCTTGTAACGCAAGATCTTGATGTCTTGGCCCTCGACCACCGCCGCCGGATTCCGGCAGCATAGATCCACGGCGATCTGCTCGCCCACCAATTGTTCCGTCCGCTCGAACGCGCGCCGCATCAGCGGGCGTCGCGATGTGGGGCTGTGGGCGTCGGTCGCCAGGAAGTGCACCAAGCCCTGCTGCAACATCCACTCGGCCATCTGCTGCGACGCGGGACCGAAGATCCCCATCAGGCTGCCGCACGTCACCTGCATCAGGCAGCCATGATTGACCAGCGATTCGACGATGCGAGGTTGCTTCAGCAATCCCTGATTCCGCTCGGGATGCGACAAGATACCCACCATGTTGACACGACGCAGCCGGTTCAGCACATCATCCATGGGGAAAAACAATTCGTGAGGCAGTTCCAACAGCACGTGGCGGCCGCGATCGGCCAGCGTCAGCACGCGTCCGTCACACAGTTTTTCCACCATGCCTTCCTCGATCCGCACGTCCGCGCCGGGCACCACGCGCAAAAGGATCTCGTGTTGAACCAACTGTTGTTGCAACTCGAGCGTCTTGGCTCGGATCAACTGTCCGTCGTTATGGCCAAAGTTCCCCAATTGGTGCGGGGTTGTCACAATGATCGCCGTGCCGTCGCCTTGCGCCATGGCGGCCATTTCCAACGATTGTTCCCACGACTGTGAACCGTCATCGATACCGGGCAGCAGATGACAGTGGATGTCGACAAAGGCTTCGGACGCGTTCATCACCATTTCTCCGCGTTGGGCTTCCGGCGGAAGCGAGCAAAAACGAGCGGTGCGGAGTATAGCGAACGGCCGAAACGGGTCAAGACAGATTCGCTTGCCCGATCAAACGATCGACCCATCACCAATTGGGCGGACCGTCTGGCCATAGAGGGCCAAGGGGACCATCCTCTGAAGGGTCGATTGGATCTCCCAGATCGGGCCAGATACCCTGATCGGCTTCCAGTAGACGCTCATAGTCGCTACAAGCCGCCTCGGCGAACTCATCGGCATGATCGCCGCTGGCCGACATGGCATAATTCGCGGCACAGGCAGCATCAAAGGCCGGAGCCGCATCTTCGGCTGTGTTGGCCGCTTCGCACGCAGCCGCTGCACAGGCGGCAGCACTGGAGGCGATGTGAATCTGAGCGTCGGCTGCGTCATAAGCAGCCGTGTCGGCACCGGCGGCGGCTACCGTGGCGTTGATGTCCGGAAGCTGACAGAACTTTTCGGCCATCGACACGGCGGTCGACACCGCCCGTTGATGCTCGGCGAATCCCGCGATCGACTTCGCCAGACGAAAACGCGGCTGGACGCGTTTAGCACATCGAGCCGCGAAGGCGATAATCCCCCTGAGGGATAGTTGTTCCAAGTCTTCTTCGGTGGGTAGCCGCGTGATATCTGACAAAGTTCAGTTCCGATCAATGAGTTCCAGTAATTTGCAATTATGGTGCGTATTGGCTCGAAATGCAATCCTTGATCTGAATCGCACGACGTCAACCCGAATAACGTCTTGCAAAATCTCGCCTTCACCCAGTTCCTTTGGGCGGCAACTACTTGCCCACACAAATAGTTCCGCCCGTATTGGCAGTTTGAATTACCTGTCAATCCACCAGCCATAACAGGGGTCTATGAGGGTGGACGACCAGTTTGGCCTGATACGGGCTTCTTGTGCCGAAGCAGGTACGAGCCCAAACCCATCAATCCTAGGATGTACCCGATCCCACCAAGTACGTCTTGTGTTCGCAATCGCGCTTGCCAGCGGTCCAGGTCGCGGCGAAGGGCGCTGATTTGCTGCGATAAAGCTGTGATCTCCGGGGCCAAGTCCGATGGAGGCGAGAGGATCGGTGTCGGCGGCTCCGTCGATCGAGCGTCGAGCACTTCGGGCGGCTGCTCATCCGCCGGCGATGGGTCAGCACCAAAAGCGGGTAGGTCCGTCGGCAACTCGTCGGCCGGGATGACGTACTCGGCTCGATGCCCGAAACCGGCGTCCGCCACGATCCGATAATCCATTTTCCAACGCGTTTCGAATCGAAAACCCCCTTCCTGATCCGCCTCGGTTTGGGCCACCGTCGTTCCGTCCGGTGCCGTGACAACGATCTTTGCATCCTGAGCTGGATCGCCACCCTGATAGTAGACCTCGCCTTCGATTCGATCGCCACGTACAGCAGCAAAGACGAACATTTTGTGGCCGGATGCCGTGTTCGGCACAAGCGAAACGCCCCAAACGATAACGACGAACATGGTCCAACGGGCACATCTGCCGAACGCAAGAAGAGACTCCCCGCCAGTGTCGGGGACAGGAGACCATTGCGTTGGGCCAGCGAGCATGCGAATCTCTCCAAGAGCTAATCGTTCCTTCGTCGTCACAGCCGCCCAGACGACGCGCCCAAACGGCGAAACGCCTTGTGGAACGGTTGTGCTCTTGGGCAACATAGCCCGGTTCGTCAACGGAAGCAAGTCATGCAGCCCTGGATCTCGAACGTGTGGCATGCTTGCGGACACCAACCCGCGATCCAAAAGGGCTTTCGAGGGGAGGGGGCCGAAGTGACGGATTTCTGCCTTGACGCATTCGCGGCGAAGACGTAAACACTCGCACTGCCAGATATGACCTGTTTCGTTCCAAACCATCGCATAAATCGTCGTGGTTGGGCCAGCCGCATCAGGCCGGTTCAAGTCAACGATTCGGATCGACCGATAGCAGAGAAGGATTTCCGCCGACGGTTTGAGACTCTGCGGACAGAGACTGCGCAACGTTCATCACTACACAAGGGTGCCAAAATGAGCACAAAATGGTCGGTTTTGGTGGTCTGCCTGATTCTCACGGCTTCGCCGTCGTTTGCCCAGTCGCCCTATCATCACCGCAACCAGGGTCTGACGATCGGAGCCTTGATGGGCGCGTTGACGGGTGCTGCGATCGGGGAAAACAACAACAAGCCACTGGCAGGCGCTGCGATCGGAACGGCGGTCGGGGCTTTGGCCGGAGCGGCCATCGGGGACTCCGTCGACAACGATATCGCTCGGCAACAAGCTTACCGGCAGCAATACCATCAACAGGTCGTGTCCCAAGCCGTATCGCAGGCCGTGTCGGTCGACCAGGTGATCCATCTGACCCGCGCCGGCGTCAGCGACAGCGTGATTATCACCCAGATCCACACGCACGGCATCCCGTACCGTCTGCAGCCGAACGATCTGATCGTGATGAAGCAGTCCGGGGTCAGCGACGTGGTCATTCAATCCATGCAGACCGCTCGGTTGGCCAGTGTACCCGTCGCCGCTCCTGCGCCCGTTTATCGCGATCGGGTCATTGTGCAAGAGCACTACTACGTGGCGCCACGCTACGGCCATCGCGTTTACGTACCCCATTACCGAGCGTATCCGCACTCGCGACACCATGCACCTCGGACCTCCGTCCACTGGGGAGTCACGGTAGGACGTTAGTGCGTTGTCCCGGACAGCACGACTCGCAGATCGCACACGTTCGTATGGGTGGGTCCGGTTCGGATCAACGCGTCCAACGGTTCGAAGAAGTGGTAGGCGTCGTTGCGCTGCAGAAAGTCCCGGGGTACCAGCCCCGACGTTTGCATCTGCCGAACGACGAGCCGATCCAGCCAAGCGCCTGCTGCGTCGGTCGGACCATCTTCTCCGTCGGTACCACCGGACAATAAGACCAGATGTTCGGCAGTTTCACCCGGTCGACGGACCAAATGGTCAAGTGCCGCCAGCACCAGTTGTTGGTTTCGTCCACCGAGCCCCCGTTGTTGGGTGGGAACCAGCCGCACCGTGGGTTCGCCTCCACTAATCAAGCATCCCGGATGCCCTCGATCGCGCATCGCGAGCCCGGACTGAATCAAACGTAGTCCGACGCTTTCGGCGTCGCCTTCCAATCGCTCGACCGCCTCCGTCGTTGTTCGATAGCCTCGCCGGATCGCTTCTCTTTCGGCCGCTTCCACAGCGGTCGCATTGTTCCCGATCACGCGATGGAGCACCGGAATGCTGATCTTGGCGATGGCCTTTGGTGAACTCGCCTTTTCGGCTTGCTGCAAGTGCTCGAAAACCGCAGCGGAAATGCCCGCTTGGCGCGCGTCGTACCGTTCCAACACGGCCAAGGCGTCGGTCGGGGTCGAGGTGTCTGGGACCGTGGGGCCCGAGGCGATGACATCCAGCGGGTCGCCCAGCACGTCGGAGATGATCAACACGATCATCTGACCGGCTCGGCAGGCGCCGGCCAGTCCTCCGCCCTTGATGCGGCTCAAGTGTTTGCGAACCGTATTCAATTGTTGGATGTTGGCCCCGGCCCCGCTCAGGTGTCGCGTGACTTCCAGTTTGTCCTGCAGCCGAATGGACGAAACGGGCGCTGGCAACAGAGCGGAACCGCCGCCCGAGATCAGGCAGATGCACAGGTCTCGCCGCTTCAGGCTTTGAACCAGTTCCAGGATGCGATCGGCGCCCTCCACTCCCGCTTGCGTCGGCTCGTTGATTCCCGGCGGCCTCGCCGCGTGCAAACGAATCCGAGACAGCGGTCGGACACAATCGTCCGGGACATTGACCCAGCCGACAACCCGTTTGTCCTCCAGCACTCGCGGCCCCAACGCATGTTCCAAGCCGGCCGCCATCCCGGCGCCTGCCTTCCCGCACCCGACCACGGCGATCCGATCGATCTGGTCCAGTTGCCAAACGTCGTCACCGATGGCCAGAACGTCCCGCTCGACTCTCACATGCGCCCTTACCAAAGCATCACTGCGCACCGCCTCCACTCCGGCCTGCCAGATGGCCAAGGCATCGCTTCTGAGTTGTTCTGCCGATCGAATCATGCAGGCATTCTCGTCCGGGTCTGTCGAGAATGCAAGCGACCTTGGAAACTTGCGCGAGTTGAATCATCCATTTCCCCCAAGAAGCACATCTGCCCCTCTTTTGTTCCCGATTGCGGCCGATCTTGATGTGAGTTATGATGCCAATGGACCGGCGAAAAATTTTGATGAGGCGGTCGCGTAACCCGAATGTTTCCCAGGAGATGACACAACGGGTGGTGTCGAGATCGCAGTACCGGCGGGCTCTTTAACGTGGCCGTTTTTGATTGCCAACAGTTCTTCAACTGTTGCGGGAGCGGGACGCGGAGCCGATCATGGACAGGGCAGACGACAGTGCTGCTGGGAAACCGAACTGCTCCATGCGAGAATAGCAACGAAGATTCCGCCTAGCGAGGAGAGCGATCAGTTGATGGCGAAGGTTATCCGAAATACGCCTGACCACAGCGGCCCCAAACCGCCGCGCATCGAGTATCTGCGCGTGCAGAACTACCGTGCACTGCAGGATGTGGAGTTGAAGAACATCACTCCGTTGATGGCTCTGCTCGGCCCCAACGGCAGTGGCAAATCGACGGTGTTCGACGTGTTCAACTTCCTGTCCGAATGTTTTCAGTATGGCCTGCGCCACGCGTGGGACCGGCGCGGCCGGGCGCGGGAGTTGAAGACGCGGGGGCAGGATGGGCCAATCGTCATTGAAATCAAGTATCGCGAACAGCCCAATACGCCAGTGATCACCTACCACCTTTCTATCGATGAGGGCAGCAGAGGGCCGGTGGTTGAAGAAGAGTGGCTCCAATGGAGACGGGGCAAGCAGGTGGGCCGGCCATTCCGATTCTTGGACTACAAACGCGGTCAAGGCCGCGCCGCGAGCGGCGAGAGGCCGGACGAGCAAGACCAGCGGGTGGAAACGCCGCTTCGTTCGGCCGACCTGATCGCGGTCAATACGCTGGGGCAATTCGCGGAACATCCGCGCGTGGCGGCTCTGCGCGAATTCATCACGGGTTGGTATGTTTCGTACTTGAGCATCGAGGACGCGCGAGGCCAGCCGGAAGCCGGGCCCCAGGAACGGTTGAGCAAGACGGGGGATAACCTGCCGAATGTGATCCAATACTTGAAGGAACAACACGAGGATCGATTGGACCAGATCTTTCAAGCGCTCCGCCAGCGCGTGCCTCGTCTTGAAAAAGTCGAGGCCGAACCGATGCAGGACGGCCGGTTACTGCTTCAGATCAAGGACGCGCCCTTCGATCGACCGGTGATGTCACGATACGTCTCCGACGGGACGTTGAAGATGCTCTCGTACTTAGTGGTGCTGATGGACCCAGAACCGCCGCCATTCATCGGCGTCGAGGAACCGGAGAACTTCTTGCATCCCCGTCTGCTTGAGGAACTGGCCGAAGAATGCCGCGCCGCGTCGGAGCGCTCGCAACTGCTGGTCACAACGCATTCGCCGTTCTTCCTGAACGGGATGAAGCCGGACGAGGTGCGTGTGATCTACCGCAACGAATGCGGCTATAGCGAGGTGCAGCAGGCGTCCGAGGTTCCGGGAATCCGTGAGTTCGTCGAAGCGGGCGCGTCGATGGGACACCTCTGGATGGAAAACCACCTGGGTATGGGTGACCCGCTTGTCAACGCGGGAGCCCCGGTGAAGAAGAGGAAGCATTGATGTCGGTGTCGCACCTTGAAGTGCTGGTCGAGGAACCGTCGATGGAGGCGGCGCTGCGACTGTTGTTGCCTCGTGTGCTCGGCGATTTAAGCTTTGGAGTCTATTCGCACCAGTGCAAAGACGATTTGTTGAAGCGTTTGCCGGAGCGACTCAAAGGGTATTCGTCCTGGCTTCCCGACGACTACCGGATCGTAGTCGTCGTGGATCGCGATGATGATGATTGTCGCACCTTGAAGCGACGCTTGGAACAGATGGCGGACGACGCTGGACTGCGGTCCCGCACCAGCGCCGCTGGTCCGTTCTACCAAGTTGTAAATCGTCTTGCCATCGAAGAACTGGAAGCCTGGTACTTCGGCGATTGGGACGCTGTGCGGGCCGCCTATCCCCGGGTGCCTGAAACCATTCCGAAGAAGACGAACTATCGCGATCCCGACGCGATTACAGGCGGGACATGGGAAGCGTTCGAGCGTATCTTGAAACGGGCGGGATACTTCCAAACGGGGCTGCGCAAGATCGAGGCCGCCCGAGCAATCGCGAAGCACTGGCAACCAGAAAGAAACCATTCGTACAGTTTCCGAGTATTTCTCGACGTCTTGCACGAGTTGACCAGAACATGAGTCTGATCGATAGAGCCTTTGCCCCACCCGTGCCGCCAGCATGACTTCTGGACTTGGGCTAAAGACTTCAGCATGGCCGGGAATCGCACCCGAACACCAGCCGCAATGACGGCGACAACCAGTTATGCGTGACTCAGTTCCGGGGACAAGAAACGGAAACCGACCTTGTAGGCTTGCGGCAGTGGAGTCGTGAAATTTTTGAGGAACGGACGGCGTGAGAATCGCACTATTTCCGCTGGGCAGCGCCGGGGACGTGCATCCGTTCCTGGGCTTGGGACAAGCCTTGCAGCAGCGAGGCCATGATGTCGCGATCATGGTCAACGAGTATTTTCAGAAGCCGGTTCAGCAAATCGGCTTGCAGCATCACCCTTTGGGAACCGCCGAGGAGTTCTTGGCGGTCACTCGCGATCCGAACCTATGGCGGCCGGTGCGGAGTTTCGGCAGCGTGGTTCGTCATGGCATCCACTGGGCAATGCGCGAGCAGTACGCCGTGGTCCAGCGGCATTTCGCCGATCGATCGACGCTGCTGCTGGCCAACTGCTTGAGCTTCGGAGTACGCATCGCTGCGGAGAAACTCGGATTGCCGCTGGTGACCGTTCACCTGCAACCTGCGGCGTTATGGAGCGAACATCGATCGCCGGCCTTGCCTTGTGTGCCCGCCGGGCTGCCACGATGGTGCAAGCGACTGATCTTCCGCGCGGGGCAGGGGCTGGTGATCGATCGCACGGTCTGCCCGGCAACGAATCGATTTCGTCGCGAGCTGGGCTTGCCGCCCATGCGGCGCACGCTGGACTGGTGGAATTCTCCGGACGGGGTCTTATGCTTGTTTCCCGAGTGGTACGCGCCCGTTCAACCGGATTGGCCGATCCCGCTGTGGTTCAGCCAGTTTCCGTTGTGGGACGAAAGCGAACTGCGGTCCGAGCAGGCCGAGGTGGCTGCGTTTCTGGACGAAGGCGAAGCGCCGTTGGTATTCGCTCCCGGATCGGCCAACTGTCAGGCTCGGCCTTTTTTCGCGGCTGGGGTGGATGCCTGTCGGCGACTCGACCGACGCGGGGTGTTGGTGTCGCCCTTTGCCGACCAGATCCCGCACCCGCTGCCTGTGACGGTGCGGCATTTCGACTACGTCCCCTTCAGCCGCCTGCTTCCGCGAGCTGCCGCGCTGGTTCATCACGGTGGGATCGGCACGACGGCTCAAGGGCTTCGCGCGGGCATCTGCCACCTGGTGATGCCCATGGCCCACGACCAACCCGACAACGCCGACCGTCTGCTTCGGTTGGGCGTCGGCGACTGGATTCGTCCCAGGAACTTTCGCGGCCCGACCGTGGCCGCCGCGTTGGATCGCTTGTTGCGTTCTTCCGAAGTCGCCGATCGCTGCCGACAGGTCGCCGACCGTTTCGCCGGCATCGATCCCTTCGTAGAAGCATGCCGAGTAGTCGAGCGGGCAGGTGCCACGCCCTGAGTACTCGAAGGGCGTGGCAGAAGCTCACCCGATTCTCCTGTCCCGTTTGTTGGAAGCTCATGGAGCACCATTTGTTTTTGCAACGCTGTTACGTTTGTCTAACCGACGACAGCTTGGAACACGCGGCCGGCGCTGCGGAGATAGTCCAGGTCACCGGCTTCGGCACGCCGCGCTACCTCGTCCAACCAGCGGACGGTCGCCGGTTCGAGACAGGCTTCCGATGGGGCATCCTCTGGGTAGACCACCTCGACTTCCACTTCCACAGCGTACTGACCACGTTGAATCCAACGCTTCCGGGTTTCACGTCGCTCTTCCATCGCCTACTCAACAAAATAAAGGGTGACCAACATCGCTCGACGGCTTTCCGGCAGCCAAGCCCAGATGGCCTCGACTTCGGTACCATCGACCAACTGCCAAACGGCGACCTCCCGCTCCTCGGCGCGTTCGTCGGCGTGCCAGGACACGAGGAAACGGTCCTCGCGGACAGCCGCCCGGATATTGTCAAACAATTTGCCCAGCCCGCGATCCTACCCGACCCGAGCAAGGTTTACAACCAAAGAGCACGAAAGGTGTCGAAAGGTGCCGAGCACGAAAGGTGCCACCCATCTAAGTGAGCAAGAATAGTAGCTGGGTGGAAGTGATCATGTCGGTGTCCCCCTATATTGGCCGTTCCTCCGCCAGCGACGTTGTATTTTGGAGAGCGATGGCTTGGGGCCGATTTCGTTTTCGCGCCATCTTTGGCGTTTCAAACACTGGCGGTTGCGGGATCGATACGGATCGTAGCAGTGGGTTTCAACCCACGGATGGGAGGCGTGTCCTAGCATCCGTCGCGTAGCGACGGATGAACTGCCCGAAACCCGGTCATCGAATCTTCGAGCGGGCGTCGCCGAGCTCAGCGCGTGTGGGCGGTGTTCCGGGGCCTGTAAACAGACGAATCCAGACAATTCGGGCCAACTGCGATGCCCTCAGAACGATCTTGGAAGAACGCTTGCCGATGGCAGGACGCGCGGTGTACAATGCTGGAAGCAGAAACGTCGGGCGGTCGTTCTCTTCCTTTTCGCTTTAGACGTGGGAAGATGCCGCGGCCCGCGGACCGTCGAAAGAACGACATGATCGCTGACCGCGACCCAAGGCAACGGAGAAAACCAAGACGCGGGGCAGGCAGTGCAAGCCGGCGTTTCCTACCAATTTCGACACTGATGGCACCTTGAAGCTTTTTCTGTCAGGTTGCATTGGAAGGGCAAGAAAGTGAATCACGATCACCGGATCATGCGGCGGCGCCTAATCGGTTACGCTACGGTCTTGGCATCCATCGTCGTGATGATCGTAGCTTTGGGGGTCGACTTCCACTTCGTTCTCCTAGGCGCATCGCTTGGTGCATGTATATATGCATCTCTGGGCTTATTCCGAATCGCCCGCTTTGGCCAGAACATTTCGCTGGGCGTGCGTCTGCGCCATGCTGTGTTGCTGGCAATTCATGGAACAGCGGTGGGAGCCGTTGCGAGTAGTGCGGTTTTTCTTACCGTCGCGGTCAGCGTATGGTCGCTTGTCACGTACGGCGGACTTTGGCCCGATGTGTCTTTGGAATCGAAGCACGCCGGTTGGTACTGGATGTATGAGCTGCGCACTTCTCCCGAGATGAAACACGCCATGCGCTACGTGTTGATTGACGCCGGGATGCAGGTAGAGCCAGAACATGGCGTTGAGGCGTTCAGGGAGGCATTATCAACTCAACAGGATCCCACGGAGAGATTTGCCACGGTAATGATGTTGGCTGAGTTCGGTGCAGATGCAAGCGCCGCTGTTGCCGAGTTGGGTCAGGTGTTGCAGGATGAGTCTCCGCTCGTTCGGTGCGCAGCAGCTTATGCGATCGGCGAGATCGGGGTGACGACCGAGCTGGCGATGGCCGATCTTCGCGCCGCGCTCAATGATCCTGTCGAAGTGGTGCGAGTCATCGCAGCAGAGGCGTTATTGAAGTCCGACCCTAATGATCGGGGGGCTGCTACCGCCTTAGAAATGGGCGTTGATAGTAGTGACCCGATTACGCGCACGGCAGCTCAGCGCGTGACACGACGTCTTGACCCACTAGAGTGAAGGGTACCACCCACCGAATAAACAAAGAAGAACATGGTAGCGGGTGGCACCAATTATGTGGTTGGCACCGGTACGGCGCCTATACTCGGCAGCAGTGCTCCAAACACGCCGAGCAGTCGTGCGAGAAATTGGGAACCGAAGCGGTGAAGTATGGTCAGGGGAAGGAATGATTCGCAGTAATACGAAGTTCACTTGGAAGCGCCGCTTTTGCTGGCAGTTCGCCGCCGTTGCTGTTGTGATTGCACGCTTCCAAGGTTACGCCTAGCGCTATATCAAGTTTCTTCGGATGACTTTCGTTGGTCGATGACTTCTGAGGAGCTTAAATGGCACGCCTTTCGGATCACCACGAGTAGGTTGATTCGGCCCGGTTCGGTCAACTACACGGAGAGCTTTAGCCAAAACGGTCTCGACGGAGTAGCTCATTTCCATGGGCACCGAGTCGCGCTGGACTGGCAATTCACTGACGGTCAAGGAGGCTACATCCACTTCAGAGACCTCGACGGAAAGGTGGAGCCCGACTGGATACGAGCGGTTTGTCAAAGCCTCAACATTTCGAGCGAGGGAAAAACGGAAACCCAAGAACCATAGAGCAGGGAATTGCCATCGCTACTTTTCCCTCGACACATTGAGGATCTTCTCAATATGGCAAAAAGACGTTGGCTCAGTCGCAAGGCTAGCTGTTGGTTTTTTTTCGTGTTTGTTTCCTTTTACTTCGCTCGTGCGGGCTTCGCAAGCACCTTCCTGCCCATGCCGTTGGAGCATCGGGTGATCGCGGTCGTTTTGGTCGTTGTTGGAATCTTATTGTCCATCAAGATGCTTCTATCAGAAGTGCGAGACGGCAGGAGCACTAAGGACGCGTCGAGATGAACAAGCCAGGCAATAAGCACCCGGCCAGATATTTCTTGGTGGAATCGGGCGAAAGGGGTCGGGAGTCGTTTTCGGGTGACCCGCTTCGCACGTGGTAGATCGTTGGCCGAAAACGACTCCCGACCCCGTTGCGTCCCCGTGCAAGGCTACCTCAACTGGCAAGAAACTTCTGGGCGGGTGCTTATTGTTTCATGCCGGCTCGTAGTGTTTGGCTGACTTCGCCGCACAGGCGGGCGAAATGGGGGGCGCTGCGGAGATCGCTACAGCGGGTGAGACCGAAGGGGATGTCGACTTCGGCGATGATTCGACCGGGGCTGGGACTCATTACCAGGACTCGCTGGCTGAGGTAAACGGCTTCCGCGACGTTGTGGGTGACGAAGACCGAGGTCCATTGCTGCTGGTTCCACAGCCGGTTCAGTTCCTCGTTCAACTGCGTGCGCATCAGGTCGTCCAACGCGGCAAACGGTTCGTCCAACAGGATCAAATTGGGCGACGTGACCAAGGCGCGGGCCAAGGATACTCGCATCTTCATGCCACCCGACAACATCGCGGGCCGCTTTGCCACGTCGCCGGGTTGCAGCCCGATCAATCGCAGGCTGTCGGCGATCAAATCGCGTTGTCGTGCGGCCGGTACGCCTTGCAGCTCCAGAGGCAATCGGATGTTGTCCGCGACGGTGCGCCAAGGCAGCAGGTTCGGTTCCTGGAAGACGAAGGACAGCCGATGAGCCTTCTTGCGGTTTTCGGTTGGTGATTTGCCGGCGACGGTCAAGCGGCCTTGTGTCGGTGAAAGCAGACCGGCGATGGATCGCAGCAGGGTGGATTTGCCGCAGCCTGACGGACCGACGATCGAGACGAATTCCCCGGCGGCGATTTGAAATCGAATGTCTTCCACCGCAGCGTGCCCGCCGGGAAAAGCCACCGTGAGATCTTCGGCAACGATATCGATCATTCGTTTGGCCATCTTGTCCGGTCGGCTTGCTTCATGGCTGATCCCATGGATCGTCGATCAGCACTCGATGATAGATGTTGACATCTTTGATGCGACCGGTGACTTGGTAATCGGGCCGCGTCCCGCCGCTGTACTGCCCGACGTGCAGGGCGCCGGGCCACAGGTCGGTGTTGAAAACGCCCGTCTGTTGAGCGACCAGTTCTCCGTCCTGGTACAAACGAGCCACCCGTCCATCGAAGGTGCCGACCAGATGGGTCCAACGCCCGACAACCTGTCGGCCGCCGTCACAATCGACGCCTCCGACGTGCCAACGCCAACGGCCGCCCAACGCTTGCAGGAACCAACCCGATTGACGCCAAACGCCGCAACTGATCACAACCGGCATCTTCCCGGGCTCGTCAAACCAGACGCGGCATTCGACCGAGAACGGTTGCGAGAGCCCAAAGTACGGGTGGTTGGGAAACGTCACATGACCGCCTTGGCGAAGATCCAGTTGGCCGTCTTCGATGCGCGCGGCTCCGGAAACATCGCCTGCCAAGGGGGACTCGCCGTACAGCGCGGCTTCGATAGCCGACGAAGCCGGGAACTGGAACATCGGCGGTTGAACGATCGATGCGGTGGCCGAGATCGGTGAAGACCGCGGGCTTTCGAGTCCGCGAGCACTGATCGCGCTAACGGAATACCAATACGGCGCTTCCGGCTGGACTTGGCTGTCGCTGAAGGCTCGCTGCGGGATCGGTTCGGTCGTCAGGCGCTCCGGCGACCGGTCCGGGCTGTCACTGCGATACACGTGATAACCGACGACCGGTGAGCCAGGAGCTTGCCAGCTCAAGCGGACCGCGCCGGACGCGGACAACGGCGTCACGTCGGTGGGCGGGTCCGGCGTCACGGGCGGTGGGACCTCGACGGTCAATCGCGAAGGTCGGCTGCGCTGGCCGTTGGAAGCCAGCAGCAAGGCGTAGTGCTGCGTGCCCGTCGGTGCGTCACGGTCCAGATAACCGGCCAATTCGCCGTAGACCAACTGGGTTCCCTCATCGGGCGCAAAGTCCGGTTGCTGTCCTCGGAACAGCTTCGCCTCCAGCCCGATCGTCTCGGCGGACTGATTCCATCGCAGCAACACCACGCCATCATCGCCAAGTGCGGCTTCCAGCGGCGGAGCTTTCTCCGGAACCGGCGGCGGGATGAACATGCGGGACGCACCCGCGATCAACTCGGCGCCCGGCATATCGACTCGTGGATTGGCCAACGCTCGGTCACGAGCATGACGGATGATCTCCAGCATGGCCTGGTAGTGTTCGTCCCGGGTGGAGGCGAATCCGATCACCGGGGGGCCGCTGGTATCCGGCGGCTGCCACTGACGTCGGGGAAACGCGTCGGGCGGTTGCACCGCGTGAGCGTATCCTTGAACCAGCAATCGGACTCGGCGATTCTGAGGATCGATCGAGCGGTCTCGGCACATCTCCAATCCGTAGCCCTCGTCACCTGCTGCCAACGGCGCTCGCAAGATGCGGCTCGATTGCGGATCCCGCAGATTAACCCAATCGCTCTCGAAGAAATGCGGGTGATTTCCGTCGCCATGGCACTCCAGGCAGCCCGCCATCTGCATGCGATCCACCAGGGCAGACTGCATCTTGCCCCAATCCTCGATCGCGCAACCCGCCTCGGTCGAATTCCAGGTACCGTGATACAAGCCGTTGGAGTCCATCCAGGCCATCAGCAGGTCTCGTTCCTCACGAGTGAGATCGGGGATGCGGCCTTCGTGTCCTTGGACCAGCAGATCGGCCAGCGGTGCGGCGCCCGAACCGTGGGCGCGAGGCGGGAAGATCTGGGAAGACCACAAGGCCGTGCCGTTCATGCAATCGATCCCCGCGATCCAGTAGGCTTCCAACTGCGTCTCGCGGCGGTTGACCAGGTTTTCGTAGCTGATATTGAAGTGCTCGGTCCAGCCGCCCGAAAGATCCATGCCGCCACCGAAGCCCTCCGGGCCGCCATGGCAGCGGACGCAATGGTTGTCCAAGATGGGCTGCACCATGCTGGGATAATCGACGTAGCCGCTGCCCCAAGATTCCGGTTGCAGACGATGCGGCTGACGGTCCAACAGTTCAGCCAGCGGGGCATGAGCGGCCGGGGTAGCCGCTTTAGGTTCATGGCAGCCGATGCAGGAACGAGTCGTTCCCGGCGCCGCCTGGACGAACGTCCGCATGCTCTGCACCAGACGCCCCTCGGCATCCAACGCCTGAAAATAGACCGCGCGTCCCGAAGGCACCTCGAAATAGGCCGAGCCGTCTTCTGCTACCGGAGCGACCCCCAAGTAGTTCTTCGCACCGAAGGCCAAAGCCGCGCTGACCAGGAAAGTCTGGTTGTACGGGCTGCCGCCCATCGTCGTCGGGCTGATCCGCGAAGTCTCTTCGATCACCCGCAGATACTTGACCTCGCCGCGTTCGACGCCGGGCAGGCCCTGGTAGATATCCTGCACGAAAAAGGTTCCCGTCGTTTTTTCCCGATCGACCGCGGAAGGCAAGATCGGGGGACGCACCTGCGGCTTGATCAGCATCGGCGAGTGCAAACAGATATCCGGGTCGGACAACAACGTCATCCGCCGTCCCTGGCGATCGATCATCTCGATTGTATTCCGCGAATGCCCCTCGGGCCGGCCGCTGAACAGGAATACCTCGGGGGTCACCGGCCACGGTTCGCAGGAATTTCCCGTATCGCGGGTTGGATCGTCCGGAAACTCCAGGTTGATGATCCCCTCGGTTCCGTTCTTGCCCATGCGCGGATCGATCAGCGCGATCGTGCCCCGCGGCGGGGCGTTGTGCTTGGCGAACGTGCCGACGATCAGCGGCGTGCCCGGGACGGGACGCGCATCGAGGATCGCCTCGGGGAAGACCATGTTGTTGGCAAAAACGGCCGTCTCTTGAGTGCCATCCGGATTGACGCTCCACAACGATTGGATCGTCAGCGCGTTCTTGTCGACGTACTCCCAACGCCCGAACAGGATGCGACCATCGGGCATGACCGCCGGGTCGAATTCGTTGACGTTGTTCACCGAGATCGGGTGCATGTCCGAACCGTCTGCATTCATCACGTGCAGGATCGCCACGCCCGTGTTATTGCAAGGCACCAACCCACTAGGTCGCGTCGACAGAAACACGATGCGGTCGTCCGGCAGATAGGCCGGGTACACGTCGTGCTGTCCACTTTGCGAACCGTGGTAAAAATCGCACATGTCGCTGGGATCGCTGATCTGCCGTAACCCGTATCCGTCGATGCCGATCTCGTAAATGGCCGTGCTGCCCGTCGGTTCGCCCTTGAAGGTGAACAACAGCTTCTGGCCATCCCAATGCAGGTTCGGTTCATCATACACGCCTTCGCCCAGCGTCTCAGGAGTGGTCGGATCGATCACGGGCCGGATGCGCCATTGGCTGCGCGGCTGCCAAGGATTCTCCAGGACGTAGATTCCTCCTCCGCCGGGTGGCCACTTGTAAAACGTGTCGTAGATGTGGATGCCCGAGTACGAATGACGCCGCGTGAACAGCAGCGGAGCGTCCAGCAGTGACTGAAACTCGTGCTCCAATGGATCGCCGCCAGTCGGAGCCGCATCCTCGGCTGACGTATGAACCGAGGCGAACAGAACCAAAACCATCGAGATCGTCACGATCCATCGAGCGGTGCGCATCTTTTCTCCCTTTCAAAAACGTTCCGTTCGCTCGCCTGACCCGGGAATAAATCTATTCGGATCAGTATACCACCAAAGCCGGGCAACTGCCAGTCCGGCGAAACGGATCACCAGATCCCAATACACCAGGTGGCGTATTCGTTGCCTTGTGTTAAACTTGATATTCGGAAGACGCGTTTTCGAACGCAGGGGCGTCTACGGATTCAGGAGGCGAGAATGGGTAAAGAGAAGAAGAATCGGAAGAAGAAGCAAGTCAACTCCGAATCGTCGGTTTCGGTCATCGAGGCACCCGAAACGCTCAGCGAAACGCCCGAGACTCCCGAGTTGAGCGAGATCACGGGAACGCCCGACGTGCGACTGCCTTCCAAGGGCCTCAGCCGTCGCGAATACATGCGACGATTGTCGGATTTGCACATCGAGCTGGTCAAGCTCCAGCATTGGATCGTCCACGAAAAGATGAAGGTGGTGATCATCTGCGAAGGTCGCGACGCGGCGGGCAAGGGAGGCACCATCAAGCGGATCACCGAATGTTTGAACCCGCGAATCTGCCGAGTGGTCGCGTTGCCCTCACCAACCGAACGCGAAAAGACGCAATGGTATTTTCAGCGCTATGTGGCGCATCTGCCCGCGGCCGGAGAAATGGTGATCTTCGATCGAAGCTGGTACAACCGGGCGGGCGTCGAACGCGTGATGGAATTCTGTACGGAGGATCAGTACCGCGAGTTTCTCAGATCGTGTCCCGAGTTCGAGCGGATGCTGGTCCGTGCGGGCATCACGTTGATCAAGTACTGGTTCTCGGTCAGCAACGAAGAGCAGGAACGGCGTTTCCAACGCCGCATCCAGGATCCGACCAAACGTTGGAAGCTGAGTCCGATGGATCTGCAATCTCGCGAGCGTTGGGTGGAATACTCCAAGGCCAAAGACGAGATGTTTGCGGTCACCGATATCAAGCAGGCGCCCTGGTACGTTGTGCCCTCCGATTCCAAAAAGGCCGCGCGATTGAATTGCATCAGCCATTTGCTCAGTCTATTCGATTACGAGGATCTGACGCCCGCACCGTTGGACTTGCCGCCTCGCAAAGTCGACAAGAGCTATGTCCGTCCGCCGATTCACGACCAAACGATTGT
>SKKK01000500.1 GCA_007121535.1 Planctomycetaceae bacterium | reverse complement strand
GTCGTACAGTAGTCGCAGATCGCGAGCGTCCATCGCGTTTCCGACATGTAGCAGATTGGAATAGACGTTTCGGATCAATCAAATGACTCGTTAGGCTGAAGGAGTCTTGAGGGGACGAACGACCGCCGTCACCCAGTCGCCGCCAAAAAACTATGATTCAAATTCGCGGCCGATCGGCGACTTGGGTACATCGCTTGGTTCGCCCATTGTTTCTGTGATTGCGGATCGAATGAATTCATTGACTGCTACGGGATGCGTCAACGAAATCACGTGTCCGCCGCCATGCACGATCACGTCAGGTTTAGTATAGCGTATCGGCAGAACCAAGTCGCGGTCGCCATGTATGTGAAAAACCGGACAGTCCAGAACGGGTGTTGAGTTCCAGTCGAGGATTCGAGCTATCGACCATTTGAAGACACGAGGATCTGCACCACGAAATTGCCGGGCGAGGCCATGGAAATGTGGAAAAAAACGTCGTGCGAGTCCGGATGCGATCGGTGCACAGCAAAGTTTTAGAATTCGCACGGGGATCAGCGGAACCAGTGGTTTCAGTGGACGACAGAACCGCACAAGTCGAGAAAGTTCCGCAGGTGAGCGCACGCTACCGATTAGCACAACCGCTCGCGCGTTCAGTCGTTTGGCAATGTGAAGTGCAACGACACCACCGAACGATGCGCCACCGATGATCGCACGTCCTTGTGGTTGCAAGTCATTGGCGATTCGTTCGCAATAATCATCCAGTGTTTCGTGTCGAAGGGGAGTGAGCCAACTCGGAACAATCAGTTCCGGAAACGCGATCTTCTGGGGCACGAAAACGTTGGCGTCAGCCGCAAGTCCCGAGAACAGAATCAGTGGCGTCGATTTCAATGCTGCCATTGATGTATTTCTGTTGGACGAACGTTCCCATTCAATCGGCGGCAACGGATGGGCGTTCCATGGAAAAACGGGTGATTGCCGCTCGGTTCGGTTGCAATGGTTGGTTCGTGGATTGCGTCCCTCGGCCCCCAGTTCCACGTCCGACGACTGCCGCCCAGCCGATCGATCCACATCCTACCACGTCTCGGCGGCGACGACAAACAGTTTTTCGCGGTTCATGGCCCCGAGACTCCGCCCAGACGCACCCTGACCTGACTCGCGACCAGCAGCGGGTGACCGTGCGTAATCCCTACGCAGCGGTGGAATCAACTCTGACTCGACCACCGCCGTTGCAAGAAACCGGCTTCCTGACCGCGAACCGGCTGAACGATTCACTTGCTCAATGCGGCGGCAGGTGAGCGGCCATTTTTGCATTTCCGGCAACCACGTTCGGCTGGCGGGCGTCATTGCCGACGGCATCGACTGCTGCAGATGCAAGCGTGCCGCTTCGAGCAAGGTCTTCGAAGTATGACCGCCTGGCGCGTGGTTGACCATCGTACAACGAAAATGCGAACAGAAGCGAACGCCAGCGTGGCCACAGCAGCAACCGAGCTGATCCGCTTCGCTTTATTTTCGTGAGTTTGTTCTACACGGGCCTGCGCGAACTGCGAACAGCCTCAGCCGATCGGCTGCAACACCATGCTCGGTCGCCCACGTTGTCGAAGACAAAAAGCGGCGCTGCATCTTCAGCCACACGGGTACACAGGCGATGTGTATGACGATCAGGACTGCAGCAACAGCCATGAGAGCTGGCTGGCGAAAGACGACGGCGAAGGATAGTGGCCCGGCAAATGTCGCAAAAACCCACAACCCGTACAGTCCGCTTCGTCGTGATGCCTCGGCTCTCTCGGCGTCGGTCATGTGCATGCAAATCTCGCGGACCTCTGCAGACTGAAACGGCGACCAGGTTTGCCAACTTGTGCTCATAGCGTGCTCGATGATGTGGAATGTTCCCGATCACGCGGACGCGCCCGTGTCTTGCGATTCAATCGTGAGTCAGACGCGAATACAATACATGCGGCCAGCATGAACCGACGCACTGGAGGCAAATCAGATGACGCCTCGAACGATCCAGAAGAATTCTGTGGCTTCACCATGGTGCTTTAATCCGACCAACGACGTCGGTAACGGGACCGTCGCCAAGAAACTGTAATTTCGAAACCCGTGTCATCGGCGACTTCCGTTCACCGCATGGTCATTCCTCGTCGTCCGATTCGTGGACAAGGCGCCAAAGTGCTAACGAAAACGAAGGGGCGTACAATTCGAACAGTGGCCCGTGTTCATGCAGGTAGGCAACCACCGGATGATCCGGATCCGACAAATCAATCATCAACTGGTCGCCGTCCGCAAACCGCCAATAGCTGGCAAACACCAAATACGGGACGCCCTGACGATGTTGACTGGAAACCCAGGGCATTTCGGTGACATAGACGCCTTCATGGGCAAAGCCGCCAATTCCACAGCCGTCATCAATCTTGAGGTATCGACAACGCGAAAGGAACTCTCGATACTCAGTTGGCAGCGATCCGCCGAGGTCGTCCTTAAGTTGTGCAAGTTCTGATTCTGTTGCACCGTCCGGCGGGACACAGGGGAAATCTGATAATTCTTGATAACCGTTCTGCGAAACGCGTTCGCGCGCCATTTCGAGTGACCGAGCGATCCGCTGCGATACGGTCAGTGTCATCGCTTCGGCGAAATCGTACGGTTCAACGATTGTGTTGGTGTGTGTTGCCATGGTGAGGAATGAGGACCCCGTTCAACCGGCGGCGACGGATGGACGTTTCCTGGGAAAACGATCGCCCGGCCGATCATTCGACATCCTACCACGCCACGGCAGCGACAGCAAACGTTTTTCGCGGTCGATATCGGAAGTCGCAATCGGAGGAAATCCAGCCCGGCCATCGCCGTGATGGGGGGGCGAAAAAGGGGATTAGAAGAAAAAGGGGATAAGTCCAATTATCGAAAATTGGACTTATCCCCTTTTTCTCGCGGCCCCGTTCGAGCGGCGGTATTGGCGGGCAATCATTGTCCCGTCCTCGAAGGACAGCATCGCCGCAAGCACCTCGCTGTGAGCAAGGTCCGTAAGATAGAAGCATACGCCCCCATTCTGGTCGGCACGGTATACGTCGAGTTCACTGAGTGCGTTCGAAAGGCATCGAAGGTCGCCCTGCAACTCACGATGAATCTCCAATACGGCTTGGTCAACCCAACCGGCCACGACGACCTGAAGTCTGGTGTGTGTCGCGAACATCAGATCGATCGCATCCGTGACGCCGCGTTCACGTATCAGCTGGTGGCGAACGGATTCTGACGTGTCTAGTCGCTTGACGAGGATTTCGCGAACCGGGACGTAAGCATCGGACACAGCGGAGTCCGTGAGAAAATCCGGAAAACGTCTGCGGTTGCGATTGTCCATCTGTTTGGGCCTCGAAGTCGCTTGACGCCTCAGCGGCGTACGATGTCTGCATCCAACGCCATCTCGCCCGTGGGCCACCGATGAGAACGACGGCGGTAACGGGGCCGCCGCCAAAACACTATGATTTCAAGTCCCGCGTCATCGACGGCTCCCTTTCACCGCGTTGTTCGCCCACGTTTGGAGCGGCGAGTGCCTCGGGTCTCGGGTGAGGCATGAAATGGGTTGCGCCGTATGCCGCGATTTCATGCACCAGTAAATCGTCAATCAGCTTGGGGTGCGCTGGGACGGCGTCATATGCCACCGATGCGATCATGTTCCTGGCGACCGTGGAATCGACGCCGCACGCAACCAAATAAAGCCACAGTACAGTCGGGGATCGATTCCAACCCGCGACACAGTGAATGTAGACGTTGCTATCCATGTCGCAGACACATTCATGGATGGCGTTCACGCGTCCAATTGCGTCCGTGGTCGGAATACGCACTAGGTCTTCAATTGGATTCCAGACGATCCGATCGAAAGGCCCGTCAGCCTCGGTCAATTGACTGGGCGATTCACCGACGTTGACAATGTGGGTGATCGCGTTTCGCTTCAGTTCATCGAGCCGCTGATGGGACGCAAATCGCCCTTGCCAGATATTGCGAGTAATGCGAAACAGCGGGCAGCTCCTTTGCGGTTTATCGGCAAGCGTGAGCGGGCGAACGACCCCATTCGACCGGCGGCGAGGGATGGACGTTCCATGCAGAAACGGGTGATCGCCGCTTGGTTGCAGTGGTTCGTTCGTGGGTTGCGTACGTCGGCCACCCGTTCAACTCGGTCTCAAGTTCCGAGCCGGACGATCGCCGCCCAGCCGATCGATCGGAATCGTACCACACCGTCGCGGCGACGGCAAACGTTTTTCGCGGTCCATGGCCCCGAGACTCCGCCCAGACGCACCCTGACCTGACTCGCGACCAACGGGTTATCATGGGTAATCGCTACGCAGCGACGACGTCACCTTTGACTCGACTGGTGCATCTTTTCCATCCGCACGCCCGTCGACACCGACAACGGACGTTCCGGTTTTTCCGCCCCATCGGGATCGACGTTCGTGCTGTGATCCGCCCGTCTCGCTGCCACGCCGCCGTTCGTCGCCTCGCGCGAGGATGTTCGCTTTCGGCACCGTCGACGAGCATCGGGTTTGGTCCGTGGCGGCCGAGTTTGGATCGTAACGACGGCGGTAACGCGGTGAAGACGATTGATTTTCATTGTGTACGCCGTCCGACTTCGCCGCTCCCGTGGATCGGATTGTTCGTCCACGTCGGGGGTTGGGATGACGATTTACCAAAATGGCGTTCCGAACAGATTCGTTTGGAAACAATGATACCACATGGTGTTGTCGTCAATCAATTTGCATGCCTTTCGTGGGCCACACCAGTCGGTTGCGAAACCGACGATAGATGTCATGGATCTCACCAACTCTTTCGATAATCGTGGCCGGGATCGCGAGGGATTCGCGAACAGAGCACGCGATCAACGGGGAATTAAGGCTTCGCTTTTGTTCGGGATCGACGTTTTTGACTTCGTGGATCATCTCGCTGAGGATGTTCCGTTCGGCAAGCAGCGCGAGCTGTTCCGGTGTGTTGGCACCGGCCTGTCCAGCGGCAAGGAGTATGTCGTTCATGGTCGGCTCAACCCAAGCATGCCAATTTTCGAGATAGACCGTTCTCGTCATTGTGGTGTCACGGTTGAACGACGGTCGACATTGGATCGGGCATTCCCATGGGACAGAACGGCAAGGCAACCCGGCGACGGCCAGTAACCGTTGACTTCAAAACCGACGTGATCCGCCGCTCACGTTCAACCGTTTGTTCGTCCGCGTCGTTTTTTTGGATGTCTATGCCGTGAACTCCCCTCGTACCATAACGACCCACACGCACAACAAAACCATTTTGGTGGGAACACCATGATCAACAAGAATACGATAGCGACTTTGCAGGCAGTTCCAGCGAAAGTCGCCAACCTCGGTTGCGTTCTCAAGCAAGACGAGCGTCGACGACCAGATTCGCCGCTGACGTAACACGTAACTCCGTTTCCGCTCAAGGTCGTTGAGCCTCACGCTAGGCGGCCCAATGGGACAGCCATCGATCGTATAATCGGCGACCCCTCGAATCCCATCGTTCATGACCGACCGGGCAACCTGATACGTCTTGTCGGCGACCGTAATGACACCCTCTGCTCGAAGTATCCCGCCGATCATCGTCGCGGTGGTTCCATCCGGTAGTATCGTTTCGATCTTGTGACGCATGAAGCCACCGTATTTCTGGCGTGCCTGATAAAGCTCCATTAGTTGGTGCGTGCTGTCCATCAAAGGCTGTTTGGTAGCTGATGAACGCCTGCCATCACGGGGTGGCGGGAGTTAACATTGATTTGCCATAACGCTCGCCACCAC
This sequence comes from Planctomycetaceae bacterium, assembly GCA_007121535.1. GTDB lineage: Bacteria > Planctomycetota > Planctomycetia > Pirellulales > Pirellulaceae > SKKK01. The sequence continues at coordinate 1,485 of SKKK01000500.1, read as the reverse complement.
CGCTCCCGTGCATGCGATGGTTCGCCGATGTACGCAAAAGCTGGGAGCAGGGCTCGAACCTGCGTCCATCCGGTCCGAGAGCCGGACGCTCTACCACTGAGCTATCCCAGCATTTCATCTTTCATTGTCACTGAAATTGATGTACCTGAAAACACACCAAGAGAGCGAAGGAGTGCAGCCAACTGTGGGCTGGAAACCTCCACGCCGTGAACAAGTTCCGGTGTTGGCGAGTATCGAGCGACTTTGCGGTCGGGCGGCGGTGCAACCCAACCTGATTTTACCGGATCGACACGCCACTTCCTACAGATTTCCAAGACCCTGCTTTTCGGGCATGGCTGCCCTCGCAACACTTCCCAGGGGAGGGGAAGGTCGCACCACGGCCCGGTGTCGGCGTGCAGATCACCCCCCGATGCTCGATGCCAGGCAGCAACGTCCGCAGCCATCAGTCGCAAAACCTTTCCGGGGCACATTGATTCAATCCATTCATCAAGTCCCAGACTGAAAAGGAGAGAAAACCATCCTGAACGAATTTTGTTCCATGCACCTGCGGTGACATTCCATGTTGTCGAGTCGTTTCCACGACGAACAACCATTGTTTCGCGACTAATGTTGCTTTGATCCCAGACCTCACGAAGGAGTTCTGCAGCTGACTGCATAACAGCGAAATAGTCGCCCAGCAATCTACCACGATCCTCAGCCGAAACATTTTTGAGGACGTCGGCATCTGGTAACACATGGGCAATTGCAGTCCAATCTGTGGATTCGGAACTGTGGCAACGCTTCAAGAGCATGTCGCAGATTTCGTCAAATGGACGCGCCTGCGATTGATTCGTGAAAACACTTCGCAAGTTGCATCGCGCGACGTAATACGCAATAAAACAAGCCGTGTTGGTATCGCGGAACTGGTCGGATTTCAGACGGCTTGCGAGCCGGCTCTTGCTGGCGAGCGTCAAACTGCGTTTTACCTGTTCCCGAATCACGCGCAAACGCTTGCGTTCCATGCGAGCGGCAAGTCGAAACCTTTTGTTGTATTGCCTTTTCGAGATGTCCATTCCTTTGGCAGAACGCTGCGACCGCGACAATCTGTCTTTCTTGAAGTCGTTGGCTCCGAACTCTTTACCGATTTCACGGTCAACTTGCCGTGAGAGCGTGCGAGATAATCGATGGGGAGTGGGTCGGGATTAGGGATGGAGTCTTCGGATGTGAAGAGGAGGGGGTAGCGGAGTCGCGTGTGCCGGGTTGTGATGAGGCCTACGGTCAGGGCGAGGTGAGTACGCCATTCCAGTCGTGGGCCGCTGGGCGTAGGCGGCGGACGGTGGGGTGGAGGGCGAGCATTCGGGCCGCGGCGGCGTCGCCGGGGTGGTCGGCGTCGAAGCCTCAGAAGATGGTGTAGCCGCGGGCGATCAGAACGGGCAGCCAGGGAGGGTCGGCCCGCACGCCGGAGGTGGAGATGCAGATCCGCTGCGGGTGGATCTGGAAGCAACT
>SKKK01000431.1 GCA_007121535.1 Planctomycetaceae bacterium | reverse complement strand
TCTTTTGGTGGTGCCGACACAAAAAACTGCCAATCTTAGCATCTGGAAGGGCCTGGCTTGTTGTCCTGAGGGAGAAATGTCCGCACAATAGGTCTTCGATCTAGTGCGTTGTCCAGACGAAATCTTAGGGTCGCGATGGGTGAGCGGAACGGCCCTAGCCGCCGGTGTGGTGCGCAACCGGCGGCTAGCGCCGTGCCGCTCACAACCCGCATTTTTCGTCTGGACAACGCACTAGACGGATAAGACACCGCGTTTCCAGCCGCCGGCCCAACCGCGCCGTCGGGGCGTGAAATGAGTAGGTTGGGTCTCCGACCCGACCCGGTCGGGACAGAGTCCCAACCGACAAAGATGTGCGCACCGTGCGCGCATCTGACAGCCGAAGACTCCAAGGCGCCCCATGAAAAGAAACTCTTAACCCTGAAATCGGAGGTATGATGATGATTCGCTGGAAGATCGAATGGCGTAAACCGGTCTTGGCGGCCGGGTTGCTGGGTGTGATGGCTGGGTTTTTTGTCCAAGGAGGTTCCGCTGCGGGACAAGACAAACCCCGTTTTGTGTTGGGTGATACCCTTTACGAAAACCGGTTCTCCGGTCCGGAAGATGTCGCAGACTGGGTTGTTGAATCCAGGAAGGAAGGGCATCCCGTCATTACGTCCCACGAGGGCAGGATGAGGTTGGAGTCGGATGTCCATTTCCTGCTGTGGTGCCCCGAGGAGTTCCCCGACAAGATCGCGGTATCTTGGGAGTTTCAGCCGAAGGTGGACCGGGGACTGGCCATGTTCTGGATCGCTGCTACCGGCGCCAATGGCAAGGATCTGTTTGATCCCTCATTGGCTCCCCGCGACGGCAGTTACCCGCAATACCGTTCCGGCGACATCAATGCCCTGCACGTCGCCTATTTCCGCCGCAACCACCCGCGGGAAGGCGGGTTCCATGAGATCAATTTCCAGACCGTCAGCTTGCGAAAGTCCACGGTCCTCGATACGGGCCCTCGTGTGGCAGAGAGTGGCGACCCGATACCGGCTGCCCAGTATGCCATCCGGCCGTACCGCATGCAAGTCATCAAGTACGGCCCTCATTTCCGGTTGACCATCAACGATCTGGTTGTCATCGATTGGAAAGACGGAGCGGAAGAGGCTCTCGTGCTGGAAGGCGGCAAGATCGGATTCCGGCAAATGGCAGGCCTGATCGCCGAGTATGCGAATCTTCGGGTGAACCGTGTTTCCAAGGTCCCCGAGGACTAGCAGAAGGAGTTTCCAGATGGATTTACCGAAACGCATCCAGGCAAACGCGATGTTTGGCGCGCTGGCCGGGAACGTCTTGCTGGCAATGCTCAGCACCGCGGCGGACCACTCGGAGGTCACGGGTTTGGGGGCTGATTACGTGGTGGTCGACCGGTGGGGGTTCGACGACCGCCAGGTGCTCAGCGACGCGCCGTCGCTGGTCAGGCTGCCGGACGGAGCCTTGTTGTGTGCGTATCCGCGGATAGGAGATCGACAAACCGGCAACTTGCGAGTCTTCCGCAGCGAAGACGACGGTCAGACTTGGCAGCAGGTGCCCGACCGCGTGGCTTTCAGCTCTGGCCGGCTGTTCCTCCATGAAGGAAAGGTCTATTACCTCGGGATCGGGCCGTCGAGCCAACGCGACCGGATCCAGATCAGCCGCTCGGAGGACGGCGGCCGGAGCTGGGCGGCGCCGGTGACGCTGTTCGAGGGCCGGTTCTATTGCACGTCGACCGCCATGGTCATCGACGGCGGTACGCTCTATTGGGCGTACGGAACGAGCCCTTTCAATGCGCCCGGCTCCCGCATCGTCGCCGTGGCCGGCAACCTCGACGGCGATTTGCTCGACCCCGACCAATGGCGAATCTCGAATAAACTGGCGTTTCCGCCGGACGAGGCGACCACCGTGCTCGACCGGCCCGGTTTCGAAGGCGCGTCCCGTAAAGGCGACAATCACTGGCTCGAGCCGAACGTGGTCAAGGTGGGCGACCGGTTGCTGCTGTTGGTGCGCTGCCGGATTTCCCGCTACCACACCTCGGGCATCGCCGGCGTGGCTGAGTTAGAGGATGTGGACGGCGAACTTCAGTTGAGTTTCGCGCAGTTCCATCCCCTGCCCGGCGCGCAGTGCCAGTTTCACATCGTGCATGACGACCAGTCCGGTCTTTTCTGGATGACGTCGAACCCGGTGACGAACAGCCAGGATCTGGAATACTACCGCTGGCTACAGTCCTTGAATCCGAAACGGGGCACCGTCGGCTTTCGGGGCGCGGGTTCCGGAGCAGAGCGGCGGATCCTCGGGCTTTACTACAGCCTCGACGCGCTGAACTGGTTCCAGGCGGGCATTGTCGCCATGTCGCGCAACCCGATGCGCGGATTCCATTACACTACGCCGCTGGTCGACGGCGACGACCTGTTGATCGTCAGCCGCACCGCCTCGGGCGACTTCAACCAACACGACAACGACATGATCACCTTCCATCGCGTCCAGGATTTCCGCACCCTGGCCGTCGAACTGCGGCCGACCCACCCATCGAAGTTCCCCGCCGCCCCGGCGGGCGCCCTACGCGAAACCGTTCCAGATTTCCCCGGGCAGGAAAAGAAACCACGATGAACCTCGCGGTGTTATTTGTGCTTGTCAAGGCCAACGTCCTTGATCCAGTTTTTGTTGTGCGTAGAACGCTCCTAGTGCGTTGTCCAGGCGAAATCTTGGGGTCGTGATGAGTGAGCGGCACGGCACTAGCCGCCGTTGGCGTCCAGAACCGGCGGCTAGCGCCGTGCCGCTCACAATCCGCATTTTTCGCCTAGACAACGCACTAGCAGGAGCGTCGAGCCACCGCACTCCCAATCACTCTGACAGACAGGAGCACTAGCGGGGTTCGGAAACCATTGCCCGGCGATTCAAGACACGCTGGCCTACTGAACCAAACACGCCAAATATCGTCAACTGGTGTGACCGACAAGGAGCCAACGAAGGGTTGTGTCCCCGGCGCCCGGGGCTTGCCATCCCTGGCTTGAGTCCGTAGGATAATGGTGTGGCAAGGGAGACCGCTTTCGCGCTCGACGCGTGCCACGGATTCTGACAGTGGGAAGAGTGACCATGATGACGGAAACGATCGAAGCCCGTGGGCATACCACGCGAGAGGGCGTACTGAACTTGAGTGTCAACGTCGGCCTAGCGGATGCCGACGTATTTGTTGTCATTCGTGTGAAGCCTGTGATTTCGGCAGACGCGGTGGATGAACACGGCTGGCCTCTCGGTTTTTTTGACCAAGTCGCTGGTTCGATGCCGGACTTGCAGCGTGCGCCGCAAGGCCAGTTCGAGGAAAGACTGACGCTGGAATGACTTATCTGCCAGACACGAACGCCTGTATCACGCTGCTGCGGCGACGCAATGCAAATCTGATGGCCCGCTGGCAAGCTGCCAAGGCGAGCGAAGTGGTACTCTGTTCGGTCGTTGTCTATGAACTCCGGCACGGTGCCGAACGAAGTCCCAACCCCACCCGAGAACATGTCAAATTGGATGTGTTTCTTGCGCCATTCCGGTCACTTCCGTTCGACGATTCCTGTGCTCGGACGTGTGCCGAAATCCGCCACAAGCTGGAACTCAGCGGCATGGTCATCGGCCCGCACGATCTCCAGATTGCTGCCGTCGCGCTCCGTCACGGATTGATCCTCGTGACGCACAACACGCGTGAGTTCGAGCGCATTTTGGGACTGAAGATGGAAGACTGGGAGACTTGATTGCTCGGCGACCATTGGCCGAACCCGGAATTGGTTTGAGTGGATCGCAGACGACTACCCTCAGCCGGGGAGCAAGCTGTTCGAGGGCCGGTTCTATTGCACGTCGACCGCCATGGTTATCGACGGCGGTACGCTCTATTGGGCGTACCGAGCGAGCCCTTTCAATGCGCCCGGCTCCCGCATCGCCGCCGTGGTCGGCAACCTCGACGGCGATTTACTCGACCCCGAGCAATGGCGAATCTCGAATGAACTGGCGTTTCCGCCGGTCGAGGCGACCACCGTGCTCGATCGGCCCGGTTTCGAAGGCGCGTCCCGCAAAGGCGACAATCACTGGCTCGAGCCGAACGTGGTCAAGGTGGGCGACCGCCTGCTGCTGCTGTTGGTGCGCTGCCGGATTTCCCGCTACCACACCTCGGGCTTTACTACAGCCTCGACGCGCTGAACTGGTTCCAAGCGGGCATTGTCGCCATGTCGCGCAACCCGATGCGCGGATTCCATTACACTACGCCGCTGGTCGACGGTGACGACCTGTTGATCGTCAGCCGCACCGCCTCGGGCGACTTCAATCAACACGACAACGATATGATCACCTTCCATCGCGTCCAGGATTTCCGCACCCTGGCCGTCGAACTGCGGCCGACCCGCCCATCGAAGTTCCGCGCCGCCCCGGCGAGCCCCCTACGCGAAACCGTTCCAGATTTCCCCGGGCAGGAAAACGAACCACGGTGAATCCCATCTGTCTCACGCTCCCCACCGTTCCTGCACCGGTGGGAGCCGGAGGAGGCGGCGGGGTCGCGTGCGGTATTGCCAAACCCAGCCTCCACCGGTGCAGGACCGGTGGGGGGCGGACTTGTGTTTTCTACGGGACCGGCTCGCGGTGTCCTGACGCAAAATGGGTCACTCGATTACGCAAAATGGCCCTTGACCAAGACGGTGGCGGTTGGTTCTGATAGAGAGTGATCAAGCCAGGATGGGCGGCCTTCGGAGCCATAAGGAAACCGATTGGTCGTTTTCATCCGTAACCCGAGACACCCGAGGAGACCACGATGACAGGTCATATCAACCGCAGAACCCTGTTGGGCGGTGGCGTCGGTGCATTTGCCGCGGCGGGCGCCGGGAGACTGGTACACGCGGCCGAAGCTTTGTCGGAGGGCCAGGCAGTTTCGTCCCCCCCGGACGCCGCATGCTGGGCGACGCCCCTCGCTCAGGACTATACCGTGGCCTTTCGCAGCCAGGTTGCCGGCCGGGGTATCGATGGAGTCGGAATCGCCCGCTTGCCTGACGGCATGCTGATCGCCACGATCCCCGTGGTGCTGGAAGAGGGGTGGACTTGCCTTGTAGTACAAAGCTCCGATGGAGGGCAGAGCTGGGGGGAACCGGTGGCCGAGTTGCCCTGTCACACGGTCACCCCGTTCGTGCATCAGGGCCAACTTTATCTGTTCGCCGATCCGTGGGGCAGACGGACCCGGTTCCTCGACTTGACCTTGCTCCGCAGCGACGATGCGGGGAGAACATGGTTCGACCCGGTGACGGTGGCCAAGGGAACGTTCTGGAATTGCCAGACCGGGATGACGATTCTGAACGACAGGTTCTATTGGGCGATTGACGACCGGAGTCTGGGTGCTGCCAGACGAGGCCACCGTGTGCTGGCCGCCGATCTGTCGCGCGAGCTGATGGATTCCGAGTCGTGGCGCATCTCGAATTTCGTGCCCTTTCCCGGTCTGCCGGATTCCTTGTTGAATCCGAAGATGACCGGCAGTTACCCGTCGAACCCGATGCTGGAACCGAATGTGTTGAATGTCGGCGGTCGCTTGCGCATCGTGTCGACCGTCAAGCCGCCTTTGCAGGCGACCACGAATCTGGCCGCGGTGTTTGACGTGACCGACGATGGGCAGAACCTGGAACTCTCGTTCACCCAATACCATCCCATGCCCGGCGGTCAGGTGAAGTTCTGTGTGATCTGGGACGAGGTCTCGCAAATGTTCTGGGCGACGGTCAATTTGGCTGTGGACGGGCAGGACCAGTTCCAGTTCAAGGACCCTGCGGAGCATCGGGGCAACCGGCCTTATTCGGGAGGTCTGGGTGGCAACGACCGGCGTTTCTTGATGCTGATGTACGGAATCGACGGTCTGAACTGGTTCCCGGCCGGCTGCGTGGCCCGTGCCGGGAGGCTGGGGCAGTCGTTCATGTATGCCAGCCAAGTGATCGATGGCGAGGATCTGGCGATCATCGCCCGATCCAGCGTCGACGGACAGAACCGGCACGACGCAGATACGGCCACCTTCCACCGCGTGCGCAACTTCCGCCGTCTGGCGATGAATCTACGGCAAGATATCGACGCAGACGCTACTATCGACTCTTGACATCTGAGAAAGGAAAAGAACATGACACATCGCATCCATCGCAGAACGTTATTGGGCGGCGGCATCGGAACGCTGGGCGCCGCTGCCTTGGGGCCTTTGGCCCGAGCGTCAAGAGACCAGAACGACAACCCGACGGCCCCCGATGCGTCGGCAGGCCCGAGGGAGCCGACCTATGGCGACTATACGGTGATCTACGACCACTATGCCGGGATTCCGATGGCCAACGGTTATATTCTGACCGACGCGCCGTCGCTGATCAGAACGGCCGACGGGGCCTTGCTGTGCTCGGTGCCGCTGATGATCCGGGGAACGCCCAAGGAGCCCGTCGGGCCGCTGTTGTTCTTCCGCAGCGAAGACGACGGGCGGACCTGGACCAAACTGCCGGCCGAGAGCATCTTCTGCGCCGGCACGTTGTTCCGGCACGACCAGTCGTTGTACTTCCTGGGCACCGGTCCCGTCCACCGCTCCGATTCGAACATGCAAATCATCCGCAGCGACGACGAGGGCCAGACCTGGACCGATCCGGTGACGCTGTTCGAGGGCCCGTTCTACAATCCGGCCTGCGCGTACGTGAAACGCGATGGGCAGTTCTATTGGTGCTGTGACACCCGGCGCGATATGACTTATGTCATCGCCGGTGATCTGAGCCGCGACCTGACCGATCCGGACTCCTGGCGCATTTCGGACGGCTTGCCCATCCCGCCGCTGCCACCGTCGCTGACCCGCGGCCGGGGGAACGGGCGCATCCTGGAGGGCAACGTCGTGGACGTCAACGGGCGCCTGCAGATCAGTTGGCGTTATATGATCGACATGCGCGATACGGTCGGCATCGGGGTCATCTGCGACGTAGACGACGACGGCCGGCAGCTCGACTACCGGTTCCGGATGTTCCATGCCCTGCCCGGCGCGCAGAACCAATTCCACATCGTGCATGACCCGGTCACCGGACTATACTGGATGAACGCCACCCTGCCAACCCGCTCGCAGAACCAGGACCCGGAATTCAACGAGTTCCTCCGAAAGAACCCGCACTACGGCGGGCCTCCGGGACGGGAGCGGCGGATTCTGGCCTTGTTCTGCAGCTTCGACGCGCTGAATTGGCTGCCGGCGGGCTACATCGTCGTCTGGCCGCAGGTGCGGCAGTCGT
>SKKK01000254.1 GCA_007121535.1 Planctomycetaceae bacterium | reverse complement strand
TGTTCCTCGGAGCATTTTCTTGAAATCGCCGTCATACATGAGATCGCTCAGGAAGACCGCGGCGCCATTGCGCAGCCCGAACTGCGCTCCGCCTTCATGATGACTCGCAATACCATCGTTGGACGCCGGGGTAGAATGGCCGCCATTTCGTTGGATACCCCGTTCGGCAACTGCCTGCTGGATCTCGCGCGCCGGCACCATCCAGCCGACCGGTTGTGCGCGTTCGACAAGCAGGATCATGTCGTCGCTGTGGGGTCCGAAGTCGGCAAGCCGTTTTCCCTCGCCCGGCTCGAAGGGCATCGCCGGGCCCACGACCACCGAATAGGTCGTCTGGCCCGGTTGCGCCGCAGGGTCGCTGGGGCAGCGGTAGATCGCGAGATCCTGGCCGTGAAATTGCCGGTTGTGCTGGCTGTCCCAGGGTTCGTCCAAACGGATTGCGTCATGCAGCGTCTGGTACCCCAAGTACGGCAGCAGCAGGACCCGCCAACTGTGCAGTGGAGCCTCGTGCGAGTCGGCCGACCAAGCAGGCGGCAGGGTACCATGATCGCGTTCGTACATCAGCATCGCGAGCACAATGCGTTTGATCTGGCTCATGCACGTCGAGCGCCGCACTGATTCACGCGCGGCCTCCAGCGCGGGGAATAACTGACGGGCCGTCACATCGGCGAGATGCTCGGAGCGCCTGCGGACCGAAAGAAAGGAAACAAAGTCTGATGGGCCCAGCGGGTCGTGAATGCAGGGGTGGGGCCATTCGCCCAGAATAGCTTCGCCGAGTACGGCAAAAGGATTGCAGGACTTGCACCCGCACATCTGGGTCCATCGTCGTTCCCCGCCAGTAAACGCGTCGTAGTGCTCGTTGAACCGCTTGGCAACGACATTCCAATCCAGCCCAAACGCGCTGAGATAACGGGGCGAGCGACCAAGAGCATCCAGTTCACTCAATGCCGCCTCTCCACGGGAAATTCCCTGCATGGCATCCAACATGACGAATCGTTCCGATCGCAGCGCCTCGTGAAGACCGGCCTCAGGTGAATGGGCGTCTGCCTCGTCGAAAAGCCGTTGAAGCTGTACCTTCGTCGGCGGGTGTTCGAGCGAGCCCGCAACGCCGATCTCGTCGGCAATCAGTTCGATCGAAACGCCCACCTGCAGATCGACCACGAGCCCGGCCTGTCGGAGATGCCGCCCGAGCCTCTTGCATGCAATCATGTCGTCGATCGCGCCGTCGATGTCGCCAGTTCCAATGCGGTAGTTGGCGCGGCCATGCAGCGCACGGGCGAACGACCGCATGCGCTGCGTCTCGGGAAGGGGGATATCATGCCTGATCAAGTCGTGCTCGTTGCGCCGGACCAACGGAATGTAAAACGTCGGCTTCCGCACCGCTCGGCCAATCAGATCGAGTGCCGGGCCGTTATCCGCGAGCCACGACGTCATCATTGGCAGGTCGTCGGTCGTCCAAGGCCGGAGAAGTCTTTCCGAAAGCACGCCTGCGGCGCCCCGAAACTCATGCTCCCACTCTCGATTGAACTGTTCAACAAACGCCTCATCAAATTCCTCGCTGGCGGCATAGTCCGTTAGGAAGTCGAGCGGTTCTTGAAACACCAGATCCGGCCGGACCGCACCGGGATCCAAGCTCAGTCGCCGGAGCGTATCTTCGAAATGCGCCGGCTCGCTATCGCCGGCCTTGCCCAGATGTTGAACAATCAAGCGGTAGCCGTTGTCGTCCGAGGCGATGCTGTCGGGCCGAACCGCCTGCTCGATCGCCGCGAAATAATCCACCTGATCACCGTCCGGCGTCAGGGGCGCCGTAATGCAGGTCGTCTCCTTCGATATTCGCATCGGCCTGGAGCAGAAAAGATGCACCGCCGCATACGTCCCCGTGAGAAGAACGAGGGCCACCCCCGCCACGCAACACAACCGTAAACTCACCCGCAGTCTCTTCGGGACATCGTTCGCATCGTCTGACGTCGTAGCCATCATCTCCTCCCTCCGAGCGACGGCGCGGTCAGGCGCCGTAGCTGGCATCAGCCCCCTCGCGTCCGTTGATGTGCGGGCGGCCTCATTTACCATCTGGACAGTAGTATCGATGTGGCCGAACCCGCACCGATCCTCGCCGTTGTGCCCGAACATGGATCGTTACAGCCCCAATCAATCGGCGGCAACGGAAAGACGTTCCATGGAAAAACGGGTGATCGCCGTTTGGTTGCGGTTGTTGGTTCGTCGGTTGCGTCCGTCGGCCACCAGTTCGAGGCTGGACGACTGCCGGCCAGCCGATCAATCCACATCCTACCACACCACGGCAGCGACGGCAAACACTTTTTCGTGGTCCATGTCGCAAGTCGCAGCCAAGGAAGATTCAGCCCAGGGCAAGGCGACGCGAGTGGTGCGCGTCGTCGCCGTCGCCCTGGGTAGCGTATGATTGCGGCGAAAAAGCCCTGAAGGGGCGAGACAATCGAAGCATCGGTCTGTGCCGACCCTTTAGGACTTGTGAACCAATCGCCACCACCACTGTCTTGTTGTGCAATTCGTCTTCCTGCAAGATGTTTGAAGCGGAAGACCGAAGGGCAGAATCGCGTACGCCTTCGGCTGACGGGTAAACGGCGGCGGACGCTGTGGCCGTGCGAGCTAGTGGCTGCCAGATGGCAATGGGCCGCGACGTTTCGTGGTCGGGATCTGCTTGATTCGGAGATTCGTCCCCCAAAAGCCCCTGCGCTTCTTCCGGTTTAGCCGAAGGGGTGCGGTTGACGGACGGTCGCTCCACCAACGGTGTTCATCGCGGGTTTCTGTTGGCTTGGTTCGCACGATGATCCGTCAGCCGAAGCCGGATGAGCAGATCGTCGAGCGCAGCGTTAGCGCCCGATACTTCTGGCAGATGGGATTCTTGCGATGCCGATTCCAGTTCTGCCATGAGTCGCTGGTATTCGCTTTCATGAAACGAAAGATCGGCTTGCTGCAACTGCGAATCTTCCGGTCCAGCCAACTTCCGTTCGATCAGGTCGTCGATGAATGGAAGTTTGGCCCATTCGTTCAAGTGACGCAAATTGGCTTCGATCTCGCCGGTTCTCATTAGGTGAATCCCGGTTAGCAGCACTCGGTATACGTACAACAACGGCTTGACTCGCGGCGGACTTTCTTTTTGAAACAGCTTCCACTGCGTTGCGGCGAATCCGAGATAATGATGTGCGTGGTGCCGTGTAACGCAGGTGGCGGCGATCTGCTTGAGTTCCTCGTGTTCCGGCATGGTGTGGATCACAAGCGGCGAGAAGACCTGCTCCAAGACGTAGCCGTTCTTCTTCAACAAGAGACCGAAAAACTTTCTGGCGTCGTGCGTGACCAGATCGATCTCGATCCCATCCTCGACGCCCGATTTCTCGACGGTCTCGCGGCCAACTTTCAGGCCGACCACTTCCTTCAGCGGAAGCAGGTGAACGCCGCGCAGGTCGAAGTCGGAATCGGGCGACGGGAATCCGTACAGATGCGCCCCGCTGATCGTGACGAACACGAGCGGATACGGATGGGATGCGACCTGCCGCCGCAACTTTTCGTCCACGATCATGGCAACTCCTCGGACATGGCCAATCGACGCGCCTTGACCAGGTAATCGTTGGCGCGATGGTAGTCGGGCTTCTCCGGCAACTCGGTCTCCTCGAAAGCCCGGTCGAGTTGCTTGTGCAAATCCAACCGCCACGCTTCGACTTCGGGCCACGGCATTTGTCCGGCTTTGATCCGCAGCAGGGCGTCCCGGTGTTCGCCCACTTGAACGGGAACGAAGCCCTCACGCAAAACAGTGATTCCGGAGAGGAGCAGACGGATCAAGTGCATGACGTGTTTCCATTTGACTTGGCCCTGATTGCGCAGATCGGTCTGCATCTTCTTGAACTGCGACATGACGTAGCCGTTGTACGTCTGGTACACAAGCCGGGACAGGAACACGTCCCGCATCCGCAGCAACTCGTCGGCCAGCGGCGTCTTGGTCTCGACCAGCGGCGAGTACAGACATTCCAGCACGTTCGGGTTGGCCTTGAGGGCAAGCACGAGGAACTTCCGCAGTTCCCAATATGCTTCTTGCGTTTCGTCGTTCTCCAATTGTTCGGGGACGCCGAACAGCGACCAATGAAACTCAGCGGGCGGCAGATAGATGCCACGGCGGTCGGTGTCGGAACGTTCGTCGTCCAAACCGTAGGCCCTCGATCCGATGACGCAACGGAAGATCACCCGGTCGAACAGCCCGTGCTCGGCCAACATCTGTCCGGTGTCGTGGATGCTGCCCAGCTTGTATTCGGCCAGCAGCGTCAAGTGATCGTGGTGCAGTGCCGCCTCGAAACCATCGCAGAACCGCACGCGGTAAGCGTGGCTCCAGTCCCGAGGCGACCGCACGACCACTCCGACTGCGCCGGCGGGATGCACGGCGCGCCCGCTGGAACCTTGGGCCGGTTTCCGCGTGACGACCTGAGTCCCGACGGGATAGATCAGGTTCGGGCTGTTGTGGACTCGCTCGGACACAGACTCGCCTCAGGCACTCATCAGTTTCTTCAGTTCTTCGTCCATCGTGTCGATCGTATAGCGGATCTGCTCCTCGGTATGAGCGGCGGTGATGAAGAATCGCAGCCGGGCGGCCTTTTCTTCGACCGCGGGATGCAGGATCGGATGGACGTTGATGCCGCGCGCAAACAGCTTCCGCGAGAGCATCAGAGCCACCAGCGATTTGACGATGATGATAGGGATGATGGGCGTGCCGTGGCTGGGACCGGTGTCGAACTGCCGCTCTTTGGCCAGCCGCAGGAACAGCTCGGACCGAGCCCGGCAACGGGTCACCGGCTCGGGATCGCGTTCGATCTTGCGGATCGCCGCGTAGGCCGCGGCCGCGGCGGTCGGCGAGATGGCGTTGCTGAAGACGAACGCCGGCGCGGTGTACTTCAGGTACTTGACCAATTCGCGGCTGCCCGCGATGTAGCCGCCGCAACTGCCCAACGCCTTGCTGATCGTGCCCATCTTGATATCGACGTCGCAGGTTTCCAGTCCGAAATGTTCGGCCAGACCGCGGCCCCTGGCGCCCATCGTGCCGACCGAGTGGGCCTCGTCGACCATCAACATCACCTTGTGCCGCGTCTTGACCTCCAGGAACCGTGGCAGGTCCGGATAGTCGCCGTCCATGCTATAGACGCCCTCGATGGCGATCAGCACGCGATGATAGTCGCCGCGGATATCGGCCAGCATCGCGTCCAGCGCCTGCCAATCGTTGTGCGGGAACGGCCGGCGCAAGGCATGGGAATGGATCGCACCCTGGATGATGCTGTTGTGGGCCAGTTCGTCGTGCAGGATCAAATCGCCGGGTCCGAACAGGTGCCCGATCGTCGTCTGGTTGGCGGCGTGGCCGCTGACGAAGACGATGGAATCCTCCGCACCGATGAAGCGGGCGATTTCGCGTTCCAACACGCCGTGGATGGTCTTCTCGCCCGATACAACCCGGCTGGCGTTCGCGCCCGCGCCGTATTGCAGCACGGCGTCGATCACGGCCTGCTTGACCTCCGGATCGCCCGACAGGGCCAGATAGTTGTAGCTGGAGAAATTGATCATCTCCCGGCCGCCGATCATTGTGGTGTTCGAGGTGAGCCCTTCATGGACATTGAAGAACGGATTCTCGACGCCCAGCATCGTGATCTGGCCGAGTTGTGTTTCGAGCTTGCGGTATTCGGGCCACGCGGTGAACCGGTACAGTTCTTCCGGGATGTCCGCCAGCGATTTCCGTTCGACCGGAGCAGCGGCCGGCTGTGCGCCGGGGGCCGCTTCCTCCGATTCCACCGGCGGCGCTGCCGGCTCGGCTGCCTCCCCGGCCGAGCTTACCAGCGGAACCAGGGCGCAGACCGCTTCGCCCAGGCTCGTGGCGGTGGTTTCTTCGGAGAACGCTTCCAGCGGCAGGTCGATGCCGAAATCGGCTTCGATCTTACTTTTCAGTTCGACCGCCATCAGCGAATCGAAGCCCATGTTCTTCAAGGGTTGGACGCGGTCCAGTTGGGCTGCTCCGACGCCCAGCACCTTGGCCACCAGTTCCGCCACGTGGCAGCGCGCCAAGTCGTGCCGCTGCGCCGGGGGCGCCGATTCGAGCCGGCCCAGGATGCCCGTTCGCTGCGGTCCCTGGTCCGCGGATTGTCCGTCCGTTGCCGCGCTGCTGGCCGCGATTTCCGCCAGCAGCGTGCGGATGTCGTTCTTCGGCGCTTGTCTCAGGAACTTGGGCCAAACCATGGGCAAGACGCCGACGCGGGCGCGGAACTGCCGCAGCAGTTGTTCCAGCGCCGCCAGTCCCCGTTCGGCCGGAATGGTGCCCATGCCACTGGCCGCCCAGCGGTCCCGGTCGCGCTGGTCCTTGTCGGCCGTCATCCCGATCGCGTGCCAAGGCCCCCAGTGGATGCTCAGTCCGGGCCGCCCGCACGCGCGGCGGTACTCGGCCAGCACGTCCAGAAAGGCGTTGGCCGCGGCATAATTGCCTTGACCGGGCGACCCCAGCAACGAGGCGACCGACGAGAAACAAACGAAAAAGTCCAGCGGCAGCGATTGCGTCTGCCGGTGCAGGCGCCAAGCGCCCAGAACCTTCGGCGCCAGGACGTTTTCGAAATCCTCCCACGTTTGCTGCCGCAGCACGCCGTCGGCCAACACCCCGGCGGCATGGACGACCCCGCGCAGCGGCGGCAAATTGGCGGCGACGTGGCCCAGGATCCGCTGCACATCCGATTCGCGGGAGATATCGCCTGCCACGACCGTGACGCCCGTACCCTTGCTTTCAATATGATGGATGGTTTGTTGCGCCTCGTCCGACGGCTGTGCGCTCCGTCCGGTCAGCACCACGTGCCCCGCGCCGCGGTCTGCCAGCCACTCGGCCACCTTCAACCCCAAACCGCCCAGACCGCCGGTCACCAGATAGCTGCCCTCCCGGACGACCGGCGCCGCGTCCAGAGTTTGATGCTCGGCGAACGTGACGACGACCTTGCCCAAATGCTTCGCCTGGGCCATCAGCCGGAACGCGCTGACCGCATCGTCGACGGCGAAGACCTTGTGAGGCAGCGGGGACAAGTCGCCCGTTTCGAATTGCTGGGACAACTCGTCGAGCATCGACCGGACCAGTCCCGGTTGCTTCCGCTCCTGTTCGCCCAGATCGAACGGGAAGTAGGCCGCGTCCGCGCGTGCGTCGGCCATCTGCTCGGCGGTCCAGATGTCGATCTTGCCGATTTCGACAAACCGCCCGCCGTGAGCCAGCGCGGCCAGACTCT
>SKKK01000132.1 GCA_007121535.1 Planctomycetaceae bacterium | reverse complement strand
GTCGGAATCCTTGACTTCGGTGAATCCGCCGCCGATGGGTTTGGGACAGGCCCGGTTGGGGCATTTGAACAGCATTCCATCGACCACTTGGCCACAGGCGTTGCAGCGGAATTGGGGCATGATTCAGATCGCTTTCTATTTCACGGTCACGTTGGCTCGGGTGTAGACTTTCGTGCGGTCGCGGAGCACGACCCAGCCGTGGACGGCGACGATTTCGAAGCCGCGGGTGCTGGCATTATGGCGGGCGTTGTCAAAGCGTTCGCCGGGTCGGACCAACTGGATGGAATTGGGCAGCCCCGCGCGTTCGACCAACCGATTCAGCCAGGTGGCCAAAGCTTCTTCCCAAGGGTCTTTTCGACTTTCCGCGGTTCGCGGATGCCAGCGGTAAAAGGCTTCGCCGACGTGCCGCAACATTTCCGGCAGATCCCGTTGGTCGACAGCTCGGGCGATCATCAGATGGCCGGCCAGAATGCGGGCGGCGGGATCGCCGTCGGCAAGATCTTGCAGGAGTTGCCGACGGCCTTCGGTCAACGCGGAATCGTTCAGCAAATCGTCGTCCAACAGGATCTGTTCCCAGGGAGTGGGCGATTCGTCGAAACGATCGTCGTCCAGATCCTGCGGTTGGTCGGCCGGTTCCAAGGATTCCAAATCCAGCGCGATCGCGATGCGTTCCTGCAGTTGGTCGACGGACGTTTGCAGCGAGTCAAGCCGTCGGAGGATCGGGTCCGAATCGGCATGGGCGGCCGTGGGTTTTGTGCGGTTCTGAGGATGGTTCATCGCTGGCTGCCGGGTGGCGGAATCGCCGTCCCGCTCGTCCAGCGAGCTTTCGATGCGCGAGAGCGAGGCGCAGAGCGGTTCGAGCAGATCACGGAAGGCATGGTCCAGGGCGCCGGCCGGCGGGTTCGCAGCGATCGCCGGAGAGGTTGTCTCGGCCGAAGTCTGTGCCATGTTCAGGTCTCCTGCATCGGGATTGGATGGAAAGTTTGGTTCGCGTCTCGGAGATCCGCGGCCACGTGGGGTTACAATTCCAATTTGTCCAGGCCTCCGGTGTCCAGGTAATACTGTTCGTCGGCCAGGGTGTGCCAATCGAACAGGACGTTCTGGCCCTGGACGGCTCGTTCGTTGTCCACTTCGCCTTCGACCTGCACCAACTGCAAGGTCTCTTCCCCGTGTTCGTTCCTCTCGCGTTCGAGACTGGCTTGCAAGCGGATTTCTCCCAACTGTTTGCCGCGAAGCACTTTCAGCAGGTAGACGGGCGAGGCCTGCGCGTTATCGTGCGATCTTCGCTTGCGGCCGATCAACAGATACTGGCTGGCCACATCCAATTCGATCCGCTGGCCGCTGCTCTTGCCGGGTTCGTCCGATGCATGCGCAAACAGGATCTTCTTCTCGTAGATCTGCGATGCGGTCATCACGCCCCAGTAATAGCTGTGTTGGGCGGCCAGATCGGCCAGTTCGAAGCGGATTTGGGACAGCATCCCGTGCCGCGCGGAAAACTCGATCGCCGCTCCGACGGCTACGGTACTCTTCGGATCGGCGATTATCCCCGGACTCTGCGGAAACTGGTAGGGATACCAGGCCCCGGCGTAGCGTCCGTACATCGAGATGATCCGCGACTTGGGCAGCGGCAGATAGGTTTCGACCAGTTGCTGCAGGTAGCCGATCTTGGTCGGTTGACCGGCCAGCAACACGACATCGGCCTGGTGTTCGACGATGCTTTCACAGAAATCGAACAACAGATCCCCGAACACCTCGTCCGCGATATCCTCGAATTCCTCGGCGTTGTACTCCAAGGCCAAATCCTGTCTGACGCTGTACCGACCGGGGCCCCAGATGCGGTTGATTTCGTCTTGCAGGGATTGCACGACTTCGGGCGACACGATTTCCGGATCGGTGTGCGAGATGGCATCGATCACCCCGTCCACGGCGTGTTGCAGGTACGCGCCGGCCAGGGGGACGAACAAGCGGTTGATCCAATGGATGCGTTTGGCTCGAAAGGCTCGGTTTGCGGGGATTTCACGACCGAAAAGGGTCTCCGCATCGCTGGGGTCCAGCCCGACAACCTCAGCGAATTGGGGAACGATCACCCGCTCAAGCAATCGTTTGACCAGATGATCCCCGGCCATCGAGATTCCATCGCGGTGCAAGGTTTCGCCGTGCACCACACTGCCGCCCGGCGCATCGCTACAGGTGTACTTCGCGATCATCAGATCGCTGGTACCGCCGCCGATATCGATGCAGGCGATCCGGACCTCGGCGCCCTTGTCCTCCGCGGACTCGGTGCGTATCCGTCGCTGGCGGACTTTGCCGATCGACCGACCGCTGAGCCCCGGGCGTGCTGACGGTCGTGTTGGCTCAGGTTCCGGCGCGGCCGTTTCCGGCTCGGGGACCGTCGGCGTGCGTCCCATCAACGAGAACCACATCTTGGCGTGGCGTCCCAATTTGCGGATCTCGCTCCACATATAGGTCAACTGGACGGCGCTGGCTTCATCCAGCTTCAATTCGACTTCGGGGGTACAGGGCTGGTTCTTTCCCAGGGTCTGCATGAAGATGCTGACCGCTTTGACTGCCTGCTTCCTCAGTTGTTCGCGTTCGACGGCGATCATCCCGGAGGGATAGGTCAGCGTCAGGGACTTGATCACTCGCATCCGTTGGATGGCCGTCAGCCGGCGGTAAGCGACGGAATTCGCATAGACGAAGGCCTGCTCAAGCAATTCGTACAAAGCGCCGACCATCAGCACTCGCGGTGCATGCCTCGGTTTGATCGGGGCTTCTTCGTAAATCGGGGTCAGATCGTCCACCGAATCGTCTTCGGGCAGGAACCGCAGCAAGGGGCCTTTCAGGGGCGTAACATGCGTCGCTTGATGCTCCGGATCGTAACGATCGAACGGATCGGCCATGAACCAATTGGCGCCTTCCAACCAGCTTTCATCGTGTGCCCACAGGTAGCGTTTGGGGGAACTCAATCCGATACGGACTTCGCCTTCGGTATCGATCATTCCGGCCAGTGCATCCGATTCGGCGCCCATGCGGACCATCGAATAATCTTCGAAGGTACGCGGTGACGAGACGACGCTGACCGGCACCGTCTTGACCTTGGTTCCGAACGTTCCCCGCACCTTCTGCTCGCGGTAAACCGTACGTTCCAGCTTTTGCGGTGGCAGATAGGGCGGCGTACACCAGCAACTGCGTGAAGAGAACCACCACTGGCTGGTCTCAGGCTCCAGTTCCGTTCCGACCTCCGGATCGTCCGGCAGATAACGGTTCATCAGCCGCAAGGGGATCATCAGCGGTTCCTGGGCGCTGTCCCCACGGAATTCGACCAACAGCGCGCCGGTCCGGCTGTTTCCGAAGTCCACGACCAGATGCACTTCTTTCGGTTCACCCCCTTCGGCCGTCGCGGGCCGAATCACGAATTCGACCGCCGGCAGTTCTTGCAACGGTTCACCGCGAAGATCCAGCAGACCGGTCAAGTTCTGATAGAAATCGCCGCCGAACGAGTCGATCTTGGCAAAGTAGCCGACCGCATCCGGATCGTTGGGCCCCACCGTGGTGTCGACAGCCAGCAAAAGGAAATCGCCGGCGATCTGCCATTGAAGGTAACCGTATTCGACCGTTTCGTCGCCCGCGCGACAGCGGCAGTACTGCCAGCCGACACCGACTTTTTCGATCGGGAACAACGCATTGCGGGGTAACGGGACACGGATAATCTGAACACCTGTGTCCGAAAACAAGATCGTTCGACTATTCGCAGCAGACGACGGATTGGCCATGGATGCATCCCGATCAAAGGCTTTGGAGGAGTTCGTGGAGTTCGTCATTTCCCGAGGGAATTTTCACATGATCACCGGCGGCCGACGCCAACGCCTCGGCCAGCCTTCCCCGCCAGCGGTGGACGATGGGCTGCATCAGCCCCCATTTCTGGCTGTCCTCGTCTTCCGCCGGGTCGTACATGGGGCGCTCGGGGCCCAAGCTGGTGACGAAATCATTGAGTATCACACAAACATACTCGCGGTGGGCATGCCGACGGTCGCCCTGGTCGGTGATGGGCAACGAGAGTACATCCAACAGCCGTTGGTGCAAGGCGGTGAAGACGCCGTTGCTGCACAGGTAATCCCCCAGGTAGCGAGCGAATTGATTGAAATCTTCGGCCGGCAGCCACTCGTTCTGCTCGTCATCCACCGTTGTGTACTCGCGGTAGCGGCGAGTGGCCAGTTCTCGCGCCCAATTGCCCAGCATGTTCTTGAGATGGGGTGGAAACCGTTTCGTCCAGTTCTCGCCCTTGGCACGCTGCCGCGACGGCCGCGTTTCCGGAAACTCGGCGATCTCCATCGCATCGCCTTCGTCGAAGCCCAACGCCGCGCGCAGCACGAGGACACGTTCGTACACCGCGTCCTCGTCGTCCAGCCATTGCAGCACGCGTTTGGCGACACCGATCCGTTTGTCGCGTTCGACGTTGGCATCGGGTGGACAATACCAGCGTTCGGCCAAATTCTTCAAATCCCGATGCAGATTTTGGATCTGTTCCTGCAGAACATCTTGTTTTTGGAGCGAGTTGGTGCATACCAAGAAGCCTTGGCTGATCAACGACAGGCCCCCGTCGTCATCCCGCATGGCGACGTCCCATTTCAGTTGCGGGTTCTTCACATAGCGCTGTACCAGGGGCGAACCGACAAATGCCTGTCCGGCACGATCCCACTTCTGCGGATCCCCCATCGCTTGCCGACGCTGCTGGTCCCAATCCCAGGTACCAGGGTAGCGGATCGGAAACACATTAGTGAACGGCTGGTCAGCCCCCCCAAAATCGGTCATCACTTCGTAAAACGTCGTATCGACCAGTTGGGACAAACGGGCGTCGAAAATCTCCGGATGCAACTCTTTGTCTTTGAACTGTTCGTCGATTCCCGTCATGCCCAGGAACAGAGCGGGGCACGACGTATCCACTCTTGAAGGCCAGATGTCTTCGCCGTAACGCGCTTTGCCCCACTTGTCCACGTATTCTTTCAGCAAGCCTCGGACGTTCAGGTTGCCGCCCCGAACCAGCAGCAGCAAGGTCTGGATCTGGCGTTCTTCGATGTAACGATCGATCAGATAGAAGACCTTGCCGCGTTTGACAACGTTCATCTGGCGATCGACGCTATCGATCTCTGCGGCGCCCCCTTCGGTGTTTCCCCCCCCGCCGGCCAGGATTCCCGGCAGATCCAACACATCCATCTTGAGAATCACGTCGCGCCAATCGTCGCTCAACCGATGCGGGATCACGGGGATGATCATCTCCAGCATGGCGGATTGGATGACGGCCAGTTCCTCGGCGGGACCGCTGCCACCCGGCGCGTAATCCAGCACATACCAGCCGTCCTTGATATCATCGCGCAGATCCGTCCACCGAACCAGTTGCTGCCATTTCGATTGACGGCTCTCGTGTTGTGCCGTCCGTCGGCTGTCCAGCAGAAACCGCAGCGCCGCCCAATGGACCAGGATCCCGTCGCGGCCGTGGCGGCAGACTTTGTCCAAGAAAGTGCATACACGATTGAACAACACGGTCAGCTCGGGATAATTCTCCCGGTCCCAAAACATCCGTCCCGCGACTTCGACGTAACCGGCGGGTGTTAAGGGGAATCGGCTCAGGAAGGCATTGAACATCGATTCGCTGACCTCGTACAAGCGCGGATCCAAACCGCGGACGTACGCGTAGACATCCAACAGATCCATGCGCCAATCCCGGTCCACCGCATCGGCCGCATGATCCCGGCTGATCGATTCGAACAATTCGCGTATCGAATCCTCCCGCCAGGTGACTCCTTTGGGTTGGATGCATTCCGAGCGAAATCCTCGCGCCAGAACTCGCAGCCATTCGGCTCGGGTCAGCGCACGGACTTTCACAGGGTATTCCGGCAGCGCGGTCTCGTCGAACCGTTCCTTGGTCGTAAACCGAGTGACCAGCGCGGTGGCTTCCTGATCGCCACAGTGCGGGTTGATATCTTTTTCGAAGGATAATCCCGGAATGTAACCGGGAGGTCCCATCTGGTCGCATTTGCCCAGTGGCGTGTCGCCTTCGGTCGCAGGTTCCAAAACGCTGGCCATGAACAGGCTCTTGCCGACCTGGGAGGGACCGTAGACGGCGGCGGCCACGGGTACGTTGGCCGAACGCCACAGATTCGAAGCCAATCGCCGCAACCGGTACAGCGAAAACTCTTCGTCCGCCGTCACCTCGAAATCGGTACCGCGTCGCGGTTGGACATGGTGTCCCGCCCACTCGACCAGATCGTCGGCGAATTCCCAGGTTCGTTCCGCCATCCGCTGCAATTCGCGGTCGCGATCGTCGGGAAACCCTTGTCTGTCAGTTGTCATGGTTTGTCTTCCGTCGGATAGTAGAGAAGGATGTTCGTTCGGGCCGCATGTTCGGAAACGATGTTCAACAGCGGTCCCGAACTGCTCGGGACGTTCTATGGGCTACTCGGTCGCTCCTCGACTCGTTGGTCGGTGATCACACTGAACGACAACGGGTATCGCGCGATCTCGGCTTGGCCGCGTGGTCGTGCTTCCACGACGACATGATAGACGGTTCCGGGACGCCCGACCGCCATGCTGGGACTCGTCAACGTCACGCGTCCACCGCTGCCCGCAGGCATCGGAGTCCAGGGTACGGTGCTGACGTCCTGTTCGGCTCCGAAGACGACTCGATATTCGAGGCTGCCTTCCGGAATCCCTTGTGCTTGGACGTTTACGGAGACAGCGAATCGGTTTTCGTCCAGCAGATTCACGGTTTCATCCACGGATACATGGTGGAAAGGATCTCCTTGCACGTAAACGTGGATCGACGCCTCGTGGCCCCCGTACGAGGCCTGCAATTGGGTCTCGCCAGCGGAACGACCGACGAAGTGCCGGCTGCCCTCTGTTTCCGGACCCAGAATCGACTCATCCAGACTGGTCCAATCCGCCTGGACCTCGCGGAATTCCTGTCCGGGGCCCAATCGAGCCAAAGCACGGAGCGGGGGAACGCGTTGGTCGACACCGACGGTGATCGTCGTCGGACTGACGCGCAACTCGACGATGCCCTCCGGACGGTCGGCCTCCGCGTCCCGGATCTCCAGTTCGACCACGTCGCTCCGCAAACCGGAATTCAACCGGGCGCCGAATTGGAATGTGCCAGGCGCATTGGCTTGAAGGATAGGCGGGGCGTGCAAGACAATTTCCTCGCCCTTGGGCTGGACAACTCGCACCGCCGCCAAAGGCTGGTTGTCGGTTGCCGCGTCCGGCGTGGCCACCACCATGGCGGTCAGATCCTGCCGTGGTCCACCGGTCGTGGGATGTCCCCAAACGCGATAGGGCCGACGTTCGCCCACCACCATCGGGTTGCTGTCGATCTCCAAGTCTAATCGGGCAAAGGCGCCCGCGGGCGGATCGATCTGCAGCGGGAGTGCATTGGAGATTTGATCACGGTAACGAGCACGGATTTCCAATGTACCGACTTGATTGGCCAGCAATCGACATCCCGACCGCAAATCGACCAATCGATCCGATCCGGATTGGGGTGCTACCAGCATGGCGCCGTCATTGGTCACGTCCCGCTGGCCATCCGGTCCGAACCATTGCACTCGGTAGGCCACCTCGGCCCCCACGGTTGTGCGTGAAGGCCCCGTCAACCTTAACTGAGGTTCATCCGCCGCACCCGTGCCGACGGTAACGTTCACCTGCTCGCTTAAATCCTGATACATTGGATCGACGTTGACCGGTACGATTCGAACCGCAGCTTGCCCGGCAGCGACTGCTCGCAGGGTCTTGCCGTCTTGGACGGCCACGATCGACGGATTCTGGCTGACCACCTGATAATCCACGTCGATGGGCGCACCGCCCTCGCCCGGCACGATCCGGACTCGCTGAAAATCTGCCCGCTCGTCGACGGCCAACGTCACGGGATCGGGGCGTACGATCAACCGCGACGGCGCCGTGGGTTTGAAGACGCGGATCACCATGGGTTGGCGGGTTTCAAGACCTCCCAGACGCTCGGGTAACCTGGCGACCGCCGTGGTGCTGCCGAGTTGATTCGGTACAAAAACCGGTCCTGATGCCGTCGGCCTGACCCCAGCGACAGCAGGGTCTTCGATTTCGATCTCGACCAAATGATCGACGTCCTCCGTTTCGCCTTGCTCGTTTCGCTGCAGGATTCGCACCGTTTCTCCGGGGTGCCCGACTTGAAGGCTCAAGACGTCCGGCAGGAAAAACAGTCGATCGGGACGTAATGGTGCGCGAGGTGTCGGCCCGGGGGGAACCACTTGCAGATGGGCTGTCGCCTGATGCGGCCCGAGTCGGGCGATGACTTCGGTCGATCCCGTCGCGATACCTCGTACCGCTAGTCCCCGGGTGTGTGCGGCCACGGCGGTATCGGCGACTTGCAATCGCAGTCCATCTTCCTCGCTGAGTGGTCGCACTTGGTCACGGTGCCGAGCGTAGATCCGGTAATCCACCGATGTACCCACGGGAGTGGTTTGTCGGTCCGGTTCGATCCGCAGGCCCAGGATCGGATCATCTGCCACTTGGACCTGTACGGGCGCGGCGTTCAGTTCCCGCCAAGCTACGGTGACGGCCGCTCGACCCGGAGAGGCCCCTCGCACGCGAGGTCCTGCCGCGACCGCAACGGCTTGCGGATCATCCCCATCAATACTCCACGTCAGATCCGGATGATGTGACAGGTCGCGTCGGCCGCCAAATCCCCAACCGGTGACTTGGAGTTCGGTTTCCTGGCCCGTCGCCAAGCGTAGCGATGACGGGAAAACCGTCAATTGAGTGAACGTCTCCTCGATCACGGTCAACTCGGCTTGGCCGGGCGAATCGATCCCCGGCACGCGCGCGGTCAGATTGGCAACGCCGGGCGCCAATGCGACCGCTCGGTGGTTGCCTTGAAGCGTCACGATCCGGGGGGCATCGGACTGGAGAATCGCCCGGCGGGTCAGATCCAACCGCTGCCCTTGATCGGTGACAAGCCAAACGCGCAAATCCAGGCTCTCTCCCTCTGCCAGCGTATCGCTGGCCGGTTCGATCATGACCGAACCGGCAAGGGACGCAAGATCCAGAGGTTCAACACGGACCGGCAGCGTATACCGGTCGTTGCCGGCGGTCAGGATCAAATCCGTGCTACCTTCCGAGATGCCTTGCAGCGAACGTTGCTCCGCATCGTAGGACAGGATTGGCGAAGCGGGCGAGGCAACTCGAAGTTGATCGCTGAGATCGGCTTCGCTTCGAGTCAGCCGGATATCCCGCCCCAACCACCGCGTTTCGCCCTCGTGCATTACCAGTTCATCCGGCGAAAGCCTGGCGTGCTGGGCGAGCACTTCGATGACAGGCACGACCGTCACGCCGGACGATGCGGACGTCGAACCCAGGCGGGCACGCACCCTTGTCTGACCTTCCTGCCGGCCTTCGACCATCGGTCCATCGACATACAACACATCCGTCGATTCCGCAGTCCACTGGATTCCCGGCACTTGGGCCAGATCGCCGATCTGCTGCCGCTGGTCGCCGCGTCCCACGAAACCGATGGCCCGCAACCGTGTCCGTTCCCCGACTCGCAACTCCAAGTCATCCGGCTGGATTTCGATGTCGGTCACGTCGACGTCTTCGTTGACCACCACCGACAACGCGTTCTCAGAATCGACTCCGTAAACCGCTGCTCGCATCTCCGCCCGACCCGGATGCTGGGCGATCAACCGACCATCGGAGATCGCCAGCGGCGGTCGGGCCGATTCTTCACCGTCGATTCGCAAGACGGCTTGATGGGTTACATCGGTCGAAGGGCGATCGGGATACACGGCTTGGACGCGGAACGCATCGAAAGCCGCTCCGACCGGCAAGGTCAACGGTGGTTGATGATCGTAGACTATGCGGACTTGGGCTGGCCGACCGGTGGGCTGCGCGGGTGCTCCGGGTCGAGAAGGTCTGGGAACCGTTCGCGTTGCGAATTGCTTTCGCCGATCATCGCTCTCTGCCGACAATCGTTGCAGGTGCCCCGGTTGTCGGGCCGTCAATACCGGTGGATCCCAGCGAACGTAGTCGTTTTCGAAAGCGGGCGTCCACTGGACGTCGGCCGCCGCGACCAATTCTTCGCCATCCTGGAACATGGCCAAGTACCGCTGCTGTTGGCCGACGGGCAACGATTCGCCCGGCGGCTGTCGAACAATCACCAACGGCCCACTGGGCAGTGGCGCATCGGAGACCGTGATCGTGCCCGAAGCCGTCGCGCCGCCATGTTGCGCGATGATTTCCAGGTCCCCACTGGCCCCATCGATCGGTGTCACGCTGGGCGGCATTCCGGCTGCGGGCGGAGTCCAAACCACGGTGTCCGGCACCTCCCAACGCACTTGCTGCGGATCGATCTCCTGCCAGTTGTCGGACGCTTCACCCAGCCGCTGTTGGACCCGAGGAGTCATCACCTGGCCCGGGGCAAGCGTCACATTCGACGGAACCACTCGCAGTTCAGGCGAATCGGGCGGCAAAATGACGCGGACTACGGCATGAGCCGTCAATCCATGATAAGTGGCCGTGACCTCGAAAGGATCGGCGATTGCCAGTCCGATCAGGTAGGGAGACTGCCATTGGATGGCATCCGTCCGACCGATACCCAGGCGAAGATCTTCCGCATCGTTCGACCAAGACAGCGGCTGCTGTTGTCCATCGACGGTCAACAACACCTCCAGCGGCACGCGACCGCCGATCGCCAGGTCGGTCTCCGAGGGCTCGAGCCGAAGCTCGGCCGATCGTGGGTCGACCACCCGGAGTTCCAGACGGACGGGAGCAACATCGGCACGATCCGTCAGACGGGCGGCCACTTGGACGGTCCCGGGCCCCAAGGCCTGGTACGCACCCGTCTGTGGATCGACGGTCAGGATCTTTGGGTCCGAACTGGCGAACTGGACGCCGTCCAGTTCGCCAACGCTCGCATCGACGGTTCGAGCGCGCAGCATACCCGCCGTGCCGGGAAGCATCAATCGGCGATCCGCTTCCAGCAGCAATTCCAGCGATGGGGCCTGGACCGATCGAAACTCGACCGGCGATGACGTCAGTCCTCGATATTCGGCGCGCACCATCATGGGGCCCCGGTCGGGCTGCATCGCCCGGACTCCGGCGCGGCTCGGCTCCCAAACCAGGCCTTCAAGCTGTTGCGGTTCACTGGACCATTGCACTTGGTCGGTCGGAACTTGGACGCGGCGCCCCCCACCTAAATCGGCGAAAACTTGCAGTGGCACCAACTGGCCCACCGGCACGTCGATCGGTCCCGCCGGCAGCAGTTGCAAAGTAAGAGCGGGGGACGTGACTTCGATCGTTGCGTTGGCCCGATGCTCGCCCCATGCAGCGACCACGCGTTGAGGCGACTGCCCGGTCGGTGCGCGACCGAGCACCCGAAGATGATGGGGATCGATCTCGGCGAACGACGAGGTCGGCAGTTGCTCCCAGGTGACCTCGTCGGCCACCAGATCGATCTCCGTGCCTTCCGCACATCGGCCGATCAGACGCAAGTCGACCGTATCCTGCACGGGCACCTCGATGCGATCCGGGACGATGGCGATGGACTCGATGCCCCACGATTGAACCTCGACCACCACTTCCGCCTCGCGAGCTTCCTGGCGGACCGTCAGCCTTGCCTTTCCCGGCGCCCGCCCCGCAACTCGCATTCCCCCCAAAACTTCGACGATCTGCGGGTTGGAGCTTTCTACCCGAACCGGCCCGCGCCCCGAACTGAGCAATTGCAACTCCGTCGTCTCATGCACAGCCAGCCGAAGGTCTCTCGGGCGAATTTCGAAACGGACCGGCGAGGCATCCTTGCCGATCTGGAACTTGCAGGATGCCTGCGGCAAGCCGGCGAAGGAACCTTCGATCCGCCCGCTCCCTTCACGCAAAGCATGCAGATAATCGCCCGTCACGTTGGCCAGTTGAGGCGGCACGACTCGCAATCGAAGCTGGCGGGAATGCAACACGGAACGCTGGACCCCCTCGGCGCTGGTCACCAACGCTTCGATTCGGCCCGCACGCCCTTCGACCAGCAAACTGGGCTGCAGCGACAATTCCAGGGACACATATTCCTCGGGGGTAACCGTCACCTCGGCCGCACCTGTCGTCTCCGGCTGATCCGGCGACGTGCGATACATGGCCGTGATGGTCGAGGAACCCTGGGCGATTCCCTCGAGAAAGCCCTGGCGGCAGGAAACCGCCGAACCGGGTGGAAGACGCCATTGAACCGCCTCCGTCAAATCGATGGGCGGACCTTCATCATAATGACCCAGGACGGTCAGTTGAGCAGTCGTCCCAATCCCCAAAGTCACTTCAGCCGGTTGCACCTCGAGGCGTTGGGGAGCTTGCGGCGGGCCGACGTCGACCACGGCATGGGCTACCTCGTCGCCCAGGTAAAAGTGTACGGGAGTCCGGCCGACGCCACGCGCGACCGCTCGCGTCCCGAAGGGGTCCAACCGCAAGACCTTGGGATGTTCGGCTACCGCCAACACCTCGGACGTTACATCTCGGTGGCTGCCGTCAGGTTCAAGCAGGTGGACATCGTACCGAAGTTGGGACCCGACGGGACCGGTCCATTGAGAAGGTGTGACCTGAAGAGACGCTTGTTCGGGTGGGGAAACGACGGAGGGCGTTCTTCCAAAATAGTAACCCAACCCGGCCGCCAGAAACAGCAGCAATGCCATCGCCGCGACCGTCTTCCAACGCGATCGCGATCGAGGCTTGCTGACCGTAGTCCCGCTCTGTTCGCACGCCGGACAACTGCGCGAACTATGGCCGGTTCGCACAAACAACAGCGAACAGTTCGGATTGGTGCAGATGGTTGGCGCGGCGGGAGCCAAGTCCTTCCTTTGGAACCCCCAAGCCCAAACCAGCCGCCATGTCCGACCCTCTCGATACCGGAAGAAATAACACCCCTTCTGGACCGGACCGGACTCCCCGGCAACCTTTTCCAAGTGTCGTAACGTCGCTCGCTTCAGAGACTCGTACCGCGGCTCGGGCTGCACTGCCTGCAAACGCTGAATCAAATCGTCGTAATCTTTCTGCAGATCGCGAGACTTTTTCAGGTCGTCGGCGGTGAGGGGATCACAACGCACGTCCTGCAAACGACCCTGCTGATCGTCACAAACGAAAAAATCCACGAAGTCACCGTTTCGCTGCGGTTCGGCCACAAACCGGTCGAACCACTTTTGCAGGACTCGATAATGCGTGTTTGATGACCCCAGAAATGGGATGCCCGGTTCGACCACCACATCTTCGAAGTCTCGCGCAGAGGGTGAAAGGTCCACTCGCATGAATCGCGTCGCCATCAGCTCAATCTCCCTCGTGTCAGACGCCGGGGCGTCCACAGACTGTTGTTCCGTACCTATTGGAGAAGCCGCAGCCTCTCAGCAGATTCGGCTATTGATTGGATCGCAAACCACTCTTGGATGCGACACTTCTTATCGATTTTCATCCGAGCTGGAAAAGTCTATAATCAACGGAAGCCATTCTAGTTTACCCCCCCGGGGTGTTTTTGCAACAAGGCTAAGAAATGAGTTGTTCTGAGCGTTTTTTGATTCCGATTTCATCCATGGAGTAGAAATGGCATCGCTTGATCTCCCGGCGGAAGGTAGCCGGGGGAACTGCGTTGAATATACAGGGCGAATCGATGGATACGACGGGATCAGTCACCAAGTTATTACGGGACTTGCAGGCTGGCGACGAACGGGCAGCGGGTCCTCTGTGGGAAAGGTACTTCCAGCGATTGGCTGCCGCAGCCAAAACGCGTCTAGGTGACGGGCGATGGGCCGCCGGGGACCACGAAGATGTCGCTTTGAGTGCCTTTCACAGTTTTTGCCGGCGTCTGGAGCACGGAAGGTTGCCGGACCTGGATGGGCGGCAGGAGTTATGGCGAGTGCTGGTGGTGATCGCCCGGCGAAAGGCGATCAGTTGGTTGCGTCATGAAACGGCTGCGAAGCGAGGCGGCGGAAAGACTCGCAGCCTGTCGGTGCTGGAAGACATGGTGTCCAAGGAACCCAGTCCCGAATTCGTCGCCGAATTTCTTGAGGAGGCCGATCGTTTGTTGGACCTGCTGCACCGCGAAGACGCGACGCTGTGTCTGATCGCCAAACGCAAGTTGGAAGGTTTCAGCAACGCCGAGATTGCGGGGGAGCTGTCGCTGACGATCCGCAGCATCCAACGCAAGGTCGAGCGTGTACGCATCCTGTGGTCTGCAGACGCCGACAACGTACGGGATCCGCTCTGGGAGACTTCTTCCGATGATCCAGCGACGGAAGGAACGGACGAATGAACGCGAGCCACACGTCGGGGGGAATCCAGCCTCGAGCATTCCAAGACTTGTCGCCGGATCAGGCTCGCGATATCGATCAGCTTTGCGACTACTTCGAACATCAGCTTTATACCGGCGGCCAGCCGAAGATCGAGCCCTTGCTGGCTGGATTTTTCGAACCGACGCGCACCATTCTGTTGCGCGAGCTGTTATGGCTGGAATTGGAGGCCCATCGAGTTCAGGATTCGAAACCGTCCGAGTCGCTTTATTGTCGCCGTTTTTCCGAACACGAACCGTTGGTGCGGGAGATCTTTGCAGCCATCTTTCCCAGCGATACCGTCAGCGTTCCTCCCGCTCGGCCAGTGCTGGAGCCCGATTCTGAGTGGCCCACCATCCCCGATTACCGAATGCTTCGCAAGCTGAACAGCGGTGGAATGGGGTCGGTCTACGAAGCCATCCATACTCGCCTTGGGTCGCGGGTGGCCGTCAAGGTTTTGCGTGACAAGTTGATGGGAAGCGTCGAGGCGGAAGTCTTGTTCGAACGCGAGATGAAGGTGATCGGCGCACTGAATCATCCCAACATAGTGGCCGCGCGAGACGCCCGAACGTTTGCAGGGCGACACTACCTGATCATGGAGTTCGTCGAAGGCTTGGATTTGGGCGAAGTGCTGAATCGATTCAAGACGTTGACGGTGGACGATGCCTGTGAAATCGCGCGCTCGGCTGCTCGGGCGTTGCAACATGCCCACGAACATCGGTTGGTGCATCGCGACATCAAGCCCAAGAACATCCTGTTAGGTCGCTCGACCGACGGACTTGCCTGTGTGAAAGTGGCCGATTTCGGATTGGCCTCGCTGGCCGCGTTTGTCGCCTCGCGAGATCAACGGAATTCAAGGGCACGGGTGGCCGGAACGTTTGCATTCATGGCGCCCGAGCAATATTGGGAACGATCGGCGGACATCCGATCGGATATCTACGGTTTGGGCTGCACGCTGTATTGTCTGCTGTTGGGACAGCCTCCCTTTCCCAATGCACGCTATCGGCAACCGGCCGAGATCATGGAGGCGCATCGTAGCCTGCCGGTGCCGAACGTGCGCCGAATGCGTCCGGATGTCCCTCCGGAATTAGAGCAGCTCCTGTTGAAAATGCTGGCGAAATCACCTGCCGATCGCTTCAGCAGCCCGAGCGAAGTTGCGGAAGCACTCGTCCCGTTTGCCGAGGATCATGCTCTGACCGCGTTGCTGGAACGAGCGATCGAAATCGATGTGATGGGGACTGTTGCGAAGCAAAGGAGGATGAGCCCGGACTCGTCAAACGCGGCTCAACCACCGCCAGAGACATCCAACAACAGTTGTCGCGAACAGAACGACACGTTGTCGTGGGAAGAGGGTCCACAACGCCCGGCGGAACCCCTTGTTGATCGTCCTCCCACGCCACCACCGATCAGGTCAGCCGAACCGTCTTGCGACCTGCCGAAACCAACGAAGGTTCCCGAAGCTGATTGCCAAGGCATCCGCGATCGCAGACCAAGTAAACGAACCGTGGCCGTCACCGTCGCCATGGCGCTGGTCCTCTTGGTCTTCGGCGTCTGGCTGGGGTTCGATCGGTTGTGGATGTCCGGGCAGATGGATTTGTTGCCGCTTATCGACCCTGCCACCGATGCGATCCATGGCCTGTGGCATGACGAAGGAGACAGTCTGTTGTCGCCCGATACGCCGCAGGCGCTGCTGCGGATTCCCTATCCGCTGCCCGAGCAGTATCGCTTGGAGATTCAAGCCGAGCGGCTCTCGGGTGGCCGATTGGTGATCGGCCTGGTCTGGCAGGATCGCCGCATCCCGGTTGTCCTGGACGCCATGCGAGTCGTTCGCCATCAATCGGATGACGGCTCGCAGCCTGGTAGCACCGCCGCAGAGATTCCGCCCGAATTCGACTATCGTGGACCGCCGGACGGTTATGTTTGCGTCGTTCGCAAAGAGGGAATCGTGATTGCCTCGGAAGACCAGATCGAGTTCACATGGTGGGCGGATGAACCGCTCGACGTGTCTCGCGCCCATTGGATGACCGATCGCTGGACGGAACCGTATTTGATGTTGGGAACGCATGTCAGCCGGTATCGGTTTCGCAGGATTCAAATGACACCACTGAACCGCTGAGACGATGCGTAGGCAGCCAAACGCAAGGGCATCGAAGATGCGAACGAGTACCCGGCGAGCCGACTTGTTTCCCGTCGAACAACCACCTACATTGATTGAACGATGCGAATGGATACCAGCCTCGACTCGGCGGCTTGGCCGATGCCGAGTTGGATTTCATCGATGACGTCGACCATGCTTCGCTCATGAACCTCGGGAGAATGTAAAGATGAACCGGCGGCTTTACACCGCGAAGATTACCCGGACCAACCCAACCTGTCTGCTGTTCTTGGTGGATCAATCGGGATCGATGCGGCTGCCTTTCGGCCGTGACCAGCGAATCCGCAAAGCCGAAGGGGTCGCTGACGCCATCAACCGTCTACTGCACGGCTTTGTCTTGAAGACGACCAGGGGCGATGACGTGTTGGATCGCTATTTCATCGGCGTGTTTGGATACGGCAAACGCGTCGGATCCGCATTGGGTGGTGATTTGGCGGGGCAAGGGCTGGTGCCGGTCAGCCAGATTGCTGAAAAGCCTTTGCGACTGGAAAAACGCGTAAAAAAGGTTTCCGATGGGGCTGGCGGGCTGGTCGAAGCGGAAACGAGATTCCCGGTCTGGCTGGATCCCGTCGCTAACAGCTCCACCACCCCCATGTGCGAAGCATTGCGCGAGGCGAAAAAGACCGTCGAGAGCTTTGTCACCAGTTGCCCTGCGGCATTTCCCCCGATCGTGATCAACATCACCGACGGAGCCGCATCCGATGGCGACCCGCGGCCGCTGGCCGACGAAATACGCGGGCTGTCGACCGAGGACGGTCAGGTGCTACTGTTCAACGTGCATATTTCGTCGAAAGAGCTGCCGCCCATCGAGCTGCCGTCCCGGGAAGAAGGGCTTCCTGACAAGTACGCGCGGCTGCTGTTTCGAATGTCCAGCATGCTTCCCGAGCAGATGATCCAAGCGGCTCGGTCGATGGAACTGACGGTGGCCGAAGGGGCTCGAGGGTTCGTATTCAACGCCGACTTGGTTTCGGTGATTCAGTTCCTGGAAATCGGGACCCAGATCGAAAACCAGTGAGGCTTCGAGAGACTACCATGGAATATCGCGTGCTTTGGCGGTCGAAGAAAGACCAGTTACCCGAGGAATGCGACGATGCCTGGGCGGCCAACTCGCTGCTCGGGCGATTCGCCGTAGCCGATGGAGCCACCGGAAGCGCCTACGCGGGTTCGTGGGCGAATCACCTGGTCCAGCACTTCAAGCAACACGCGGAGGCTGTCGAAGACTGGTTGGACTTGCTGCCCGATATCCAAGCGGCCTGGATGTCGCGTTTCGAAGGAAGAGAATTGCCCTGGTATTCGGAGCACAAGCTGCAGCTTGGTGCTTTCGCCACGTTTTTGGGCCTGATCTTCCGCGACCATTTTTCGCCAACGTTGCAATGGGAGGCGATCGCGGTCGGCGACAGTTGTGCATTCCACACGCGCGGCAAAGAACTGCTGGCGGTCTTTCCGATGACCGACGCCCGGCAATTCAATAACTCGCCAAACTTGCTCGGTTCCCGGAGTTCGGTGAGCGAGATCCGCAGCCATCGCTTGCGCAAAGCGCAAGGTGAACTCAGGGACGATGATCGATTGTGGTTGATGACTGATGCCCTGGCTCAATGGTGCCTGGTCGAACATTCCGCTTCGCGAGACCCCTGGGAGTCGTTGGAATCGCTCCGCGAGGCGGAATTTGCCGAAGATGACTTCGCCGCGTGGATCGACGAACTTCGAGACAACCAACTGATCCACGATGATGATGTCACCTTGATGGCGATCTGGCGATGAGATCCCCGAATTGGACTCGCGGATCACTGCCATTGTCGTAAGAGCTGTTTGGCTTCTTCTGCTGCGCGGGCTTCCGGAAAATCCCGGATGATGTCGTTCAGGCGGCGCAAGACGCGATTTCGCATTTCGGGCTCGCTCCAGCGTTTCGATCGTTCGAGTTCGTGCTGCAGCAGTCGCGCTAGTCGCAGTGCTTCATCCGCTGTTAAACGCTGCTGGTTGTGTCTCCATTTTGCGTCGGCCGCTTCGCGTTGCTCGGCATCCAGCATCTCCAATCGAGCGCGTTCGGCGGCCTCGGCTTCCCGTTCTCTTTTGCCAATCTCTTCCAGACGCTGGCGCTGTGCGGATTCCGCTTTGCGGCGCTCTGCCAGATGATCGCGCCACCATTGGTTCCAGCGAGCCGCACCAGCGGCTCGTTCCTCGACCGTCGCGTTTTCGCGAAACTCGAAATCCTGACCTCCGGACAATTCGCGCAAAGTTGCGTGGAAGCGACGAGCGTCTTCAGGTGATCGCGTCGTCAATTGACCGGTCAACCACTCGACCATGGTCATTTCGAAATCCCGGGCATGCTCGTCTGCGGGGATGAACCGGTAGGTGCCCCCGGTTCGGGCGGCGATCTGTTCGAGCGTGGCAGCGCCACTGGGATCCTCGAAAGCGATCGTATGGACCGCGATTTGCTGTTCGGCCAATAATTCGAAGGTCGAGGGCCGCAACGGCGCGAACACACCGTCACTGAGAAGAAAAATGGCCTCGGGCTTCATTTCGGCGGTCATCAGCAAGCTGGGCTCGGGGCGAGTTCCTCCCCCCGCCTGGATCGTACTCATCCATTGAAATACACGCGTCTTTTCCTCCAGGGATGCCGGTACCAGTTCACGAGGCGGTTCGGACATAGGGAAGTGGTCGTGGCTGAAAAAGGTCACGTAGAAACGCTGGTCAGGCTCCAGCCTTAGGATCGACTCGATCAGTTCCGTTTTGGCTCGTTCCATCCTGGAGTGTCCCATACTGCCGGAACAATCCACGACAAAGCCGATGGAACGGGCCGGCGTCTCAATACCGAAGAAGCTGACCCCTGAGTCCTCACGGGAAGGCAGCGGAGATAACGTGATCTCACCCAGATCCTGAGAACCGGGTTTTAACTGCATTTCCAAACTGCGGTCGGTAAACCCCGAAGCGGCGAAACGCATGGTCACCGGGGCGGCGACCACCCCGTCCAACTCGAAGTGGCCGGCTTCGTCACTGAGGACGTGCCAGGGTGACCGATCAACCGCAATGGTCGCTTCTGCAATCGCTGCCCCGTCGGCTTCGTCAACGACCCGGCCTTGCACGGCGGCTTGACCGACCAGCTCGATCCGCAATTCGTGCTCATCAGGTTGGACGGTCATGACCTGCTGGGCGTACCCGTCGGCCATAACACCCAAACGCGCGGACCTCCGGGGAACCTCAGGCAAGCGGAAACGACCGTCGTGCCCGCTCTTGTCACGGATCCGGGGATCAGCGATGGCGATGGTTGCACCGGCAATCGGTTCTCCGTCCACGGCCCGAACCACCAGGCCGTGGAGGTCGATGATCGGGGTCAGCAAGATGTCCTCCATCGATTGTTCACCGTCGTCCAAGCGGTAATGGAGATCCGTCGTCTCGAACCCATCGGCGCTGACGCGCAAAGGCACCTCGCCTGCCGGGAGTTGCGCCAAGGTGAAATGGCCATCTTGGTCGGTGGATTCGGACAGGCTGGTTTCCGCTACGGCCACGGTCGCGCCGGGCACCGGCCGACCGCTCTCTGATTCCACCACCCGCCCGCGCAGCATCGCATTGCCCGTCAGTACGATGCGAACCTCCGTCTCGTCATTCGACGCCAAATCAATGGGAACCATGGCAGACATACCGGGCATGGCAGCCGCTAGCGTGACCGATCCGCTGCGCACCCCGGTACAACGGAAACGGCCTTCATCGTCGGTGACCGCCCGCCAGGGAGTACCTTCCACGGTCACTTCGGCTCGAACGGCCGGCTGTTCCGTATCGCCGCGCAGAACGACACCTCGAATCGTCGCATCTCCGGTCAGCGGAATCGTAGGCGAGGGCGCGTCGACAGGTACGCTAAGCGTTTGTGTCTGAAAACCTTTCGCCGCAGCCTGGATTCGCACCGAAATGGGCGGTAGGTCTGTGAGGGTAAACCTTCCCGTGTCGTCGGTGATCGCGGCGGACACCTCACTGCCAGTCCATCGAACTTCCACATCCGCAATCGGTCGACTGTTATCGATCGCATGAACCACTTGCCCTTCCAAAATCCGGTCACCGATCAGTTCGATGTCCAGGAAAGGGCGGGCTTCACCCACCTGGGCTTGGGCGGTGTGACTGACGTAGCCAGGTGCCGATACCTCGATTTCCAGCGGTCCTGGCGGTAGCGAATCCCATCGGAAACGGCCTTCCGGATCGGTTTCTACGGCAGCCAGGGGAGCGCCAATGATTCGCGTTTCAGCGGCAGCAACGGGAATCCGATTGCTGCCAACGATGCAAACCACCTGGCCTTCGAGACCACCTGCGCCCTGCATGGGCACTTCGATTCGCGTTTCACGGCCGAGCTGCAATGGGGTCTGAATCGGGTAGTCCTGAAAACCCGGCGCGTTCACTTGCAGAGCGACGCTGCCAGCCACCCTCGGAAAGAATTCGTGCCGGAAGTTTCCCTGTGCGTCGGCTACGATCTCGGTATCATGACCCCCGACCACTACGCGGGCGGATGGAATCGGCTGACCATCCCAGGCGCGGACAATCTGCCCGGTGACGACCGGGCGAAACCACCACAAGCCGCCGACCGCAAGGCCTGCGAGCAACAGCAACAGTGCCACCAAACGGACCATGGTTCCAAAGCGAGCAGCGCGAGGTGGCACAGAAGCACCACAGCGTCGGCAGGTTACCGTTTCTCGTGGGTTGACCAAAGTCAATTGGCGACACTGCTTGTTGCTGCAAATGGCGGATCGAGCCAGCAAGCGTTCCCGGCTCGAAATGTATCCGGCACACCAGACCAATTGCCACTCGCCGGAAGAAGCGCGGTATTTGAACCACTGGTGCTTTCGTTTCTCTGCACCATCCTCCGCCAACTGACTGCACAAGTACTGATGAATGGTCCGGCCGGAAGACGACTTCGGGACGGCCTGCTGCAGCCTTTCTCGCAACGCCGCCCACTCCCCTTTCAACCGCCCTCGCAAGTCCTCCGGCGTTGCCGGGATCAAGTCGACGTCGACCAACCGCCCGCCATCACCATCGGTGACATAGTATTCGATGGTGTCGCCATCCCATACGGGCTCGGCTGCGAAACGCCCCAACCAGTCGCAGATCAATCCACCGCCCGAAGCCCAACGATCCACAAGCGGCAGGCCGCCGCCAACCATCTCGGGTCGAAAGTCGTAGGCGTCAGGGGATAAGTCGACGCGGAGAGAAGGTCCTGACATTTCAGACTCCGGTTTCTTCGGTCGGTAACCTTGGCTGCACCTGATCCTCAAATCACAGCGGCAAACAATCTGCTGAACGGGCACGCGCCGGCCCGTGCGGTGCCGAACGACCATACGCTGATGGTACAAACGCGATGACTTGTCGTGAAGGGGGTTTATGCCCAAGATGGATCGAGAAGTCTTCGATATGGTCGTAAGCACCCGGCCAGAAGTTTCTTGTCAATTGAGGTACCCTTGCATGGGGACGCAACGGGGTCGGGAGTCGTTTTCGGGCAACGATTCACCACATGGGAAGCGGGTCACCCGAAAACGACTCCCGACCCCTTTCGCCCGATTCCAGCAAAAAATATCTGGCCGGGTGCTTATGGTCGCGATAGTGACCCCTTCGATGGTTTTCATTCGCCTGCGAAGGCGATTACATGGCCGTCCATGGTGGCGATGAAGGCTTGGTTGC
>SKKK01000090.1 GCA_007121535.1 Planctomycetaceae bacterium | reverse complement strand
GTGCTGCAGAGCCCGACGCCGGTTCTGTTCGTAATCCTCCGCTTCGTCCAACGCTTGCCGAAGAATTTCGGCAACCCACGCCGGAACAGACTTGTTCTCGTTCGCCGCGCGACGATGGGCGCGATCCAGTAGTTGCTCGTCGATTTCAAGTGTCAGGGTCTTGTTCATGATCCAGATTCTGTTGTCTTGCGGATAGTTTGTATATACACCACCCTCAATAGGCCACACGTCAACGCCAATGCTGGTGACCTCGATGACGGAATTCATCCGGGCACTGATCCAGTTGCCACTGCCCTGCCGGTGACGTCACGGCTGTCACTGCGTCTGAAACCGTAGTCATACGTCTACCTCGTGGTAAGGACGGAAAAAAAACTATTCACATCGTTACGCCATTATACTCTATGCCAGCTTTCATCGTAGCCTGCCACGCTACGAGCCGGTGAAAATTTTGGGAAGCGGCCTGCGATCTACTGCTTCGCAAGGTTCGTTCGAAGCAACTTCCCTCCCAAGAATGGCGGGTTCCCGATGTTGTGATTCCATGTCGCTTGCCGGTCTAATCCGGCGCCAAGGCGAGGCGATAACTCAACTCTTTGGAGATGGCGTCGGGTAAAGGAATGATGCCGTCGGAATCGGGGGTGATCAAGCGAGCGACCTCGTCCTGCCCCATCACGATGCGGAACCACCTTTCACGATCCAGCATCACCCGGTACTGCCGTTCGTCGGCCGTGCCGGCCAGGTACGGAAGATAGACGTCGATCGGATGGCGATTCTCGGCCTTGCAACCCAAGCGGTCGATACGCCCGGTCCGTTGCTCGATCGTGCTCGGGTTCCAGTCCAGATCGTGATGAATCACATGGCGGCAAAACCGCTGCAAATCCACGCCTTCGCCCATGACCTGACTGCAGACCAGGATATCGGGGAAGAACGGCGTATTGAACGCCCGCATCAGCCGGACTCGCGTCTCGCGGCGAGTCGCGCCCATCGCCACTCGGACGTTGGGCAAGGTTCCTCGAGAGGATTCTTCGTTCGAGTCGTCGTCGTCATCCTCCACCTTCACGCTGATATCGCCAGTACTCGTCCGCCGTGCTGCCTCCAAATACAAATTACGTTCTTCCGGACTCGAACAGCCCTCGCACAAGAAATCGATGAAGTTGTCGAATTTACTGCGTAATGAAAGGTCAGACCCGTCACAGTGGTTCATCATTCTCAATACGGCCTCCTCGGCTCGGATACCGTCCATTTCGACGATGGGAAAACTGCGGACCAGCGTCGTTTCCGTTCTCAAGAAACTGCGCATGATGCTCATCAGATCCGCAAGTTGCTCAGGAAGAATCTGAGCCTTGTCGAACGCCGCGGCGTGGGATCGCAGGATTCCTTCCAACGCAGCGTCGATCGCCCGTCGTCCCGGCGACGCCGCTTGGTTGGTCGATTCTGCACGGTCGAAGTATTTCTTTTGAATTCCTTCGAGAATATGTTTGATCTCATCAGGGGTGCGGCTTTGTCCGTTTTTCTGAAACTGACTCTCCGCGCAAAGGAGAATCCGTCGTTCGATCTCCCGGCTGATGTGAACGCGCAGGGCACGGCACGTATGGCGGTAGAAGGCGAAGACGAGCACTTTCTCGCCGGTCTCCCACAAATCCACGGTCTTGCGGACGGTTGCGTCGATCTTGGGATGCATCGATCCGCTGCAATTCTTGAGCGCTTCGTCGAATTGGTCCAGATACCAGCGGGAATGGGCCAAAGCCGCCGTAGTATCCGACTCTTCTTGCTCGTCTTTTTCTGGCTCGCGGTTCTCGCGCGTGAACCGGAACGCCTCGAACGACGAAGACAGCGCTTCTCCCAGCAGGTCCTGCCGCGGGTTCACCGCGCTACGCGCGGCCAGGAAGAACGGCAGCAATTGCTGCGGCGGTATGCACATTCCGTTGTCGGGCTCGCCGCCGACGACGGCAGCGCCGTCCATGCGTCGGCGGCGAGGGATCGCCGGATGGGTTCCGGCCCAATATACGCCCTTGTTGTATCGTACGATCCAGGGCTGCAACGCCTGCTGAGCTGCATCGTGGCTGCGTTTCGCCGCATGATAGGCATCCACGACGGCTGCCTGCCGCTTGTTCATTGCCTCCGGCGGCAAGTCAAGCAGCCGGTTCCACCAGGCATCCCCGTCGCCATCATAATCGTCGGGACTCTGCCTGCTCCAACTCTGCTGCAGGCGGATGGCACTGCGCTGGCTCTCGTTCAGGCACTCGCTCAAGGCGTGAATTTTCCGGGAAAAGTCCTCGCGGTCTCCCAGTCGAGCGTCCCAGCGCACATCCCCGAACCGCTTGAGCACCTGCACCAACTCGTGGTGCCCGAGTTGGAAGGGCGTGGCGGTCAGGAACAGCATTCGGTCAAACGCCTTTGCCATGGCCCCATCACCGGTTCGCAGATCGCTCTCCGAGTCCGGTGACTGGAGTTGTCGGGCGAGAGCCGTGCCGGGGTTCTTGAGGTGATGTGCTTCGTCCATGACAAGCAAGGAGGACCGCCATCGTGCTTGGTGCAACAAGTCTTTCCAGAGTTCCTCCTCGACGGCCCGCAACGCGATGCGTACCGCGCGAAGACGCTCCGACACGCGGGACTCTCCGCCGCGCGCCCGAACGGGCATGTCCTTCAGCTTCTCCGCCAGTGTCTTCAGGTCGACTCGCGGCAGGGCTCGAACCACTGCCTTGGGAACCGGATCGTCGCCCAGCTTGTTCTGGTCGTTCCGCACCGCTCTATTGTAAATGTCTTTCCAGACGCCCGGGTCTGTGCGAAGCAGTTGTTCCCAAAGACCTTGTCCCTCCTCGTGGGCTCGCTCTTCGCCCAACGCCCCCAGTAATTCCCCCAGAAACCTGTGTATTTGGCGTTTCACTTGAATGAGTCGGCTGGCCTTGCCGCGCCCGTAGCGGCGCAGTGCTTCGGCGATCAGGGCCAGCCGCACCCATTTGTCCGTCTGACGGCGGCTCATGGCGCCTTGCGCCAGAAAAATCAGATGGCATCGTTCGCGTGGCTTATCATCCAGGAGCTTCATCAGATCGACGCTGTGCCGCGCCACCCCGTAGCGGACGGCAGCCGGGTCCATCAGTTCTTTCCGCGTGGCGCGATCCCGGTCCACCACGCGACGATCTTCCAGGTACAGGTCGCAGAACGCGTGGAGATCCTGTATCCACTTGTCGACCAGATTCGCAGGAACCATGACAATCACCGGGCCCCGCCGGCTGAGCACGGCATAGCAGTACGCGACCGCCAACGCGATAAACGTTTTGCCCATGCCAACCTCGTCGGCCAAGATCACCCCGGGCTGGCCGCACAACCGTCGTAGGATCTCTTCGACTTCGGCACGCTGACGCTTCTGATCCGCTTCCGGGACCCGCGAGTTGAGTCGCGTACCCAGGGAAAGTTCGGGCGGCGGATGATCGATGTTGCTCATGATCGGCATTCCTCCAATACGCGTTCCCAAAAGAGCATAACCTGCGGTGATACCCGTTCTCGGCTGGCTTCGGTCTGTCGATGCAGTCCATCTGCAAGCTGGCGCAGGAACGCCCGGTAGACTTCTTCAAACTCATTCTTCGGCAATGCTCCGTCGCTGGGCTGGTAATCCACTTCGCGCAAGACGATCAGCAAGTCGGCAAGGTTCAGCAGGGCCTCGTCAGCCGAACCACCGGTCGTGGTGAACTCGCGCACCAACCGGTCTGCGAGCGATTGGATGCCGATCAGTCCCCGCAACCGCCAATCCAACGCCTGCCTTCCCCAAACGGGACGTTCGAGATTGGCACGCAACTGGGCGAGGAACCGTGACCGACGACGAATACGATGCAAGAAGGTAACCCGCAAATCGTAACGCCGGAGCGGATCCAAGTCGATCGGAGCCGCTGTATCGAGATCGGTGTCATCCGAGTCGCCAGCTCGCCGCTTTGTCAAGGCTCGAATCGCTGCGCTCGGATCGGCAGCCGCCAGAATCAAGAGCATGTCGTCCGCGGACATCTGTTCAAGTTGCGAAGGAGGCGGCAGTGCTCCGCTGTCCTCGACGTTCAATGGCAGAAACGCAGAGCAATCCGACCAACCCACGCGCAATTTTTCCGGGGGTTGTACTGGATTCCATGCGAGTTCGACGACCGGTGGACAGCCGCTTTCGCGCCAATAGGTTGCGGACAGCAATTCCCGCTCGCCTTGGCCGTGTGCATGGATATGCCAGTCTTCCGGCAATCGCGACGCGTCAAGCCGCAGAACGATTCGCCGCTCGTCTCCGGCCCGATAGGTGGCGGCAAGGAATCCCGCTTGGAAGGGCGTGCTGGATGGCGGCTCAGCCTCCTCGGGGTCTGGCCGGGCGCCCAGCCATTGAGCGGTCTCCGGCTGTTCGACCACGTCCATCTCCGGCCACACGGCTTCCAATCGCGAAGCATCACGCCCGTAGGTCACACGGTCGACGATGGTGAGCAAGTTGGCCTCGGCGTTGCGGTTCTGCCCAACGCCCATTCCCGCAGAAGTGAAATTGGACGAGCCGATCATCAGGGCCGAATACTGTTCGGCGATCAGCGCCATCATTTTCGCGTGCCAGGGGCGGAGGTTCCTGTCGGGATCGGCCTCGGGCAGCATCTCGATGCTTACGCTGGCTTGATACAGCGGCGGCGTCCGCAGTAACTCTACGGGAGCGGCCAATCGAAGCACCGCTGCCGACTCGGCGTCCCTGACCGCGGGTACACAGAAGCAAACCGCCCGATTCCCGCCGCGTGCCATCAGCTTGCAGAGGGATGACGCTACACGACTGCTGGCCCCGTCGGAATCGAAGAACGGCGACGCGATCCACGCCTCGTTCGGCGACCCGCCGCGCCGGCGACATTCCTGGACCGCGCTATCGAGGCTGCTGCGGGCGGGTCCGCCGTCGTCGACAGCGGGAAGGGTAAAGACCAAGTGCTGCCGAGTCCTCTCGCGTCGTCGTCTTTTTTTCCATCCCTCCACTCTTCGCTCGACCTCGGCTAGGAATTCTTCAGCTCGTTGAACCGCGGGAAGCCGTTCCGATGCGCCAGGTACGAGTCGCACCAAGGCGTGCAGGAAGTCCACCGCGGCGGCCAACGACTCAGTGTCTGCGCCTTCTGGTGTCAGGTCCACGGCTCCGGCCACTTCGTAGTTGGTCCGATAACCTGCCTCCGTCAGATTCGCTGACGCGACAATGATCCGGACGTGGCGATGCGATACCAGCAGGCTGATTTTGGCGTGCTGTTTCCCACGCGGGATGCGCACGGGCAGTACATCCCAGCGAAGCGAATGCGCTACTCCTGCTTGCGTGTGGTCCACCAAGACGCCTGCGTACACCCCGCCGAGACGGCTTTCCCTTTCCAGCAGAAAGGCCAAGTCCTCGCGATCCGGCTCGGATTCAATCTCCAGGAATCGGGCCAGACACTGTTCGTCAAACAGCTCCGGGTCAAACGTGTAAGTGCTTGCCAGACAACCGACGGCGTCACCGGCGTCTTGCGGGGGCCTCCACAATTCGAGCATCGCTGCCGTGTCGGGCGTTTTCTTACGTTTGGTCATGATAAATCCACAAAGAACCGGCGAATCGGCTTGCCCCGGTAGTCATGAACGTACCGGCCGGGTTGAATCTTGCCGCTTGACTCACGGTAGGCATGCCGGACGAAGATCCGATCCGGGGCAAGCCGGTCAAACCACGGCCGTTTGCCCTCTGCTGATTTGCTCTTTTGTATGGCCTCGTGATGCGAGCACAGGTCCATCGCGCACTGCCCAGCGGTCTTAGGTTCGCGAAAGGTTTTGAATTTGTCCTCGAAAAGATCCTGAAGCGGCACGTTCGGGACGGTCACGTTGCAGAGGGTTTGTTGTGCCGCCTCGAATCGCTTGTGCAAATCGCACACGCTTTGCTCAAAATGTGGACACTCGGCGATTTCGCGTATGGCGAACCCCTGAACATCCCGCCTCGCAGCCTCGGTCCTCAACACGTCGAAAGCGTCCTGCAAACTGCGGGCGAACGCTTCGTAAGACCGGATCGCGCCCAGCAACGGACGGTACGAGGGGGCATGCTGCCAGAGCCTGTCGTGCAGCAACTCCTCCCGGAATTCGCTGTCATCGAACTCCGCCTGCAGTTGCCAAATCGACGGCAAGGCGCCCAATCGCCGCTCGTCGGTGGCATGGAGCAAGCTTCGCAGAAACCGCTTTTCCCGCGACTTGCACGTCGAGGGGGCCAGCGCATGAGCCAGTTCCGCCCAAGCATCTTTATTCCAGTTCGGTCGTGTCCGCGGCGGCTTCTCTGCCAGACTGCGGCGGACTGCCGCGGACCAGCGAGCCAGCGTTG
The DNA here is from genome assembly GCA_007121535.1 of Planctomycetaceae bacterium. Taxonomy (GTDB): domain Bacteria; phylum Planctomycetota; class Planctomycetia; order Pirellulales; family Pirellulaceae; genus SKKK01. The sequence continues at coordinate 15,825 of SKKK01000090.1, read as the reverse complement.
GCCGGACGTCCGAGACGCCGACATATCCCAAGTCGCGCGCCCAAGCATCCACCAGTTCTTCCGCGTTCGGCCCCAGGCCCAAATGAACGTCCACAAGACCAAGGTGGATGGCAAGTCTCTTGTACACGCCGTGGAACCCAAAGATCCGGGGCGTCTTCAAGTAACTTCGTGCGTCGAGATACCCGTGTTGTTCGAGCGCACGTCGCGTCACCAGCGTACCAGGAACACCACGGATTTCGAAGTTTTCGCCCGCTTCCCGGACCAATGCCTCCACGACCAGCCACTCCCAAACCAACGCGGGCGAGGCATCGCGGTGACGCGGATCGTCTTCGATTCCTTCGGTGACCAGCGCGCCCACGGTCATCGCGGTCAGAAATCGGATCCGCTGCATCCGTTCGCGGACGGCCGGCACAAGCTGCACCGCCAACTGATCAGCGATCTGATAGAGCCCAAGCGGATCGAGTGCGCCTTCGCTCGTTCCCGGCGGGTCGTAGCTTGTCATGAACGGCAGCGAGATACCCATTTGGTCCAGCCTACCCTTCGTAAAAAAAGGCTTACACCTGGTTTTCACTGATTCGTGGATCATGGATGGTTAGCGGGTCAGTGTCAAGGGGATGGAGAACCGACTAACCTCGTGGTAGGATAGCCAGTGGTTACGAAAAGCATCAGCAGAAGGAGACCATCGATGACGGAAATGACCGTTTCCTTGCCGGACTCGATCAGCGAGGCCGAGGCCAAAGTCTGCTTGGCCGCCAAGTTGTTCGAGTGGGGACGGTTGTCCTGTGGCCAAGCGGCTCAACTTGCCGGGTATTCAAAACGCACGTTCATCGAACTCTTGGGAAAGCAGGGAATCGCCGTGCTGAACTACTCCTCTGACGAACTGACAAACGACTTGAACCATGCCTGATCCCGTTACGGTATCCAACAGCAGGCGGACGCTCTCCGGCGCGCAGGCGAATAGCGGCGGATGGATGCGTCACCGGCGCGGCACCGGTGACGTGTGCCGTTTCGCCAGGGAAGGAACCATCACCATTCCGCGTCATCGGGACACCGGTCGATCCAGGCAGACGGCGAGCCCTTGGACAAGTCTTTTGACGAGCCGGCGAAGTCACGGCTGTCACCGCGTCCGAGATCGTAGTCATACGCCTGCTTTGTGTTAGGCACGAAAGACTCGTTCACATCATCGACCTTTGTAACCCGTGCCGACCTTTGAGTTAACCTGTAAGCACCCGGCCAGATATTTCTTGGGGGAATCGGGCGAAGGGGGTCGGGAGTCGTTTTCGGGTGACCCGCTTCCCAACTGGTAGGTCGTTGGCCGAAAACGACTCCCGACCCCCGTTGCGTCCCCGTGCAACGCTACCTCAATTGGCAAGAAACTTCTGGCTGGGTGCTTATTGCTCCGTAGGCAACGCTATCACAGATAGCGAAAAACGGGATGGCCAGATAAAATGGACATGTCAGAAAGAAAATAACGCTTGCAAAGATTTTAACGCCTCGGCGTCGAGCGGTCGATAATTGAGATCGAGTCCCGTCGTTGTAGGACGCGGCTCGCGATACCGCAGCGTTAGATTGACTGCTTCGATCCTGCATTTTGGACACCTATGGCCACGTTTGCTTACGCAGCTCGAGATCGCACCGGACGAGCCCTTCAAGGCTCGCTGGAAGCTCCAACGCCCGCGGCGGCGGCGGACGATCTGCGCAATCGCGGCTGGGTGGTGGTCCAGATCCGCCCCGAGACGGTTCAGGCTTCGCGGAGTGAATCGGGTGGAGTCCGCTGGCTGCCGATCCGATCAAGCGACATCGAGGTCAGCCTGCGTCAGTTGGCGGTCATGTTGCGCAGCGGCCTGACGTTGTTGAATGCGTTGCAGACGGTAGCCCAACAATCGCCGCGACCTGGGGTGCGCCGAATCTGGACGGACGTTTCTCGCCGCATCCAGGAGGGTTCCGGGATGGGGGAAGCCATGGGCATGCATCCGCAGTTTTCCGCGTTGGTGGTGCAATTGGTCCGCGTGGGCGAGCAGACGGGGCATCTGGAGGAAGTGTTGGTGCGTGCGGCCAGCGGCCTGGAACAACGCCGAAAGCTGCAGTCCCAATTGATCAGCGCACTGGCTTATCCCGGCATCGTACTGGTCGCTGCCATCGGTGTCACGATGTTCATGATGGTCAGTGTGATTCCCAAGCTGCAGCAGTTCTTGGGCGCGATGGGACGCCAATTGCCGCCGATGACCCAATTGCTGGTGGACATCAGCACGGTGGTGAACGCCTATTGGCTGCACGGTGCGGCAACGGTCGTCGTGATGGCGGGAGCGATCGCCGCGATGCGTTCGTGGCCGCCCAGCCGTTTCTGGATGGATCGGCAATTGGTCCGAGTTCCGGTCATCGGGATGTTGAATCGGCTGGCGGGCACCGTGCTGGTGTCGCGCGGTCTATCGACATTATTGCGCAGCGGGGTCACGTTGCTGGAGAGTTTACGGACGGTCGAGCGGTTGATGACCAACCGGTATCTGGCCAACCGGGTCGCACAAGCTCGCGACGCGGTGATGCAAGGCGGAGCTTTGGCATCGCCGTTGGCGGCCGAGCGGGCCTTCATGCCGATGTTGGCGGGGATGGTCGCGGTTGGTGAATCGGCCGGGACGCTGGACGAAGTGCTGGAAGAGGTCGCTCGTTTTTACGAAGAGGAACTGCAACGTGCGATCGCTCGTTTGGCGGCGCTCGTCGAACCTGCGATCATCCTGGCCGTAGGGGGCGTTGTCGGTTTTGTCTACATCGCGTTTTTCATGGCACTGTTCGCAGCCGCCGGGTAGGAATCCTATGACCAGAATCATCACCACCACCTTCGTGTTGATCGCGATCGCCGCGACCGGCTGGGCCTTAGCGGGCAACGATTCCGTCGCTCGCCAACACGGCTCGGGACCGGACGAAGAGGCACCAGCCCCGCAGCAAGCCGGGGAACCGCAGCGCACGCAGCGCGAACCGAATGCCCTGCGGGATCCAACCGAGCCGGGTGACGAAATGCGTGATTTGGTCGCTCCGTTGCGAATGGGGCAACCCGGCGGCCCCCACGGGCTGGCGGTCCCGCGAGTGACGCTGAAAGGCCGCATCATCGGACCGACGCAGCCGCCTGCGGCCATCATCGACTTGCAGGGTTCCATGTACGTTGTTTATCCCGACAGTGAATTGACGGTGGAAACGACCGATTCGCCGCTGGGAGCACTCACGCTGCAAGTGACCGAGATCAGTAGTGCGGAGGTTCGCATCGAGGTCTTGCCGTTACGCAAGAAGCTGATCTTACGTTAAACGCTCGATTCCCGATTTTTTCGAACGAGCCGAGATCGGTATTCGAGCCTTCTCGTCGAAGAAAGTTAGATGTCCATGGATGGACCTATCAAACGACAGATGTTCCCGGCCCTGTTAGCCATCCTGTTGGCCGCTGCCGTGGTCGATGCCCAGCACGATTCGTTTGGCGATACGCCGTTTGGGCTGCCGCTTCCCGCTGCCCAGCCGCGTCCTCAAGCGACCGTGCCGATCTGGCCTGGAGCGGAGGGAGCGTTACCCGAGCCGATCCCCAGGGGTGCCAGACAGCCAGCCGAGCCGCGGGAGCCCGGGCCGGTCTTCGAATTATTCGAGTTTCGGGATCTGCCGTTGAGTGACGCTCTGCGATTGTTCTCCGAACAGACGGGCATGAACGCCGTGGCTTCGCGCCAGGCCGGCGAGCAACGCGTCTCGCTGTACCTGCGGCAAGTCACGGCGGCAGCCGCGATTCAGGCCCTGGCCAAATCAAATCATCTGTGGACTCGCACCGACCCCGAAAGCGGTGTGTTGCACGTCTCGACCACCGAAGAATACGACCGCGACCTGGCCACGTTTCGGGACGAACAGACTCAGGTCTTTACCCTGCTGTACCCCAACCCCATCGATGTCGCTCGTACGATCCAGAGCATCTTCGGCGATCGGGTGCTGATGACGGTGGGCCAGCAGATGTGGGACGACCAGTTCCAGGACCTGATGCAGCGATTCATGCGATTCGACATCGTGGATGAACGCGCCGAGGGCCTGGGTTTGTTCGGCACCGAAGGCCGTGGTACTGGTGGAATGGGCGGAGCCCGTGGCGGAATGGGGATGGGCGGTATGGGCATGGGGATGGGCGGTATGGGGATGGGCGGTCTGGGCTTCGGCCGCAGTCGTGGCCAGGGGTTCGCTCGCGGCGTCGGTGGGATGGGCTTTCAAGAGACGCGAGATCTACCGCGACTGGAACGGTTCGCCGAATTGTCGCCTGACGAAATCGCGGTGCTGGAACAATACTACGCCCAGCAGGATGAAGAGCTGGATCGGGCTCGTCTGGAAGAACTGCTGCGCCGCCGACGGGCTTTGATCTATGTGGCCGTGATCCAACGGAACAACCAGTTGATCGTGCGTACCAGCGACGAGCGGACGATGGAACAGATCGTCGAATTGATCGCGCAACTGGATGTCCCCACCCCGCTGGTGCTGCTGGAGGTGAAGATTCTGTCGGTCGCATTGGGCGACGGGTTCCATTCGGTGTTCGATTACCAGTTCTCCGATCGCGGGACCCTGGCGGGCAGTTTTACCACCGGCAATATCCTGCCTCCCGTATCGGATAACCCGGCTCGGATCGAACCGCCGCGGGAGCGCCGCGATTCGCCCATCTCGCCCGAGACGTCCAGCGCTTGGAATAACCTGGCCAGCCCCGAGGACTTGACGTTCCAGTTTGTCAACGACAATTTCCGTTTCCGCATGCAGTTGTTGGAGAGCAAGAACCGCGTGACCACGCTGGCCTCGCCACTGCTGTTGACAGCCAACAACGAAGTCAGCCGCATTTTCATCGGCCAGACCGAACCGTTTACGATCGGGTTCGAATCGCCTCAGATCGTAGCCACCGGCGTGACGCAAACGAATCTGGCGGGCACTCCGATCACCGAACTGCGCGACGTGGGCCAGTTGCTGATGATCACGCCCAGCATCAACGCCGACCGCACGGTCACGTTGCGGATCGCCCAGCAGCAATCGCGCAAGAACCCCGGCGGCGCCAACATCCCCGTGTTGGATGCCGAGGGCCGCGTTCAACAAGTGGCCGTCGATACCGTGGCTAGACAAACGGCCAGCGGTACGATCGTCGGCAAAGACGGCTTGATGGTCGCCCTGGGGGGGCTGATCGAAGAGGATGTCAGCGATATTCGCGCTGAAGTACCGGTGATCGGCAAGCTGCCGGTGGTGGGTTTCTTTTTCCGGCGCCAGGCGACCGTGCGGGAACGCCGCGAGACGATCATCATGGTCCGCCCGCATGTCTTCAACACGCCGCCCGAATCGGCGGCGGTCAGTGAACTGCTGGTTCGGGAGATGAGTCTGCATCCCAACAGTTACAACATGCAGAGCATGCTGGGCACACATGAACCTTGGGAGGTCGCTCGACCCGAACCGCCGTGCAACCTGCACCAGGCTACGTTCCGCTTCCACAGCGTTCGACCGCGGAGGTATTGAAATGAAACCACCGATCTTTCTCTGGCTGGATGGTGATCACGATCGCAAGGAACCTGCCCGATCACACGGCGTCCGGCTCGGCCGGTCATCCGCCTTCGCAATTCGACGAATCCGGCTGTTGTGCTTGGCCGGGATGCTCCTGGCCTTGGGCGGATGTACGATGGTACCGCAGGGCTGGCTGCCGCTGGACGGCGAGATCTCCGATGACAAATCGGCGGAAGCCAGCCGGTTGACCGGTGTGGGCGTCGAGAGCGAGGGGTTGGTATTGGGCGAGTCCGAGGGGTCGGGACTCGGGCCCACCCAGTTGCTGTCGTCCGTGGCAGACCAACTGGCCAAGCGGCGAGACGCCTCGGCTCGCCGTGAGATCCACGGGTACCCCGACGTGGCCTGGCAATTGCTGCGTGGCCCGGTGCCCGCGACCCATGCCACGGCTTTGCGAGCGATCGCTGCAGCTCATGATGCCCAATGCATCGATCCATCAGCGGCTACCTGGCAGGCCCTGCTGGAAGATCGCCAGCAGCGCCCCGTTGCCTACCAATACTATGCTCAGCGTCGAGCGGCCTTTTTGGAAACGCTGCGTCAGGGATTTCCGGATCAGGCCTTGCAAACACACCCGTTGCCCCCCGCCGCCGACGGCCTGCCGGCCTTGATTTCGATCGACGCCTGGCAGTTGACCGGAACCGCTTTGCTGCTGGACGGACGGCCCGCCGAGGCGGCCGGCGCGTTGGAACAAGGCATCCGGATCGCGGCCAACCAGTATCCGTACTACGAAGCGCATCTGCGGCTGCAATGGAGCGAAGCGTTGCGCGGCGCAGGGCGGATCGACCAAGCCGATGCAGCCTGGCAGGACGCGGTCGCTGTTGCCCAAGTCGGCTTGCGAGCCAACCCGCCGTTGCTGGATCCGAATTACTGGCAGCAAGCCGCCTACCATCGCCCGGTCGATCAACCGTGGCCCGAATCGCTGGTCCAAACCCTGGCCCAGCGAGCCGCCCGGTATGGTGTGATGACGGATACCGGACAAACATCGCTATCGTCGACGTCCAGCCAAGCATCGGTCGAACGCCATCTGTGGGCCTGCATGGGCCAATGGTGGTTGGAACGCGGCGAGCCGCAGGCGGCGCTGGTGGCTTGGAGACGAGCCGCCGGGTTTACCGTCGATCCGATGGACCAACAGCGTCTGGAATTGGCCCAGGCCAAAGCCCTGCTGGCCCTGGAGCAACCTGCCGCAGCCACGACCTTGCTGGTGGCGATCAGCGACAGCACCGACCGACAGATCCAAGCCGACGCGTTGGCGACCCTGGGATCCTTGCGTTTGGCATCGGGCAGCACCAAACAGGGCTACGCTCTTCTGTCCCGCGCCTTGACCGAAACCGATTCGGTCGATTGGCCGGGTCGAGCCCGAGCCGAAGCCGATTTTGGTCTGGCCCACCTGCTGGTCGGCGACCAGTCGACGGGCATCGATTGGCTGCACCGCGCTCAGGCCAGGTTCGAAGCGGCCGGCGCCCACGACGATCTGCTCCAAAGCCTGGAAAACGAACTGGCGTACGCCGAGCAGCGGAAGCTGACCAGCGAAGCCAAATCGCTCCGCCAGCGCATCGAACGGCTGCAGCGGTGACGCGAGTGACGCGCGCCCCGTCGCCGTCCGGACGATCCGCGGCGATGCCAAACGGTCGTTGCCCGGCAGCTTGCAAGGACGTATATTGAATGCTGCCCAACCGGAGGGAATTCGCTATGCCCATGCACGACTGGTCCCGCGTCCACGCGGGGATCTTCCATCACTTCCATCATTCCTGGATCGAGGAAATCGCCAGGGTCCTGAATCGAGGGATTCTTCCCTTCGACCACGATGCGCTGGCGGAGCAGTTTGTCGGCGGTTTCGGTCCCGACGTGTTGACGCTCAAGGGCCTTCCGTCGACCGATGATCCGGAACGCGGCGATGGGGGCCTTTCGTCCCGTCGAATCGACGAAACGGACGGTACGGCGGTCCTGACCGTTCCCGACATCGAAGTCACCGCCGAAACCGAGATGCCATACTATCGGCGAAAGCAGAAGTCGGTGTCGGTAAGGCACGTCACTGACGATCGGGTCGTCGCGGTGATCGAAGTCGTGTCGCTGGCGAACAAGGCCAACCGCGCAGGCCTGGAGGCCTTTGTCGAAAAAACAGCGCAACTTCTTGAACAGGGGATTCACCTCCTGATTCTGGACCCGCATCCACCCACCCGCAGGGATCCGCAAGGCATCCACGGCGCGATTTGGGAATGGATCAGCGGTGACGAGTACCTGGCCCCGGCAGAAAAGCCGTTGACCCTGGTCGCCTATGAAGCGGCCCTGGTCACGCGGGCTTACGTCGCGCCCCTGGCCGTCGGAGATGCGCTGCGGGACATGCCCGTGTTCCTTCGACCGTCCGGGCAGGTGCCCGTCCCGCTGGAGGCGACTTATCAAGCAGCCATCGATGCCATGCCGCGCCGCTGGCGGACGGTGCTCGAACGGAGCTGACGTGTCTGGACACTAGTGCGTTGTCCAGGCGAAATCTTGGGGTCGTGATGAGTGAGCGGCACGGCGCTAGCCGCCGTTGGCGTCCAGAACCGGCGGCTAGCGCCGTGCCGCTCACAATCCGCATTTTTCGCCTAGACAACGCACTAGTTTGTAGAATCTGGTTCGAACGGGATGAACACAATGAACAGAATCGACTCGATCGCCGTCGCAACCGTTCTGCTGTGTCAGGTCGGAATGCCTTGGGGCATCGTCGCACCGGACAAGAATCACGCCAACCCGCGCGGTGCGCACGCATCGGAACAAGTAGCGGCGTCTTTCCCGATCGATGAGCAGCGTTTGCCGTTGTCGAAATTCAACATCTATCGAGGAGAATCCCACGCTCACTCCGTCTACACATGGTCGCACGGAGCACATCGGGAAGACAGCAGCGGTCCCCTGAAAGCGGATTGGGACCAGCAGCGTTACCGCAATTACCAAGGCCCACCCGTAAAATACTTCGAGCGCGCCAAGGCACAGGGATTTGATTTCTTCGCGATCACGGACCATTCGCAGGAGCAACCTCTTCAACCGGTGGACCCGCAACGCAACGAGGCTTGGTTGGATACGCTGGCTGCCGCCGAGCAGTCTTCGGACGACACGTTCGTGGCGATGCCCGGCTTCGAATACAGTCGAAATCCGCCGTTCGATACCGATCGTACCGGAACGGGCCACATCAACGCGATCAATGTCGCGGAGTACGTCAACGCGGAACACATGAGTCTTCCCACGTTCTACGATTGGCTCAAACGCGCCGCGCCGGCCGGCGGTGACGGCTACGTGGTGGCGAGTTTCAACCATCCGGGCAGGACCCAATTCCACGACTGGGCCTATCTGGACGACGAAATTGTCGAATTCATCACCATGTTCGAGCTGCGGACCGTTTACCGAGGCCCACCGCGATGGGATGCCTACGTGCGGGCGCTCAACCGAGGTTGGAAGGTATCGCCCATCTCTGTGACGGATAGCCACGGATACTGGCACTTGGAGAACATTCCGCCGCTGACCTACGTGCTGGCGCCCGAGTTGACCAAGGCGGCTCTCACGCGCGCGATGCGTCAGCGCCGTACGTACACGTCGTGGGCGGGACTACGCAACACTCAGGTGGATCTGAAGTATTCGGTGAACGGATACGTCATGGGATCGACGCTGAACCGGCCCACAACGCTCGATTTCTACGTGCAGATCAAAACGCATCCGGATGATCCCGACCAGCGTGTCCGTCGCATCCAAGTGTTACGCAACCATCCGACGGACCTCGACGGCGTCGAGGTCGCTGCCGAGGCGTCTTTCGATGGCAATGAAGCGGAGATCACGTGGACAACGACCATCGAGGATTCCGTCAGCAGGTACTTTCTGCTACGGGTGCACCACAACAGCGACGTGCGGGACGGCGTCTTCAACAAGCACGGCTCGACTTACGCCGCACCCGTCTGGACGGGCCGTTGAAGAAGTGAGGCAAAGCGATTGCCTAGGATCGCTGCGTTGTCTGCAACTTGCGATGAGAACAAACACATTCCTGGAAAAGACTCGACTTGCCCTGCTTCCGCAACCCCATCACGGAAAGATCGTCCGCTCGCCCGGCTCGAAGCTTGCCTAAGGCCACGTCCGGACGGCGCAGTTCGGCCACCCGGTTGACGAACAATTCTCCTTCGACGGGCCGACTTGCATCGAAGTGAAGGGCATTCATACGTGTCTCCGATCCTGGATATAACCAGAGTCGGTTATAACCGACCTTGGTTACTTTGTAAAGCGATCCTCAGCCATGCTAAGCACCCGGCCAGATGTTTCTTGGTGGATTTGCTTGAAAACGACTCCCGACCCCGTTGCCTCACCAGGAACTTCGAACGGGTCGCTCGAACTACTGGGCGCGCCAAGCCGCATCGGTTAGACTGAAACGGAAAATGGACGCTAGTGGCGACGGTATCGGCCATTCCTTGAACGAGGCTGGCGACCTTTTTTTCCCGAACACGGCATCCTGCCAGAATTTACTCACGAAGGAGACGTATCGTGTCCTACAAAACCGATCGGTCCAGGTGTTTCTTCCTACTGCCACTGTTTCTGTTGGTTGGACCGCTCTGCCTGCCCGGCAACGCAAACGATCGTCAGACAAGCCTGCCCGACGTGGGCTTGGATTTCACGGGCGGCCATGGGTATGTGGAGATCGCCGAACCGATTGACGCGGTGCCGAATACCTTCGAAGCTTGGGTAAAGATCGGTCAAAATCACCCCGAACGAGCTGGGGCGATGGCTGGGAATTACCAATCCGGTCATCGTGAGGGGACCATCAATTGGGAGATTCATCGCGATCGGTCGATGCGAGTCTATTGGAATAACGGCAGGCCGAACCTGATTTCGTCACGCGCAACACTGGACTTGGAAACGTGGCAGCACGTCGCCTTTGTCCGCGACGCGCAGGTTGGTGAGTTCCGCTTCTACCTGGATGGGCAACAGGTGGATCGATTCAGCTCGATCGGCGCTGACGTCAAGTTGAGCGACCACCCCAACGATCTGCGGCTGCGCATCGGATCCGATTACCCCGCGACTCGGCTGCCGTTTCACGGAGAAATCGCCGAGGTGCGGATTTGGAGTTCCGCACGTTCATCTGCCGAGATCGCCGAAAACATGCGTCTTCCGTTGCGTGGCGATGAGCCCGGGCTGGTCGGGTATTGGCCGTTGGACGATGCGACAGGCGTTCGGATTCGCGACCTGGCCGGCGGCAACCATGGTCGGTTCGAGGGCGAGCCTCGTTGGGTTCTGGCGGGAACGCCCCGTTTGACCAGCCAGAAATTTGTGGCGGGTGCTTCGGTCACGTTCGGTCCCTTCCAGCTCCCGCGTCCTCAAGGCCAGGTCACCTATCAATGGTTTTTCGACGGCCAACCCATCGCAGGCGCCACGTCCAGTTCGTTGACCATCGACAAGCTGACTTCGGCCGACCAGGGCACCTACCACGTTCGCGTGGACGACGACCGGAAGCTGACGCCCATCGAATCGAATCGAGTCCGCTTGGTGACGCCCGATTGGCCGATGTGGCAATTCGACGCCGCTCGCAGCGCCGATACACCGTTCGCCATTCCCCCAACACTCCATCTGCAATGGCAGCGCCAGTTGCCCGAACCGCAACGCGCCTGGCGTCATCAATGGGATCACATCGGCAAGCTGGATTTCGATGTGTCGTACAGCCCGATCGTGATGGGAGATCGGATCTTCGTCCCGTCGAACGTGACCGACAGCGTCACGGCCTATCACATCGACGACGGGCGGGAACTGTGGCGTTTTCACGCCAACGGCCCTGTTCGCCTGGCACCAGCAGCCTGGCAGGATCAGGTGTACTTTGGCTCGGACGACGGCTACCTGTACTGCGTCAGCGCCGAACGCGGCGAATTGATCTGGAAGTTTCGCGCCGGCCCCTCGGATCATCGGCTGTTGGGCAACGAGCGGATGATCGGCTTCTGGCCGGTCCGCGGGGGACCGGTCATCGATTCGGGGATTCTCTACTTCGCAGCCGGCGTCTGGCCGTTGCACGGAGTCTTCGTGTATGCGTTGGATGCAGCGAGTGGTGAGGTCGTATGGGTCAATGACACAACCAGTTCCGACTACGTCCAGTTGCCCCACGGGGGCGCGACCGGTTTTGGTGGATTGGCCCCGCAAGGCTATCTTGCCGTCTCCCACGATACGCTGGTCGTCTCCGGTGGGCGCAGTCCACCGGCATGGCTGGATCGGCATACGGGCGAAGTGCGCAGTGTCGCCTTCCGCACCAAGGGTGGTGGCGACTATGCGGTCCATGCCGTTGGCGATGGCGGAATGGGCAGGCGGGTCAACCACGAGATCCAGGCCCGAGTCGACGCATTGGCCGATCAAATCGATGGCCAAGTCTTCGACCAGTTGGTGGCGCATGATCGGCTGTTTGTCGTGACGACCGACGGACGGTTGTTGTGTTTTGGCCCCGAGGCAGCCCAACCACTGGACCACCGCCTGGTACTTACGCCCGCCAGCGAAGCGAAGGAACCGTGGGCCAGCACTGCCCAACATCTACTGGAACAACTAGGCGAAACCGAAGGCTACGCGTTGGTGCTGGGCGCCGGCTCCGGCGGACTGGTCCGCGGCCTGCTGGCAAACAGCCAAATGCACGTCCTTGTGGTCGAATCCGACGTACGGCAAGTCGATCGTTTGCGTCACGAGCTGGTTGCCAGCGGACTGTACGGACGCCGCGCGGCCGTCATGCATGCGGATCCCGCCAGCTTTTCGATCCAACCCTATCTCTTCAGTATGGTGGTCAGCGAAAACGCGATCCAGGCGGGGATGGGCGCCACACCGGCTCAAATGAAGCCGGTATTGGATCGGTTGCGCCCTTATGGCGGAATCGCATGGCTGGGTGCTGCATCCGACGATGTATCGGCCATGGTCGCCGCAGCGAATCAGGCCGATGTCGACCAGGTGAGGGTCGCTGACGGCGGCGATCATTTGCAAGCCACGCGTGGCGGGCCGCTGACGGGCGCCGGGCAATGGACTCACCAGTATGCGGATTCGTCGCAAAGCAACTTCTCGCCCGACCAGTTGGTCAAAGCCCCGCTGGGTATCCTGTGGTTCGGCGGCCCTTGCAACAGCAACTTGCTGCCTCGACACGGCGGGCATGGCCCCTTGCCGCAGGTGGTGGCCGGGCGAGTCATCCTGCCGGGCGTCGAGACGATCAGCGCCCGTTGCGTCTATACCGGACGGGAGATTTGGGAGAAGACTTTTCCCGGCATCGGGCACCCGTTTACGAATCTGGATCTGGAATCCCAATATCAGGCAGGCAGGTCCGTCTTTATGGTCAGTCGAAGCGGCGTTGGCGCCGTGATGCTCGGCAGCCCCTACGTCTCGTTGCCCGATGGTATCTATGTTCGGTACAAGACTCGGGTCCATCGTCTGGACCCGAAGACGGGCGACCAGTTGGACCAGTTCCAACTGCCAGTCGCACCCGAGTTGGAAGGAGAGCCCGATTGGGGACACTTCAGCATCTATGGCGATACGATCATTACCACCATCGAACCGCAGTTGTTCGGCGACCAAGCCGATCCTTCGCGGCCATTCGAATCGATGGCGGGAATCGTTCGCAGCAGCCGCTTCGACCCACTGAAGGAAACATTCAGCGAAGATGCTTGGGACGCAACATCCAGTAACCAGTTAGTCGCCCTGGATCGGCACAGCGGCCAGGTGCTATGGACGCGTCGCGCGCAAGTCGGATTCCGACACAACGCCATCACCACGGGTGGCGAACTGCTGTACGTGGTCGATGGGCTGTCGCAAGGCGCCATCGAACGCCTGCAGCGGCGCGGCGCCGAGCCCGAGGATGCTTCGCTGATGGCACTGGACCCGCGTACGGGCCAAATGCAGTGGAAGCGAGATACGGGAATCTTCGGGACTTGGCTCTCGTACTCGAAGGACTTCGACATCCTGATCGAAGGCGGCCGTCAAGGAGGCGGAGGCGGTAGAAGTCGGCTGCCCGACGAACCCAACGATCGAGTTGCTGCTTATCGAGGAAGCACGGGCGACTCGATCTGGCGCCACGAAATCCACCGGTACCACGGGCCGATTTCGTTGCGAGGCGATACGATCTACCTGGCACCGGCGGCCAGTTCGGGACGTGGCGGCGCAATGGACTTGCTGACCGGAGAATTCGAGGCACGAGAGGGCGACGACCAGCCCTGGACCTACGCTCGCCGGTACGGCTGCAATACCCAGAATGTCAGCGAGCACCTGATAACCTTCCGTTCCGGCTATGCCGCGTTCTACGACTTGGCCTGCGATTCCGGGACCGGATTCTTGGCCGGTTTCCGCTCGGGCTGCTCGAACAATCTGATCGTGGCTGACGGCGTCTTGAACGCGCCTGATTACACGCGCACCTGTACCTGCAGCTATGCGAATCAAACGTCGTTGGCGCTGATCCACATGCCGGATACGCCCAGCATCGAAGCCTGGACGACCTACGACGGCGCCGTACCCGACCCCAACGGCCATGGGATCAATTTCGGGGCGCCCGGGCGGCGAGTCGACGTGGGCGGGACGGGCATGATCTGGCACGATCATCCCGGAACGTTGCGCCGACATCCATCGGCCATCCAAGACACCGGAGACAGCATCGATTGGGTTGCCGCTTCCGTTCGCGAAGAAGCTGCGCAAATTTCGATCGACGGACTGTTGGAAACCGGCTACGTTGTGCGAATGCACTTCGCCGAACTGGATCGTGACGTCACGGCAGGCCAGCGCGTCTTCGATGTGCTGATCAACGGAGACCCGGTACTCAGCGACTTTGATGTGGTTGCCCGTGCCGGAGCCCCGTTGCGTGGGGTCGTTGAAAACTTTACGGTAACCCCCAGCAACGGCAGCATCCAAGTGGAACTACGTCCGAGCGATGGGAGCCAGCAGGAACCGATGATCAGCGGCATCGAACTGGTCGCCGCAGACCGTACCTCCGAAGAACCCGGAACCCGGGCAAACCAGTGATCGAACGACCGCCGCCCAGCCATCGCCCCGGGTCCTGACGCGCCCCGGTAGCGATGGCAAGCCGTTTTCGCCGTCCATGCGCGACCAAACGGTGACCGAGATCAGTACTGGCCCATCGGGGCTTCCCGACGGCTTCCCAAGGCCTGGAATACCGTCGCGTGTTCGATCGTTTCGCTGATGAACCGCACCGAAGCATCGGCCAGAACGAAATTCACGCCACCCGGATGTTTCGACCGGAACCCGTAGGTGAAGTTCCAACAGTCGCTTGCCGTACAGTCGGGATGGGTGATCTGGTGGGGCCTGGCAAAGTCGCATGTGTTCCAGGTGTTCAGCGGCGTGATCGTGATCCCCCAGGCGCCACTCGAATTCGGGTGCCACCACGAACTGCGCTGGCCATCCGAGGTGCATCCCCCGACTTGTTCGCCGGCCAACAGCGTGTTCGATGTTCCCCCGCGCACATCAGCCAGCCGAATATCGGTTCCCCAATAACTGAAAAGCCCCGAGATGTTCCTGGGATCAAGCGAGCGTCCGTAGACCGTGTTTTCGCGGGGAAGCACTTCCATATACGCATTGAACGGCCGACAATCGGCGGAGCACCCGTCAGCCCGTTGGGAACCGGCCGATGCGATATAGTTCCCCTTCGCCCATCTGCCATCCCCCGAGGCTGGTGTAAAAGGAGGATAGTCATCACTGGGACAGAGCATGACGGAGATCTGCTTGTGCCGTACACGATCGCCATCGGGTAGGAGTTCGTTGGGCACGTGACGGAAAGGACCACCCAAATTGAGTTGACTGTACAGGGGCTCCTGCTCCAGGAACGGAAGGATCCGCACCCACGCGCTGATGCGATAACCATCGTTATTAGGATGGACGTCCGTCCCCGGCCCCCCCGGCGGGAACTGCTTATAGACGTCATGGTAGTTGTGCACAGCCAAGCCGATTTGCTTGAGATTGTTGCTGCATTGCGAGCGACGAGCCGCTTCGCGAGCCGCCTGGACGGCCGGTAACAGCAGGGCAACCAACACCCCGATGATCGCGATCACGACAAGAAGTTCGACCAGGGTAAACGCCTGGTGTTTTGGGAGTCGAGTCATGGTTACAGTCCTCTATGGAAAGAGACATTGAAGAAAAAAGGGCGCCAATACGTGCAAAAACGATTTTACTTCCTCGAACTCCATTTCGAGTCAGCTCTTCAATTCCCACTTCTCATGTTCCGCACCCAGCCCGACACATGTCTATCAGAAGCCGGACTTGTTCCAGCCGATGCCTGTTGCGAAACCGCAACATAGCCGTCCATGTAAGGTGCCT
>SKKK01000238.1 GCA_007121535.1 Planctomycetaceae bacterium | reverse complement strand
AGGACGACCGCGCCCGCGCGGCCTTCGGGCACGTCCATCCGCAGATCACCGAGGCGAACATGATCGCCACCTACCACCGCACAGCCCGCTACCACGGACTGCCCCTGGTGCAGATGCAGAACGGCCAGCAGCTTCTCGAAGCCGGAGGTCCCTTCGCCGAGGCGGGCCGGCGCTTCATCGACTGGGCGTTGGAGGATCTCGCCGCCTACGGCCAGCAGGTCTACGACGCCGAGCAGCAGGTGTTCCGGTCGATGCTGACCGACGGCACGCCGCTGCGATGGCAGGAGGTTAGCGACGGCGACGGCGGCTACTACCTGGCCCATCAGGACGGGCTGATGCCGATCGGGCCGAACGGGCAGATCTTCTGGGGCTACGCGCTGGCCTATCGGCTTTCGGGAGACCCGGTGCATTGGCGGATGTCGCGCGAGATCGCCAAGGTGCTCGGTTTCGGCGACCTCGGCGCGCCCGACGGCCGGGGCCGCGCGCTCGCCGGGGCCGACGCGCTCGACGCGACGCTCCGCCGGCGCACGCGGCAGGACGATTGGCGGCCGCTCCACCACAGTCTCTACGCGCTGCTCGAACTCCACGAGGCCACCGGCGACCCGGCTCTGCTGCGGACAGCCGCTCGCGTCGGCGACGCGCTGCTGGAACGGCAGGTCGATACCGGCCTGTTCCCCCGGCCTCGCCGCGAGCACGCCCGCACCGGCGACGAGGTGCCCTTGGCGATCCTGCACCTGGCCGCTGCCATCCGGGGCGACCGCGACCGGCTGCCCCGACCGATGGCCGACAACAGCTTCTTCCACGTTCGCTACGACGGTCCCCTGGAGCCGCACCAGCAGAAGCCCGGCGACCGGCGCACCTACGACCACCTGGTCTGGTACGGCCGATAACCGGCCGTTCCCCCGCGCCAAGGGAACGAAAGTTCAGGGTGGGCGGCTCTGGTTTCCAAACCTCCCTCCACCGGTGCAAGACCGGTGGGGGGGCAAGGAAAGGGGGGAATTCAGGGTGGCCTTCCAAACCTCCCTTCACCGATAAATGACCGGTGGGGGTGGCAAGCCACCACTTGTCCGCAGAAACGGGGATGGACCCGAAAACGTCGGGATGGTTGCAATCCAACCGGCACGGGTTTATAACGCCTGTTTGTGCTCGTTCGTTGCGTTGCCGGAAATGGGGCGCAGCCGGCTCAAGGATCTCCGTTTCGCTTTCAGGATTCTCGCAAACATGATGTGTTGTCCGATGCCGCGCCGCCGCGAGCCGGAATGGATGGATCAGCCCGGGCTGGACGAGGCGGAACATCATCACGCGCTGTCGGGTCTCAGTTCGCTCCACCGAGTCCGCTGCACGGTCGGTCCGCTCTGGAAAGTGGTGCGGCAGGTTGCGCGGCGCCAGGCGCCGGCGCCGCTGAGCGTGTTGGATGTCGCTTGCGGTGGAGGTGACGTGCTGGTGCAGCTTGCGCGGCGGGCTCGAGCGGTCGGTTTTCCCCTGCAACTGGGCGGGTGCGATCTGCGCCCCGCAGCGCTGCATTACGCTGCCCAGCGAGCCGAAGCGGCCGGTGTGTCGGATATCAACTTCTTCGCGAAAGACGTTCTGCACGAGCCGTTGACTCGGTCCTTTGACATCGTATTGTGCACGCTGTTTCTGCATCACTTGGACGAAGCGGACGCCGTCGCCCTGCTTGGAAGGATGGCCGCGGCGGCACGGCAAGTCGTGCTGGTGGAGGACCTGCTTCGCAGCCGGCTGGGTCTGGTGCTGACGTGGATCGGCTGCCATCTGCTGTCGCGTTCGCCGATCGTGCGAGTCGACGGGCCACGATCGGTGCGAGCGGCGTACACGCCCCGCGAGGTATTGGCACTGGCGGCTCAAGCGGAGCTTGACGATGTCCGGC
The DNA here is from genome assembly GCA_007121535.1 of Planctomycetaceae bacterium. Taxonomy (GTDB): domain Bacteria; phylum Planctomycetota; class Planctomycetia; order Pirellulales; family Pirellulaceae; genus SKKK01. The sequence continues at coordinate 50,499 of SKKK01000238.1, read as the reverse complement.
TGTCTCGGCACTGGCCGCAACGCCTCGTGCTGCAATGGAGGCGATCGTGAGCGTGACGGGCAACACCGTGAAGGATTCTCTGCCCCGAAAAGGTACAGGCAAGCAGAAGGTAGCCGAATTCGCCAGAATTCGGAATGTTCAAGAACAACCGAATTCTGGCGAATTCGGCTACGAGAATCCTTCACGGCATTGCGCGACGGGGCGCGACGCCACGGGAGGCGCATCGGAACGACCTTGGGATGCGGTGATCGTCGGTGCCGGTCCGGCCGGATCGCTGGCCGCGCACCAATTGGCATCGCGGGGGCTCCGCACCCTGCTGGTCGAACGCAGCGTATTTCCGCGGGACAAGGTCTGCGGGGGATGTGTCGGTGCCCGGGCCGTGGCGCAACTGGAGCTGCTGGGACTGGGACACGTTGCGCGCGGGCACGGCGGCGTGCCTCTTGACGGGTTGCAGATCTGCCGCGGCTCGCGGCGTGTGGCCGTTCCGCTCTCGGGCGGCGTCGCCATCAGTCGGCGAGCGTTTGATGCGGCTTTGGTCGACGCGGCCGTCGCGGCGGGAGCCGTGTTTCGGTCGGAAACGTCGGCGACCGTGGTTCCTGCATTCGCCGATCCTGCCGCGAGTTTCCGCCAGGTCGCGTTGCGCACGCGAGGTCGCGATGCGACGGAGATCGCCGCGCGCGTCGTGCTGGTTGCCGACGGGCTGAGCCACAGCAGCCTGAGGCAGTTGCCTGCCTTCGAGAGCCGCGTCGCACAGCGATCGCGAATCGGACTCGGGACCGTCGCGACCGCAAGCACGAACGATTACGAGCCGGGAACGATCTACATGGCGGTCGGCTGCACCGGCTACGTCGGCGTGGTGCGAGTCGAGCATGATCGACTGAACGTCGCGGCGGCGATCGACGGCCGCTTCCTGCGCCGGTGCGGCGGACCGGAGACTGCCATCGCAACGATCCTGCAGCAAGCCCAACGACCCGTCCCCACCGTCGAATCACCAACCTGGCAGGGTACGCCGCCGCTGACTCGCCGCACGGACAAACTGGCCGATTGGCGTTTGTTCGTTTTGGGCGACGCCGCCGGCTATGTCGAACCGTTCACCGGCGAGGGGATTGCGTGGGCGTTGACCGCCGCGACCGCGGTCGCGCCGCTGGCCGAACAGGCCTGCACGGCGTGGGAGCAACGTCTTGTGACGCTCTGGCATCAGCGTTACGATCGTCTGATCCGGCGGCGTCAACGTTTTTGCCGCATGCTGACCGCTGTTCTCAAGCATCCTTGGGCAGCTTCGACCGCCTGGGCGGGCTTGTCCACGCTGCCTGGCTTGGCCCGGCCATTGGTCCAACAACTGGAGCGATTTTGATGACACTGAAGCTTTGCGGCATCGGCACCGCAGTTCCCGAACGTTCCGTCGATCAGCAGGCGGCGGTGGCGAAAGCGATGGTGGTCTGCCCGCCGGAGCCCGAACAGCAACGATTGATCACTGCGCTGTATCGGCGGTCCGGTGTACGGTCTCGGCACAGCGTGGTGTTGACGCAGCCCACCGATGGCGATGCGGCGAGCCAGGATTTCTACTCGCCGGCGCGTGATCCGCAGGACCGGGGACCGACGACGGCCGCCCGGATGCAACGCTATGAAGCGGACGCGGCCGGACTGGCTTGCCGAGCCGCCAGCGCCGCCTTGCACCAGGCGGGGATCCCGTTCAACGCGGTGACGCATCTGGTGAGCGTCTCGTGCAGCGGGTTCAGCGCGCCGGGCTTCGACATCGAATTGATCACCCGGTTGCCGTTGTCCCCCGGCACGTCGCGGACCCACGTCGGCTTCATGGGCTGTCACGGTGCGATGAACGCGTTGCGGGTGGCCAAAGCGTTTGCCGAAGCGGACCGGCGAGCTTGTGTACTGGTCTGCGCCTTGGAATTGTGCAGCCTGCACCATCAATACGGCTGGCAGGACCCCGAGGCGATCGTGGCCAACGCCTTGTTCGCCGACGGTGCTGCCGCCGCCGTCTGCCGCCAAACCGATGCGTCGCCGGGAGACGTGGCCTGGAATCTGGTCGACCAAGCGTCGATCGTGATCGATCGGACCAGCGATTTGATGAGTTGGCGGATTGGCGATCACGGTTTCGCGATGACGCTTTCGCCGCGCGTTCCAGACGCGATCCGCCGCCATCTGCGCCCGTGGCTGGCGGGCTGGTTGAGCCGGCATGGACGGACGATCGAGGACATCGGTTCCTGGGCCGTCCATCCCGGCGGTCCGCGGATCCTGCAAGCCTGTGCGCAATCCTTGCCGCTGGCTCCGCCGCAGTTGGCCGTTTCCCGCGAGGTGTTATCCGCGTTTGGCAACATGTCCTCGCCGACCATCCTGTTCATCTTGGAGCGTCTTCAAGCTCAGCAGGCATCTCGCCCGTGCGTCATGCTCGCCTTCGGCCCCGGCTTGGCCATCGAAGCCGCCCTGCTCACCTAGCGCGGCCCGACGCCCGCAACCCAGGCAGCCTTCCCGTCGGAATCCGGGGGGCAATCCGGGGGTCAGACCTCGTTTTTCGTTTTTGTCAAACCCTTTACGTGGCGGCTGTGAAACAACGTGTCAGGTGTCAGGCGCGTCGCCGCGCTTGAATCATGGGCAGCGAGACCCCGTAATACGCGGCTAACGCGGCGATCACCGTTTCCGTCGAAACGATCGACAGCCCGCTCGCCGGCGAGTTGGACAGCATGAAAACGAAAAACAAGGTCTGACCCCGGGACGCTGACACCAGGCCCCCCCATGCTGCTTTGCCGAAAGCCCAAATCACACCGGGTAAATTAGCTTTTCAAATTGAGTGTCAACGCCGTCAGATGGGTTTCAAATTCCGCCGGATCTGAGATAACAATCCATTTCCATAAGCCGAACCTGTTTGTTTCATTGATCGCCTGTACCCACTCATTCAGGAAACGTAGTTTCACGCGAGTTTCGTCAGAATCTTGCCCCTTCACCTCGACAATCAGTTTCGTCCCACAGTTCAGCCGAACCAAGAAGTCCGGGCGGTACTTTCGCACGGCCCCACGGTACACGTACAGAATCTCGAAGCCTAGATGTTCGTTCTTGACCCAGCTTGCCACCAGCTCCGAATTGTCCAATTGATACGCTTCTGAAGCTTCCCAAGTGGAATCGAAAACGGCACAATTGATGTGCGATCGTTTGGTGTACTCGCAAGGTCGAGCGGTAAACCAGGGGCGCATGTCTGCGGTACTAAGCAGCGGCCGATGTCTATCAAACACGGGCTCGAGACGACTTGTATTCTCGAATCGAATCGCCTCCCAGATGTGTTGTACGATTCGATTCATATTCAGAATCAACAAGACTCGCCGTCTGAGGCCGTCTTCGCCCTGATCTCGTCCCCTCGATTGAATTCTATCCGAATTAAGCACTTTTTCGACCAAACGAATCACCTGGGAGAGCAATGCATCTTGCGTCCCCTTCCAAGTCGGTTGCATCTGCTCGAACACATCGCGCGCCATTTTGAAGGCAACCGTCTGCAGACGATGGCGTTTGCCGAGCTCGATCAGCTCAATCTTCGACAGCGACTCCATGTTCGGCTTGCCCTCGAGAATTGCCGCGAGTTCCGCATGAGTCGGTGTGTCCAGCGGATTCAATTCCAAGACTGGGATCTTTGCCAGATCGAGTCGCAACACCGGAGAGTACACATGTTCGATACGGACCACATTGGGCCAGGAAATCCCGAATTCGCTCTCACGGTCACGCAGTGGTTCGATTAGCGTCTTTGGCTTTGGTGGCGGCGGCGGCGTGGCGTCTCCTTCTTCATGCGGCAAGAAGGTGAACGGGATGCCAAAGATGTTGACATACTCGGGTTCGAATTTTCCCGTTTCCGGATTGATGTCATACGAAGTTCGACGCAGCCCCCGGCCCACCACCTGCTCGCACAACAATTGGCTCGAAAAAGCGCGCAGACCCATGATGTGTGTCACTGTCTTGGCATCCCAACCTTCGGACAACATGCCAACCGAAATGACGTTTTGGATTCGCTCGCCCGGTTTTCCGGGTTTCCCCACCGTATCGACCTGTTGCCGTAACCACTCTGCTTGCTGTTGTTTCGTCAGTAATCTCACAGGCCCCTCGTCATCGTCGTCAACGACGCGCGTCGCAAGCGGCACAGCCCGCTCTTGCGACTCTGCTTTGTTCAATACGCTGGAATCGATGTGCAGCGTCTGATCGGCAACGCACAACTCGGGAATGTGAATCCTCTCGTGATCGAACGCGTATTTGATCCTCGCTGCCGTTTCGGTTCGGTTGGCGACCGTGATCAACACCGGCGGAACCGGGTGTCCTACACGCTCCCAGTCCTTGCGAGTTTCGAGCCAGTCCTGCCCGAGCAACGTGTACGCTTGGGTGACGATGTCGGGAAGCGGTTCGTGCGGGAGTGCTTTGCGGTTGAAGTCGTCCTGGACGTCCGCGTCGCGGTATAGGTGATAGAACCGGCTCTTGTACGCCGCATCCAGACGCCCGTTGTCTCGCACAACGACTCGCGGCGTCTTGATCAATCCGGACTCAATGGCATCGTTCAAGCCGAAGTCGCTGGTGATCCAGCCGAACAAAGCATCTTCGCCGCTCTTCTTCCCGGACGGGGCAAACGGCGTCGCGGAAAAATCGAAACACTGCATCACACCACGCGTCCGGTGAATCCGGTCCAATCCATCGATCCATTTCGTCGCCACGTCCAGATCATCTTTGGCGACTCCGCTGATCTTCGAACCCATAGGCACGCGCCAGGCATGATGAGCTTCGTCATTGATCACAATCAGATTGCGAGCGGACGCTATTTCCCCCAAGACCTCGCGTGCGTAGGCTTCGTCACTCTTGGCCCCCCGCTTATCCACACTTCGACGGCGGGCGATCTGTTCATCGGTATCCCAACCCAGTTTGTGCCAGTTATGAATCACGACCTTTGCCTGTCGCAATTTGTCGTACAATGCCGGCGGCACGATCTGGAACAAATCGAAGTAGTTCCCCGGCGAATCAGGAACGAGGACAGCCAATCGGTTCTTCACAGTCAAACCCGGCGCAATGATCAGAACGAAGTTCGAAAACCGCGGGTCTGCCGTGTACGTTGCCTTGTTCAGAGTCTCCCAAGCCACGAGCATCGCCATGACGATCGTCTTACCGCTGCCCGTCGCCATCTTGGAGCACCAGCGGGGAAAGGCACCGCCGTCACCAGGAATGTCAATTCCCTGTTTCTGACCGGCTGGCGCTTCCGTCAGCCAAATCAGTGTTTCGATGGCTTCCAACTGGCAGAAGAAGAAACGCATTCCTTCGCGCTGGTGCGGATCGTGCCAATGTTCCAGCAGTCGTCGCGTGATGCCTGTTGCGCCGGGCCAATTTGCCTCACGCCAGATTTTCACTCGCGAGCGTATCTCGTTTACCAATCCCAGTTCGACAAACTGGCCGGGATCGTTGAAACCCTGGGAGCCGGGCGTTGCTACGATGTACCCGGCCGGACGGCGGCCTTCGACCTGCGTGAAGATCATGTGTTTTCGGTCGTAGCTCCAATACTTCGACGGTTCCGCGAAAGGAGTGTTGATAATCAAGTCGCCTGCGCCGAGTCGGTATTTTCGTTTAGGCATTTTCAACTCACATTCGTTCGTGAGCCTCCATTGAAGAGAGAATTTCGCCGCCCTTCGTACGGCTCTTTTTTGTCTCCTTCATCAATCGGGTACGTCGATTGTATGTACTAGTGTTTCTCTCGCCATTTGGCCCGAACAGGATGTGCCTTCTGTCGTTTGTTATGAGGACCGTACCGCGGGAGAATGCTACGAAAACAAAAGCTCGGTCCACGGCCTCGTCCCTTTCATGGATAACCTTCTTGATCCGCTTATAGAGTTCGGAGTTGGTATCAAATTGAACAACCGCCGGATCGGCATCGATAATCCAGTATTTTAAGATAAGCCGCTTCGTGTCCATCTCATCTTCCTCTTTCATAATCGAATGCAAGTAGGCAAGGTATTCGCTACCAATCTTGTTTTGACTATCCAGAATGGGGACAACAGACGCCGCTTGCATTGCATCCAGCAAGTTGTCGATGTGGGAATCTGCATTCACATTCACAGCATCCGCATCATTTCCACGATGGAAGAGATGAAGAAAGATATTGGTATCGATGGCAACGGCACTCTCGAAGGGTTGATTCATTTTTTTGCCCTTAAGTGAAGCCCCTCAGTGATGTCCGCCCCGAAGAACTCCATGGGCAAACCTTTCTCCAAATTCCCCGCATCATTGATGTCCAAGTTCTTGATCGCCGGCATGCCATCGTCGGAGACATGAATGTAGGCTAGGGATACGTCATTGGGCGAGAGACTCCCATTGGCGACCAGCCGCCGCAGGCGCAGCACGATCTGCGAGCTGTGCGTTTCGATCAAGGACATAACCTTTCGTTCTGACCACAACTCCGCGAAAAACGAGCCCATCTCAAGCTGCGCCGTGGGGTGCAACTGTGCCTCGGGTTGTTCCACCATCAGTAATTGATTTTCGCGCATCAAAACCCCTTGGACGAAGATGGGTAGACATTGACTCACGCCAAACCCGAAGTCCGACAAATAGGACTCGGCATTCGTCAGTCTGTTCGTGCCTTGCGCGTGCGCCAAATAACCCTTCATTGATGATTCGAATCGGATGGAACTGACGCCGGCGACTTCGCTCATGTGGCGAAAGACGAAGTCTGCTTCAGTTCCTTTGGCGTTATAGATTCTTTGCAGATGAGGCATTGCATATTCGCCCATTTGTCCAACGCTGTCTTGCGGGGGGCTAGACGTGACAATGGCACGTTGCGATTCTTCGCGAATCGGCGACAAGTGTCGCCAAGAACTAATCTCTCGGCGTACGGGCATGAGGAATCGATCCGTCCAAAATCCTTTCAAACTCTTTACTGGGTCGTTGGCTTGTATTGGAAATTGGAGAAATTGGGCTGTTTGCAAATTTTCAGTAAACTGGTGAAATAGCACATCATCGCCCATCCGTGCCTTTACCGAATGGGACCCCTTTTGCCCAATTTTTGCGCTGTAGGAAACGGTCGTGTCGATCGTGTAGTCAGCTTCTTCTCGTTCGATCATTGTCTGGTTGCGAAGATCCTCGACCGTGATTCGAAGTTCTGTCTTATTGGTGATCGGATCTGTTGTCGGCGTCTGGCTTTTCACGGCATCCAGCATCGCCCGTTCAGGTCGAGATGGTAAATCAGTCGTCCTGAAACGGAGCTGAAATCGCAGTTTTCGTCGCTTTCGAACACTATTTCGCAGGTCGGCGAACGCCCCCAGATGAACCCGGTCTCCCTCCGGCGCAAGAAATTCGCCCTCGTTCGCTCCCAGTGACTGTTGCAGCATCAGCAAGAACTTCAAGATCGACGACTTACCAGCGCTATTACGGCCGATCAAGACCGTAATGGGACGCAGACGCAGATGCACCTCCTGGTCAAAAACACGAAAATTCTCGACATGTAGGTCGGTTAGCATCTCGGTATTCGTTCCTTACTTCACACTGATGATCTTCAAACACTCGATCCCGCGATCGTCGATGATCTTGGCAGCGATACGACGGTTGCTACCGAGGTCGAATGGCAACGAAACCGTACCCCGATACGCTTCGACCAATTCTTCGTCGATCTCCGCCTTCAGGTTTTTGGCTAATCGGCTCCAGCCATCCTGCTCGCCGGCCATCGGAAAGAAGACCTGCCGAGGCAGCAGGCTCCGACCGTCGTAATCCGTGTCCAGCAACCACATCGCGATCCGTGACGTGTCGCCCGAGTCGATCTTGCCGTTGGCCGGATTGTAATAATCGAAGCCGTGGACTTCGACCTCCCATAATCCCGTGTCCGGACCGCGATGGATCTTGCGGAGCGTCACGTCCGGCTGTCCCACCAGCCAGAAACTCTCGTTGCTCGAACGCTTTTTCTTCAGGTCGTCGGTCAGCAAGTCGGTGTTCATTTGCAGCTTCAAGAACTGCATCCCTGCCTTCTTCGGATCCAAGTGGTCGATGTCCTTGGCCGCTTCGGGGTCGAAGTGAAAGGCGGCAAACAACAGCACTTCGGGCTTGGGCCTCAGACTGCGAGCCTCTTCCCAGGCAAGCTCAACGTGTCGTTGTTCCATTGGGGCGAACTCGGGGCCGAAGGAGACGGCGACGGTGCGCGCCTGTTTGTCCTTGGTTTCCCCGACGGCGTGCAGGTAACGGGTTCCCGGAAGCGGTTCCAGGCGGGCGAACTCCAGTTTCGCGCCGCCCTTGCCCCGCACCCCGGTGCGAGCCAGTTCGTCGCGCCACTCGTCTTGCTTCGAGGTCGCCCCGCTGCGCGAGATGGATTGATCGGCAGGCATCGGCGCTGCGATCGGCCCAATGGATTCAGGGTCGATAATCGGACGGACGTTGATGGCTGGGACCGCCTCGTAGGTGAAGGGCCCAGTTACGCGAGCCTTGGTGCGGTCGACTTCCGGCTGATCGTACAAAGTCTCCTGATCGGCATACTTGGCGATCGCCGCATCAATCTGCTCGCGCGTCATCCCTTCGACAATTTCCGGGTTGTTGGCAATCGACTTGAGCGTTATATGCGGCACGGTCTTGTACTTGAAGCCGCTGCTGACGCCTTCCTTGGGACGGGCCAGTGAATAGTAATCGAAGACCGCCGTCATCAACCGCTGTTTGGCCAGTGTCACCGCTACCCGCGAAGTATCGCACGTGATCCAGCGTCGTCCCCATTGCTCGGCAACGAACGCTGTCGTGCCGGAACCGCACGTCGGATCGAGGACAAGGTCACCGGGATCGGTCGTCATTAGCATGCATCGCTTTACTACGTTCAGCCCGGTTTGCACAACATATTGCTTGTCACCGCCAAATTGATTTTGCCCCAACGTGTCGGACCAGAGATTTGTCAGCGGAACTGCTGGAAAATCGTCTAGGAAACGAACGTAGGCCAGGCCTTTTCCCACTCGTGCTATTCTACCTGCGAGTTTCAGACGCTCGATTCCCTCGCGATGCGTGCTCCACTCGCGTTTCGGCGGCAGGAACTCTTTACCATCAAAGCTGATTGGAAAGTAGCCAGTCCGGCCGGGACGCACACGAGCCGAGGTAAGGTCACCTGTCGTGAATATGCGAGCGCCTTCGGGTAGTGATTCGCTACCTGACCTTTCTTCGAATGTCATTCGCCGGCGGCTCAGGTTCGGCAATTCGATCCACGTATACGCAGTCGCGCCTTCTCCACCAGGCTCCTTCAGCCGAAATAGGGGATGGTATTTGCATGCGTCTGGCTTCTTAGCGTACCAGACGAGGTAGTCAAGCGTGCCAGGTATGAACTTCGAGGTAGCACCCGCCGTTTTCGCAAAGCTAATCGTGCCGATACAGCAAGTCGATCCAAAAGTCTCGTCAAGTACCGCTCGGACCAGGTGGAGGTTCTCGTCGCCAATCTGGACAAAGACGCTCCCGGACTCGCTAAGAAGATCGCGGCTAAGGCAGAGCCGATCGCGCAGATACGTAAGATAACTGTGTATCCCAAGTTCCCAAGTGTCGCGAAAAGCTTTCAGCATCTCCGGCTCTTGAGTGAGATCTTCATCGCGAGCATCCTGCACGTTTCTCTTGTTCACGAACGGCTGGAAATTGGATCCGTAGCGAATCCCGTAGGGCGGATCGATGTAGATCATCTGCACCTTGCCCGCCATGCCTTCCTTCTCCAGCAGGCTGTTCATGACCAACAACGAGTCTCCGGCGATCAGCCGATTCGTCCAACCGTGCGGATGTTTGTAGAAATCCAGAGCATCCCGCAACGGCAGATACTCGGCCGGCTCTTCGAATAACGACAGTTGCCTCGCCTTGCCGTCTCCCGACTTGGTCCGCTCGCCGTTGGTGCGTACGGCCGCGACAATCGCCTTGGGATCGATCCGTTCGTGAACGTGCAACGAAACGGTGGGAACCTCGAAGCTCGTCCGTTCCGCCTTTCCCGCCCACGTCAATTGGGGGTCAAGATGCGGATCGTACGCGTAGGTCGTTCGCTGTGCAGTCACGGGTTCGCTGTCGGACGTAACCAGACCCACGGGCGGATTGTTCGCACGCCGCTTGTCCTTGTGCTCGTACGATTCAATCCGCTTCTTATCCCGCTTGCTGGGATTTTCATTCGCCGATTTCCTTTTCGCCTTTTTTGCCATAAGTGCGTGTGTTCCTGGACCACGAAGCCTTTGGTGATTCTCCGGCATTCATTCTAGGCGAAACGGCGCCGATGTGCGACAGGCCGCTACGGTCACGACCAGGCTGCCCATGCTCACAGGGTTTGAAGAAAACGCTTGCCTCCCGCGTCCCGTTTCCGAAGGGCGGCCGGTCCGCGAACCAAACATTTCCTATTGCTCATGATGCGTCTGCAGAAGCTTGAAGCAGCGGACTGAGGCCGGGGCGGATGGGCGGATGGTTGCATCGCGTGTGATGGGGGGTAGACTGGAACGGTGGAGAAGCCAGCAGATCCGGGGGGCGAAATGGCGGCGAAGGCTGTCAATGAGCCACCCGGGCGTTGAGAACGCAGTCAACCAGCAGGAGCCCTTTTATGAACGATCATGATCAAGTGGAATCGGGGCGTCGCTCGCGACGGTCTTTCTTGGAGGTGTCCGGTGCGACGGCCGCGCTGATCGCCGGTGGCGACCTGCTGACGCGCGCCGGTCGTGCTTATCCGCAGGAAACGGGCAAGACGATCCGGATGGGCGTGGTCGGCGGTGGCTTCGGGGCCACCTTCCACTGGCACCAACATCCCCATTGCGTGATCACGGCCGTGACCGATTTGTATCCGGAACGCCGCGAGCGGTTAAAGAACCACTACCAGTGCGATAACGTGTACGATTCGCTGGAAGAAATGATTCAGCAGGCCAAGGATGTCGATGCGGTGGCGGTGTTTTCCGGTGCGACGGATCACGCAAAGCATACCAAGATGTGCATGGATCGAGGCTGGCACGTGGTTGCTGCCGTGCCGGCGTGCGTGACGCTGGACGAAGCGGCCATGTTGAAGGAATGGAAAGAAAGGACGGGGCTGCGCTACATGTTGGCGGAATCCAGTTGGTACCGCCAAGAGTGCATTTTCGCTCGGAATCTGTACCGCGAAGGCGTCTTCGGCGAACTGTTTTACACCGAGGGCGAGTACTATCACGATCGAGGCGATCTGAAGCGATTGGAGGAACTCATGGCAACGCGGACCGGATTGCCTCACAATCCCGACGGGTCGCGTTCCTGGCGGTTCGGTTACCCGCCCATGCTGTATCCGACGCATTCGGTGGGATTCCTGACCGCTGTGACGGGCGAACGGGTGGTGAAGGTATCGTGCTTGGGGTGGCGCGGCACCAGCCCGGAACTGCGCGAGCACCCGATGATGACCGAAAACGTGTATGACAACCCGTTCTGGAGCCAGAGTTCGCTGATGCTGACCGACCGCGGTCACATGGCGAGGATGAACGAGTTCCGCCGCTGTCGCGCCCGCGGCGAGCGCGCACAATGGTTCGGCGACGAGGCCACGTTTTACATGGCGATCGACGGGGTACACGGCAACGTGATCGATATTCGGGGGCGTCGAGCCGAAGCGGCTGCCGTACCGCGTTATTGGGAAAGCGACATGTTGCCGGAACCGATGCGGCGCCCGTCCGGCCACGGCGGTTCGGCCGTGTTCATCTCCGCCGAGTTTGTCAACGCTCTGCTGGAAGATCGCGAGCCGGAAATCGATCTGTACGAATCGCTGGCGATGAATGTCCCCGGCATTATCGCTCATCAATCATCCTTGCAGGACGGCGAGCAATTGACCGTGCCCTCGTTCGATCCGACTTGAGGCCGAACGAAGACTTCACCCGCAATAAGCACCCGGCCAAATGTTTCTTGGTGGAATCCCCGGCCGGGTGCTTACCACCAGATTTCCATCTGATTGACGATTTCCCGAGCCAATCGTTCGATGGCAGCTTGTTGGGCGGTCGCCAGCGATTGTCCGGCTTCGGGCAGGAACTGGGCGTGGGCCAGGACTTCGATCTGCGTTTGCGGCAATGGCAGGCCGCCGGACTGCATCAGCAGTTCTCCGTGCCGGTTGGTCCAGACGACGGCGACTGTCAATTCGGTTTCGACATCGCGGGCGTCGTTGTAGCGATTATTGGCGATCACTTTTTTGGAATCGTGCGTGATACGCCCTGACAGGACGCTGTCGGCGTTGGCATTGGCAACGACTTTGTACGGCGTTCGTTGTTCGATTTCCTTGATCACCGCCTCGGTGACCCGTTCCCCCAGGTTTCGCCGAAAGCTGTCGGATCGAAAAATGGGCACGTGGACGGTGCGGATATCGGGGCGGTACATCGTCTGATGTCCGAACCGGTAAGCCGCACAGCCGCACGATTGCATCAGGGCGATCAGTAGAATCAGACCGGAAAGACGGGACACGATCGCGAGCCCTCCGGCTGGAGTAATGGTACCGTGTGTTCGCGGCGCATCGCGTCCTTTCGTTAGCGCAATGTGGTCTCTTGCGGCGGGTCCGCCAATAACGGTTGCAGGTCTTCCTCTTGGGGAAACAGATCGACCAGCCACGCCAGGCGTTGAGGTGGCACGTCCGGAGCGTCTCCCAGCTCCACCAGCCGATCGGCGGCTCGTCGGGAAAACGGGGTTTCCGCGTAATCGGTGGCCACCACCGCATAGTGGAACCGAGCCGCCCCGCTTTCGCCTCGACGATCGTAATACTTGGCCATGTCCCATTCCCGCAACGCTTTGTGATAGCGAACTTCGGCATAAGCCCGTGTCAGGAATTCCCGCTCTTCGTTGGCTTCGTGCGGGAATTGTCGGCGGATCTGCTTGATCAGCTTTTCCGCTTCGTCCAGCGGGATCCCGGAATAATCCGGACCTTGATAGCTGCGCAGTTTGGCTTGGACACCCAGCAGGTGCGCCCGGAACTGATGGTTGCTGCTGGGAAACGTCTTGCGAAGGTCCGTGTAGAAGTTGTCAGCCTCCAAGTAGCGTCCGATCGTAAAGTACGCGTTACCAGCCGCCAAGGTCGAATCGTCCGCCAGACGCCCCGTGGGATCCTCGATGCGGATGCGATCGAAGACCCGCACCGCGTGCCCGAACGAATCGCGCATCGGCCGCTGCTTGTCGAAGAAATTGAATTCCCAAAACGCTTGCCGGTCGACTTCGTTCAACTTCAACCAGTAGTCGGCAATGGCGAAACGGCGAGCTTGGACCAGATCCATGTACTTGGTATGCGGGAACTTCTTCAGCAGCAGTTCGTACGATTCATTCGCCTTGGGATAATGATCGGCAAAGAAATACGATTCGCCGGCCAGAAACAATGCGTCTTGTTCCAGGGCCGAGTCCGGCCAACGGTCGGCCGCGCTACGGAATCCCTTGGCTGCGGTCAGGTAATCGCTGCGCCGATCGCCGGCTTTGATGGCCGTCTGATAGCTCCGTTCTGCCTGGCTGTACAGTTCGCGGGCCTTGTCGGGGTTGATCGACCGTCCCGTCACTTTCCGTGTGGCCTTGTCCATCTGTTTCGACCATCGACTCGTGTCGAACAAGCTGGTGCTGTCAGCACTGCCACCGGCGGCCAAGCCGGAATCGCGACTGCTGGTCAGCGGCGCCGCGCAACCGGCCAGCAGTACCAGCAGTGCCAAGCCGCCAATTTCTGGAAAAGGATGCATTCGCATGAGGACTTCCTTGCCCGGGCAACGCTTCAGGTTGCCAGCATTCCCAAGTATTTCTGCATGCGGGGCGGATGCCCCAGCAGATTGGTCAAATAACGATTCATCAGTCCGCGCAGCTCCCCCCGCAGCTTCGGATCGTCCATCGGTGCCGGTGATCCGTCCGACGGATTGGCTGTCCGGTCCAGGACATCCGCCGCCGGACGACTGAGGCTGACGACCTGCCGCTGGCCCGGTCGACACTTGGGGCACAGCAGGCCCCCGGCCGCAAGTCCGAATAAGACGCGGTCCTGTTGCAGCGCAGACGCTCCGCACACCGCGCAGACGCGCAGCGCCGGCAGATAGCCCAACTGCCGCAGCAACGACATCTCGAATCGCAAAACGGTGTCGGCAACATCGCTGTGCTGGTCCAGGTTCGACAAGGCTCGTTCGGATTCTTCAAACAATTCGGGATGAGGATCTCCGAACTCCGTCAATTCCCACAGTAGTTCGGCGACGTAATAAGCCGCATAAAGACGAGACAAATCGCGCGATGCCGACCGGAAACGGCGCACGAGCTTCGCTTCCGTCAGCAAATCGAGCGAATCGGACGATTTCTGCAGGAACACTATGCGACAAAGGGCCAGCAGGTCAAGAGCAGAGTCGAAAGGTCCTTTGGGACGGCGAGCCCCTTTGGCCAGGGCGCTGATCTTGCCGAAATGTTGCGTAAACAGGGTCACCACGCAGCTTGTTTCACTGAAATCCACCAACCGAAGAACGATCGCCGAGCTTTTTTCGAGGGACATATCTCGCCTGTTATCTGAAATTTCCGAATTCTGGCGAATTCGGCTACGGGCCTCTTGCCCAGCGATCCCGCGACGGCCGTGCGGTCAACGCCAGCCAATCACGCAACGCTAGCGAGACGAATCCCCCGCTTGTTCCTCATTCGAATCGGAGGTTTCAAGCTGCGTCTCGACCAGCAAGCGTTGAACTCTTCGTGGTTCGGCTCGCAAAACCGTCAAGCGCACGTTGCCACAGGTCATGGTTTCCCCCCGACGCGGGATAAAGCCGAAGCGGCTGACCATCAAACCGGCCAACGTTTCGTAATCATCCGCCTCGGGAAGATTGACGCCCAGTCGCTCGTTCAAGACATCGATCGGAGTCGTGCCTACCACTTCGAAAGTCGTGTCGCTCAGTTTGCGGATGCCATCGTTTTCCTCTTTATCGCTTTCGTCGACGATCTCGCCCACGATCTCTTCCAGGACATCCTCGATCGTCACGACTCCCACTACGGTGTCGTATTCATTAACCACGATGGCCAGATGTCGCCGATTCGAGCGAAATTTTCGCAGCAGATTCAGCAGCGGCATGGTCTCGGGAATTTTCCACACGGGTCGCACGAGTTCGGCGAGGGTTCGTTGAGGCTGGCCGGGTAGCTGAGCCAGATTGGAAAGCAGATCCTTGACGTACAAGATTCCGATGATCGAATCCAACGATCCATCGCAGACGGGCAGTCGAGTTCGGCCGGAACGCGTGATGATCTGTTGGATCTCCCCCCAGTCCATGCGGATATCGATCTTGTCGACGCGCGAGCGCGGCGTCATGATCTCCTTGACCTCCGCGTCCCCCAATTCGATCACGCCTTTGATCATATCGCGAGCATCGGATTCCAGCAGTCCGTCACGCTGGCCCTCGGTGACGATCGTCATGATTTCATCTTCCAGTTCATCTTCCTGATCCTCCTTGTTGGGCGGTTCGGATTTGCCGGACAGCCGCCGGACGACGACGTCCATGATTTGCGGCCCCCAACGCAAGGGCCAGAAGCACCAATGGGCCAACCACCACAATCGCCACGTCCGAAGCAGGAAGGGACCCGAGCATTGATTGGCCACCGCCGTGGGAATCCAACTGGTCACCGCGAACAACAGCAGGA
This sequence comes from Planctomycetaceae bacterium, assembly GCA_007121535.1. GTDB lineage: Bacteria > Planctomycetota > Planctomycetia > Pirellulales > Pirellulaceae > SKKK01. The sequence continues at coordinate 34,935 of SKKK01000238.1, read as the reverse complement.
CGCCAAGCATCAGCCACAGCAACAGCGCCCAGACCGCCACTGTGTCCAGCCCGTAATAGAACAGCAACGTGGCGCTGCCGATGGTCAGGATCAAACCCAGCGTCTCGAGTTTATCCACGGCAAAGGCCACCTCGTCGTGCGTTTCCAGGATCTCCTCGAACAATTCGCGGCGTCGCTGAGCCCGGCTGTAGACCTGCAACTGTCGGTGGGAGAAGTCCAAGATGGTCCGCGAGGCGGTGGCGGCGGCGGTGACGATCAGCAAGCCCAAGATCAATGTCGCGGACGCAATCCACGCAATCATCAGGCGGTCTCCTCGGCTCCCGACGCCGGATCGGTTGGCCGCGGCGGAACCGGGGCGATTTCGTCGTATCGCGCCTCCAATCCCCAAGCGGCCAGATAGTGCTGTTCCCGCTGCCGCATTCGCCGCCGGTCCTCGGGGCAGCCGTCGTCATACCCGACCAGATGCAGGGCGCCATGCACGGCGTACAGCAGCAGTTCGTCATCGCAAGACCAGCCGAATCGTTCGCACGAAGTGGCCGCCGTATCGACACTCAGGATCACCTCGCCTTCCAAGGCATCCCCTCTTCGTTCGAGCACAAAGCTCAGCACATCCGTCGGCTCGTCATGTTCCAGGTATCGGAGATTCAGTTCGTGCATCGTCGGATCATCCACCAGGGCCAAGCTGATCGTACCCGAACGGATGCCTTCGCCTTGCAACACCCGTTGGACCGCAGCCACCAAACGAGCTTCGTCGATCGAGTAGGCGTCTTGTTGATTCGATAATTCGATGTCGATCATGCGGGGGAACCGTGAGATCAAGCGGTCTGTTGGCTGGGATACTTGATGCGCCCATGATAGACCGCCGTCAACGACTTGACCAAAGTCTCCTGGATCGTATTCAACTCTTGAAGCGTCAGGTTACATTCTGCGAATTGCCCGTCCAGCAGGCGTTTCCAGCCGATCTCGCCGACCAGGCTTTCGATGCGAGACGGTGTGGGGTCGGTCAGCGTTCGGCAAGCGCTTTCCACCGCATCGGCCATCATCAACACCGCCGCCTCGCGCGTCTGAGGTTTGGGACCCGGATAACGGAAGTTCGTCTCGTCCGGCCGCCTGCTATCCGGTGCCTTCTCGTGCTGCAAGGTTGCCTGGCGGAAAAAGTACTCGACCAGCGTCGTCCCGTGATGTTGTTCCAGCAGATCGATGATCGATCGGGGCAAGCGGTGCTGGCGCGCCAGGTTGGCGCCGTCCTTGACGTGGGCAACGATCACCAAGGTGCTCATCGCCGGCACCAGCGAATCGTGCTGATTCCCGGCCGTCGACTGGTTTTCGATAAAGTACTCCGGCTTGAACATCTTGCCGATGTCGTGAAAGTAGGAAGCCACCCGGACCAGCAAACCATCCGCATTGATCGATTCCGCCGCAGCTTCCGCAAGCGAAGCCACGTTGATGCTGTGGTTGTACGTCCCCGGGGCTCGCTGAGCCAGTTGGCGAAGCACGGGATGAGCCGCGTCGCCCAGTTCCAACAAACGGATGTCCGTCTGAAAGTCGAACGCTCGTTCCAGGTACGGTAGCAAACCCGACATCAAAAAGCCAGCCAGCACGACGCAGACGCCGTACCAGGCGGCGCCGTACATCACTTGCTGGGCGAAGGACCAACGCGTCAAGAGATCGCCTTCGTCGATGGGGGAAACGTGCGTCCAATGCGACAGCCCGAACGATTGACCCGCCATCCCGCTGATGCACAGCGTCACGACCAGCACGATCCCGCCACTGACGACCCCGACGTGGATCAGACGCGTGCGGCTGCGGATCCGCGTGACCATCAGCGTGGGGACCGCGACCGACGAGGCCAACAACAGGTGCTTGGGCAGACTGAAACCCAACGACAAGGATACGACCAGAGTGACCGCGACCGCCAACAGCAGCGCCAGCGGACGGTCGAAAACGATGGCCAGCGTCATGCCCAGCAAAATCAAGGGAACGCTCTCGGCGCGCCAAGCATCCGACGAACCGACTCGCGACAACAGAACCATCAGGACCACGCCGGCGCCCAACACCGCCAATCGGCCCGTGTGTTCCAGAATCGAACGGTGGTGGATGTGCAGATACCAACCACAGATCACCGTCAGCAGCACGTAGATTCCCATCGACGCCATGACGCGAGCCAGCAACTGGTCCCACCCTTGTTGAGCGTTCAGGGCCGCATGCTCGGCGAACAGCTTTTGGACGTCGCTGGTCGACAGTGGACGGCCACGCCGTGCCAGCACACTCCCTTCTCGGAACTGATGACTCTGGTCGGGCGCCGTCGCCACCTGGAACGAAGTACGCGCCAGCAAGTCGTGCTCGGGGATGTAGCCGCTTCGATAAGCGAAAGGCGGACTTCCGGCGCCCGTGACCACCAGCAGCAGAGCGATCATCCACGCGCACAGCCCGGCATGCACCCAGAACTGCCGGCTGTGGAACAGCCGCCACACCCGGGCGAACGCACCGGGTCGAAGTTTCAGGGAAGCAGCACGATCGGAACGCGTCTTGGCAGAGTTACCAGATGACATGATGGTTCGTTCGAAGAGCGGCATTACCCGCGCTTCTCGTCTGTGCTCCTCTTGGACTTGGATTCTCGATCGTAGGCATGCACGATGTCCTGTACCAACCGATGCCGCACAATGTCCGCTTTGGTCAAGCGGATGACATCCACGCCCTGAATGTGCCGCAGACGCCGCAAGGCATCCTGCAGCCCGCTGCTGGAATGCGGCGGCAAATCTGTTTGCGTGATGTCGCCCGAAGCAACAATTTTCGATCCCTCTCCCATGCGAGTCAAGAACATCTTCATTTGCGAGACGGTGGTATTCTGGGCTTCATCCAAGATGATGAACGATTCATTCAGGGTCCGACCACGCATGTAGGCCAACGGTAGCACCTCGACGACATCCATCTCCATGTAACGTTTGATCTGATCATAATCGACCATTTCGCGCAACGCGTCCAGCAATGGCCGCAAGTAGGGATTGATTTTCGCTTGGAGATCGCCCGGCAAGAACCCCAAACTTTCTCCAGCCTCGACAGCCGGACGAACTAGAACAATCTTTCGGACCTGGTGGCGTTTGAGCGCCTCGACCGCCAACGCGACGGCCAAATACGTCTTTCCGCTGCCTGCGGGGCCGATCGCAAACACCAAATCGTTCTCGCGAATCGAGTCGATATAGCGTGCTTGGCCGGGCGTGCGGGGCCGAATCATGCGGCCGGACGAAATAATATCGATCGGCGGAGCGTCCCGCCCATTGCCCGTGACGGCCGCCAATACCCCCTGAACATCGCCTTCGGTCAGTCCCCCGACTCGCTCTGCCCGACTCTTCAACTGTTCGAGCACCGCCGTCGCTCGTTCCACCGCTTCCTGGGGGCCCGAGACGCGGATGCGACCATCGCCATGCGTCACCGTGACTCCCAACGCCTGCCGGATCGTCCTGAGATGCTGATCCCGAATCCCCAACAAGGACAACGCCAATTGCGGTTCGGGTAACGAGATGATTGCTTCGACCATCAAAGGCAACGGCGACCCGCAAGTCGCCCATGTGAAAGTAGGATCGGATGCATTCCCAAACCCGTTACTGAAATCCTCTGCGACCCAAACGTCAAGGGGCCAAGCGAGCCGATTCAACCGAATTAAGCATATCCACGATATCATAGCATACGGCCACGAGCTTCGTTGTGCCATGTCGGAACTCGAAAACCTGTTATTCCAGGTGGGCTTGCACGGTGCCGCTGTGGGTTCCGATCGCTGAGCGGGACCCGTACTTTCTTTTGCCAATCGCGTCCAGCTTGGGTCCCGCTTGCGTGGTAAGCACCCGGCCAGATATTGCTTGGTGGAATCGGGCGAAAGAGGTCGGGAGTCGTTTTCGGGTGCCCCGCTTCCCACGTGGTAGGTCGTTGGCCGAAAACGACTCCCGACCCCGTTGCATCCTGTATCCCAAGCTGCCCCAAAATGACGAGAAACTCCTGGCCGGGTGCTTATTCGCTGGCCACCGTTCCTGAAGCGTGCGACGCTGGATTCAGCCTACTCTGCGACCGACGCGAGTGGTACCGGTTGCCGAGTTGGACCGCGTTTTTCGCTTGGTGATCGCGGCGGCTTTCGTGGCGCCGCTCGTGCGGCCTGTCTTCTTCGACTTGGTAACACTGGCCGTCTTTTTGGACGGGGTCGTCGCGACCGCTTTCGCGGTTCGGGATGCAGATCCTGCCGCCTTCTTCGGCGTGCTTTTGCGCGATACGGGTTCGGTCACAGCCACCAATTTGATCACGGTCTTTTGCCTCCCGTGATTTCGTTGCGGATTGCCATTCGGTTCTTCCGCGAACTGATCAAGCCAAGTTGTGAAAAGAACCATCGCATCGCGCCCGTAAATGGGTTGGACCCATTGATTGTGCTTTGGAAACGGTTTCCCCGGCCGCAAATCGACCTGACGGATCATTCGCCGCATCGCCGTCAACTCACGCTGAGACTTGGCGATCAGCCGGATCTCGTATCCCTTCTTGTACTCGCGAGGCGCATCTTCGCGAAGCGCTTCGTTGGGAACGCGCATGTAACCGTTTCGCCGATAGAACTGGACCAACGCCAACTCTGGCCGCACTTCAGGAACCTGTCGTTTGTTTACCATGGCATAGACCGTGTGCAAGAAGAGTTTCCAATCAAAACCACCGCGCCATCAAGACATGATCTACGGCTGGATCGGCATAACCGCAGCTTCGATTATACTATCTGATCGAGCTTTGCAACCCCCTTTAACAGGAAATTTCGAACCCCCGGAACAACTTGCGGTGGTGCGATTCTGACGATGTCACCGGCTGATGTCGGTTTGATAGGCCGCTCGCAAGCTGCGGTACGCTTGGTCGACGAAGCGACCTTTTTCTCGAATCACCTCGACGGCAGAGTCGTCCAAGGCGTGTTCCAACGAGTCCAAGGCGGCAAGAAGTCGGACCGCTTGTTCACGCTGATCCGAACTGATGGAATGACCTCGCAACTGCATACTGACTTGCAGCTTGCGAGTCCAGTCTTCCTGGATGGGAATCCAGTAGGCCGTCGCGTCCCAGTCTTGGCTGTTGGCGGAAACGACGATTTCGGTGTTGATGATGCGCATTTCCTCGAAGATTTCGCTCGGCGGTGGGTAGTAGATGTAGCAGCCCAAGACGCTGAAGCCGATCAAGCCGACCAGGGCCACGCCGCCCAGGACCGGCCCCGGCAGGACAATGTCGTATCCCGAGCTGGTCTTCGGCTGTTGTTGGAACCAGGCCTCCAGCCGTGGGATCACACCGGTTCGTCTGAGAAAAATCCCACCGACGGCCAGCAGGCTCAGCATGGTGAGCGCCTGAGTCTCCCACGGCGCCGAATGCTCGCCCAATGTCGCCCACATACGCCGAAAAGGCTCAGGTTCGTTGAGCAGGAACGGACAGCAGTAGGCGTCAAAAGCGTGCGTGTGACCGGGCGGATTGACGCCGTGCGGATACAGAGGCTTGTCGACGGCGTAGGCCAGTACAAGCACCATCACCCACAGCAGACTGAACCCCACGACGGTCCGCCGCGTTGAGTAAGCGCGGATCATCCAAGCGATCAACCCGATATTGACTCCGGCCCCCAATGTGAGAAGCGCGAACGCAGCGCCGACGGAATTCCCGTGCTCGAACATCGAGGCCACCTGGACCATCGCGGCCATGGGGGTCGTATAGGCGGGCGCGGCGACCAGCGTCATGAACAACGGCGCCCACGGATCATCATGCTCCGCCGCCTCCTGCAAGTAGCCCATCGGCAGCAGGATGCTCAACGAGGCCGCACCGATCAGCCCGATCCAAAGAAACTTGGACGAGTTACTGACCAGATCGTCCGCCGCTGTCACGGCGACGGCCAGCATGCGTTTGATGCCGTAAGTGGCCGCTGCGGGCTCGGATCCGCCGACTGCCGTATCGGGATACAGACGATCCCACAACAGACCGATCGTCGATACGATCGTCAGGCAACACAGGCAGAAGACAAGAATCACCACCGGGCTGGAGAGCGTCAGGCCGTACAGGACCGAAATGGGATTGAACAAAGGCGCGGTCAATGCAAACGCCAGGATCGTACCACCCGACAATCCGGCCAGACGAAGTTGCCGCAAGATGGGAAAGACGCCCAGCGAGCAAACGGGCAGCAGCATGCCGATCACCCAGGCATGCAAGAACGCTCGGCGCGTACCATGACCAAACAGACGGCGCGTGCCGCCGTATCCGACCAGCCGGCGAAAGATGCCTGCGATCAGCAGCCCGATCAGAATCGTGGGGGCTGCCTGCAACAACGCTTGCACCAAGCGCAGCACGAACCCCCACCACAGCACTTCGATCATCGCCTACCTCTCCAAGACAGGTACGGGCACGGCTGCCAGGATCTCGTCGACCACTTGGATCGCGCCGTCGAAATTGCCAGCCAAACGGACTTCCAACACCGGGCGAGCAACGTATTGGATGTCGTCCGGAATCACGAAATCGCGACGTTGCAGATGCGATTGAGCTTGAGCCACTCGCTGCCAGGTCAGCAAGCCGCGAGGACTCAGGCCCAACGTCACCTCGGGATGCGAGCGAGTCGCCCGGGCCAGCCCGACCAGGTACTCCTGAACCACGCGACTGACCGATACCTGGGACACGTGCCGCTGGAGTCCTCGAAGCTGTTGCGGATCGATGACCGATTCGTGGGTCGATCGGCTCGGCTGATCGCAATCGCCCACGTTGGCTGCCAGCATCCTCAGTTCGTCGGCGGCATCCGGGTATCCGATGCGCAGTTTCATGGCGAAACGGTCCAATTGGGCTTCCGGCAGGGGATAAGCACCGTGACTCTCCACGGGATTCTGCGTGGCGATGACGAAAAAGGATTCGCTCAACCGGTACGTTTGCCGATCGATGGTTACCTGGCGTTCCGCCATCGCTTCGAACAGTGCACTTTGCGTTCGCGGGGTGGCTCGATTGATTTCGTCGGCCAGCAACACATCGGAAAAGACCGGGCCTTCACGAAATTCGAACTCGCGAGTCTTCTGGTTGAATACGTTGAACCCCGTGATATCGCTGGGCAACAGGTCCGGTGTACATTGAACTCGCGCGAACGCACCGCCGACCGAGTGGGCGACCGCTTTGGCCAGCGTCGTCTTACCCAATCCCGGTAGATCATCAAACAACAGATGCCCGCGCGCCAGCAAACACGCCAACACCAGTTCCACGACCTCGGATTTGCCGATCAGCGTCTCGTTCAACGACTCGCGCAGCCGGTCGATCGCCGGCTGATACGAACAGATCGAGTCTCCGACGGGTGCACGTGCTTCGCCGGGCATCGCATCGGTTGCGGTCAAGACAGACATTTTCTACTTTCCTCTCTTTCATTTCGCTTGAAGAACCATTCGGGAACTCGCAGACCGCGGTCACCCATGTGCAGCCAACCGGTCGTCAGGCCCGGCTTGGACGTTGGCACGTCGCATCGCCCGCACGGTCAATCCACGAGCCACGTGCTGACAGGTCTCGCGAATCATCTGCGGATGGTTTCCCATCAATCCGCCCGTTGGCGGACCGTACAGCACGCGTTCGGCCTGGCGCAAGAATCTGGTCAACGTCGACGCGGTCTCGGCGGGCAGACGTTCTGCCAATTCCCCGTACCACTGCGAAAGCGTGACTCCGGCCGGACGGACACGACCACACCGGCGGCTGCGCCATTCCAGCAGACGGACCGTCGCTCGCATCTTCCGGTCGAAGCGACCTATCCCGGCCAGTTGCCAGACAAACCAAGCCGCCGAATCCAGCAGCCACAGTCGCATCGTCCAGATTGCCACCAATAATGTGGCCATCAAACCGACGTGGAACGGGTGGCCAGCGGCCCAGTTCCATCCGCCACGCACGATCGTCCAGGCCCATCGACTCCACGTCAACGATTCTCGTGGCGGCCGGTATCCCGGCGTCGGTTCGATCGTCACCCACGTGTTGTCGTCGATGCGCACCTGAGCCCAAACATGAGCATCTTCTTGCAAGACGGTCGTCTGTCCTGCCACTCGGTCGAATCGATCGCGGCGAGCGTAGAAGCCGCCCACCAAGCGGGTAGGATAGCCCAGATGGCGCAACATGATCGCGGCGCTGCTGGCGAATTCATAGGCCGGACCTCCACCCTGTCTCAGGAACTGCTGGACGACGTTCTCGGTATCGGGGTCCGCCGTCAGCTCGATTTCCAGACGATAGTCCTCGCGCAGCCTTTGGACCACCGCTTCCACCTGCTGCCAGCCCCGAGGAACTCCGTTCGTCCATTGTCGAGCCAGTTGCGCGGTCTCGGAATCCGAGCCATCCGGCGTCTGCAAATAAGCAGAAAGCGATTCCCGGGCGAATGGTCCGGTTGCGGCATCCGCGTGCGAGGCCCCCGTGGGAACCTGCCACGCGGCAGAGAAGTCATGGTCCCGTAACGGGTGGAGATCGACTTGCTGCGAGCGAAGGTGCAGGACGGTCAATTGCGGGATGGAACTGCGAGCCACCATGGCAGCCATCGCGTCTTCCGTCCAACCCCAAAAATCAGCGTTGTCCAGGCGATCCACGTGCACGGCGGTCATGTAGGGCGGTGCGGGCACGCGATTCGTCTTCAGATTGATCACTTTGGCTGCATGACGTAACGGGCTGCGGACGATCGATTGCAGACCGGCCGTCTGGAACGAAAACCAAGGCTGCTTGGAATCGGTCAGCCGGCGGATCGGTGGTTGGGTTTCCGGGACGGGGACATGAGTCCACGTGACGCCATCGAAATGATTGAACGAATCCAACGCCAAATGCACCGGAACCGGACCGACGATGTACAACATGGCGGCCGCACGACGATCCTCTAGGGTTCGCCGAGCTGCGTCGGATCGACGCCGCAGCACCGAAAACTCACGGCCGCCGCGTTGCGTCTGCGCCATGTGTCGATCCGTCTGCTGCACGCTCTGATCGGTCAGCGTCACCACCAGCTCTCGCTTCACGGCCGGGCGAATCGGCTCGCCGTACATGTCGTTGAACATGTCGTACAACGTGGGCATGCACGATTCCAAGAACAGCTCGCTTTCGATCGGCCCGAAGCTCATCGCGTCCTCTTTGCCCGCCACCATCGCGTCGCCGTCCCCTACGCCGGCTCGAGCAAACGGGTCGTACCAGCGATCGCCTCCCGAGGTGGGCATGAAACCGCGCAGCATGTACGTCGCGCCTCCGCCGGCGCCGAAAACCGCGGCGATCGTGGCCCCGACCATCACCGTCATGCCCAGAACCGACCATCGCACGGGCAGACATCGCGTGACCTGATCGGCCGACCGAGCCTGCTGGATGCGTTCCCAGTAGCGGGCCATCAACCACCATAGCAACCCGATCCCGTACAAGGCGGCCAACACGCCGACCACGACACCGGCCTCGATCACGATCGCAAACAGCACCAAGAAAGACCCCAACAGACAGGCGACCTGTTGGCATCGTCGGCGATGTGAATAGACGCTCAAAGCCAACACCGCGTTTTGCATACCCACCAGCAAGCTCAACTCGCGCGCTTCGCCCATTTCCCAACTTCGAAGGACGCTGTCTGCCAGCAACGGCCAAAGGCACCACGCCGCGACCACCCCGCCCATCCAACGATCCCATGCCAACCGCGTAGCGGGCCACCGACGGCGGGCTGCGACGATCAGCAGCGGTCCGCCCACAGCCAACGCAGTTTGGACAATCAATATCCAAGGATGAGTGGACGAGGGGCTGCGCGCGGCCAGCAACGTCATTGCGGCCAGCAACGCCAGCGACCAGGTGCCGCTTTCGAATTCCGCACGCGAAGCTCGGCCGCTGACGCGAGCCGAAACCGTGATGGGATGTCGCGCTTCAGTTGTTACGCCCGTTGTCATGGCACCGCTTTCCCCATTGATGCTGTAGTTGCCCCGCAACGTCGGTCGATGAATCCAAAGAAATCCACGCTCGGACCGCTCGACCCGCCGACGGGTCCCGAATGCCGCTGACGACCGCCACGCGATCGTCGACCAAGATCGATCGAAACTTTCCGATCCCACTGGCCGGAGCGAACCGCATCGCCGACCGCTGGTCGCGCGTGATCAACAGCACCAGCGAATCAAGCCCCGACACCCCCAAGCTGCCTCGAACTTCCCCCGCCGGTTCCGGCCGGTACTCGGCCAAACGGTCCAGCATCCGATGCAAGCCAACCGGGCCTGGTGGCATGCAAAACGACACGCCGTCCCAACGGCATTCGACATCCAGATGATGAGCATGCAGTTCGCGGCACACGCTGGCGTAGACTCGCACCGCCCAATCCAGCCGCCGATGATCCGCCGGCGATGAACCGCCGAACGCGGCACCGTCCAGGACGGCGATCACCCGCCGCCGCGCCGTGGTCTGACGCTCGCAGACGATCAGCGTGTCGCGGCGAGCCGTTTGTGCCCAATGGATGCGCCGTAACGAATCACCCTCCCGATAGAAACGAGCTGCCAAGATGTCGCCGTCGTCGCCCGCGCGATCGATCGGGCTGCCAGCCACCGTCAGAAGATTGCCGCCGATGACGGGAACCGACGTCAACGGGACCGTCTGTGGCCAGGCGATCAGACGGTTGCACGTGGGGATCGGACGCGTGCGGATCCAAATGCCGAAAGGAAATCCCGTGGCCAGCACGGGCGGCGCCTGCGGATAGATTCCGCGTCGCTCGGGCCGAAACATAAACCCGTACTCGCTCTGCGACCATCCCGGCACGCGAGCCAAGGCGGTCACGGCAGCCGTGGGATCCGTCGGATCCTCCGATTCGAAGAACCCTCGCTCGACCACCAAGCCCCAAGCAGGCCAAGGCCATCGATTGCGAACCGTCAAGCGCATCGCGACGGCTTCCAGTTCATGGCATCGTTTGCGATCGAACGCCAGCGTGGCGTCCAGGCCGTGCATCGAGATCCATGGCCAAGCCACCCCCAGCATCATCACCGCCATCAACGCTCCGAATACAAACCAGGCTTGCGGAGCGACCACCAGCGCCACCAGTAACGAAGCCAAAGCACCGGCCGCCAACCAGCCGATTGGCTGTTTCAGCCAATAGACGTATCGGTTCGCCCAAGGACAAAAATCATAATGGCCCACCTCCGCGGCTTTGACGCGCAAAGCGGTCAGTGCGCGAACGATTCGCGCCGGAATGAACCCTCGCATCGCATCTCCCATGCTGATCGATGTCCGAACCCGATGCGGCATGCTGCCGTTCACCATCGGCGAAGAAATAACTGAGCGGAATGGCGCTGGCCACCGGTTTCCAAGCGGCCGAAAAACCGGACCCTAACGCCTTGCCGCGTACGTGAAAATCCAACAGTTGTTTCTTTGCCGGTCCTAACGAACGGCTAGCTGACAGCCAAACGCGCAGGCTCGAACAATAAAGGCAAGATTCGCACCGCGACAGGACGACCACCCGCGCAAGCGTAACGGAACGCATCGGCAGGCGAGACTGTCGCGGAAACAACGTCAAACACAACGTTGGGCGGAGATCGATGGGGGAGCCCGAGCCGCATAGGGATGCAAGGCAGTAGAAACGCAAACCGCGGATGCTTCGGTCGACTTCCAGACCGGCAGGTCCTCTGCCAATTCGAACGCTACCCAGCAAACAGGATCTCGAGGTTGGGAAAGCCAGCGACACAAGAGGCAGTTCTGCGGGTCGTGCGAGCCATCAGCCGCTTCGATCGACCGCTGACTTTGGTTCGGCTGAACCACTGTTGGAAACGTCAATCCACAGTGTTCACGATCACAACAACTGGCGGTGACGGCATGAGCGCAGGGCCTGACATGTTCGCCCATAACGACATGCAGCGACGAACCCGCCGCGCCGAGCAGCAGGTGCCAAGCAGCCAAAAGAATGGCGACCGCCCTGGATTTGTGAAAAAGCATGCTCCGGTTGCTCCCGAACCGACAGAACCACTGCTTATATTAACCGAAACGGACGCGTAGTCAAGAGCACGAATTTTGATCGAAACGGGGACGCAGCTTGTATGGAACCGTCGCGGGCCGGAGGTACGGAGCTTCACCAAATCGGCCGCGACCACCGGCCGGGAACGCCGGCAAATCGCTCACGATCCGTTGCAATCTCGGCGGCCGGGGTGCAGAATTGGGCGCTGGAGAATGTGCGAACGACAATCGAATTAAGAAGGGCTCGGTGAAAAACGTGTGCAAGGATCTGTTGCCGAATGCTGTCCGGATCGTCTTCGTTCGATCGTTCGTTGCCGTTGCTCTGACGTGTTGCGGGCCGGTGCTGAGCGGCGGGGAAGAAGGCTCGGAGGTACGCTTTACCAAGTACCTGGACGCTCGCCGCTTGGTGGCCAAAGCGGAAGGGGGCCAGGCTTATCGTGTCCGGCCGCTGACCATCGAATGCTGGGCTCGGCTGGATGGACGAGATTGGAATATCTTGGTGGCTCACGAACCCAAGAGTTCGGCGACCCACTGGGAGTTGTATACGTATCGCAAGACTGGTGAATTGGCGCTGTATATGCCCGGCTACCGGCCGGCAGAGATTCGTTCCGGTGTCGACGTGGTCGACGGTCAGTGGCGATATCTGGCGGCGGTGATCGAGGCGGATCGAGTACGGTTGTACGTGGACGGGCAACAGGTCGTGGAACAAGCTGTCACCCGCCCGGCGGAATTGGTCACGCAAGCCGGGCCGCTGTCCTTGGGCGAACTCTCTGAGGGCGGGATCGGCTGTGGGGGCGCGATCGCCGAGGTCCGCATTTCGCAGGCGGCTCGCACCATCAACAAGATCCCCGCGGAACCGCTGACGGCTGACGCGTCGACCATCGGTTTGTGGCGACTTGACGCTCGGGAGGCGGGCGTCACCATCGCCGATCTTTCCACCATGGGGAACGACGCCCGCCTCCGGGCGGCCACGCAGACCGTTCAGCCCACGGCTCCCGAACAACGTGATCCCACACAACGCATGCTCGGAAGCCAAGTCGCTGTCTTGGCGCCGCCTGCGGATGCAGATGCATCCCGGCGCTTGCTGGCCGGCGCGCTGGAGGAACTCGAACTGCGGTCCGTCGGTGATGCCGCCGCGTTCCGCGATGCGGTCTTGAAGGATTGGGACGAGCAGTACTGGCATTGGGAGAATCAGATCGCCGGCCGAGAGCCGCTGCCGGGCAATCCGGATCAGGCGTTCGATCGGCACGCTCTCTGCGATCCAGAGGACCGCGATCCGCTGGGCGTGGTTCTTCGCCGGACGGCCGCGTTGTTGGAGCACCTGCAAAACATGCGTCGTGCCCCGGCGCTGGACGCTTGGGCACGCGACTTGACCGTCCTGCAGGCCGCGGCAGCCGCGACACCACCCGGGCAGGATTCGGACAAGAGGAAAGGCTTGTACCTGGCGGGTTGTGCCCTCCGCCGAGGGCTGGCCTTCATGAACCCGCACTTGGACTTCCAGGAGATTCTGTTTGTCGCTCGCGGCGTTCCCAACGGTTCGCGGGCCCGGGGCTTGCAACCGACGAACGATCGCCAGGGGCAGCATTTCCACACGCAGTATTTCGCGTTCAATTCCATTCCGGGCGGCGGATTGTTTGCCGTTGCAGACTTCAAGACCAATCCGACGGTTCGCAACGTAGTCGCTCGGTCCCGGGTCGTGAATGGCCGATTGGCGAATCAGAAGTTGGAAGCCGGGGCTTTCCTGTCACCCGAACTTTCGTTCGACGGGCAGGAGATCCTGTTCGCCTGGACGGAAAACGAGCGGCTTCACAGCTACGAGTGGAACCGGCACACTACCTGGAACCTCTTTCGCGTGGGCGTGGACGGTTCGGACCTGACGCAACTGACCGATTCGCCCTGGAACGATTTCGATCCCTGCCTCTTGCCGGACGGACGAATCGCTTTCATTTCCGAGCGTCGTGGAGGATACATTCGTTGCTTTGGGGGCCTGCGTGTACCGCAGCATACCTTGCACAGCATGGCCGCCGACGGCAGCGACATCCGCCCTTTGAGCTGGTTTGTCACGGGCGAATGGCATCCGAGTGTGGACAACAACGGCATGATCGTCTACACACGCTGGGATTATGTCGACCGCGAAAACTGCCTGGGGTCCAATTTTTGGATCTGTGCCCCCGACGGCCGCAATCCACGGGCGCCCCACGGCAACTATCCCGATCCATGGCACACGTTCGATGACAACACTCGAGGCGATTCGCGGATCGGCCGCCCTTACACCGAAATGAGTATTCGCGCCGTGCCTGGCTCGCGGCGTTACATCGCCACGGCGGCCCCGCACCACGGCGAGTCTTTCGGCAGCCTGGTGATGATCGACTTGTCGGTGCCCGACGATGGCCATATGTCCCAAATCAAACGGATCACGCCGTACGTGCGTTTCCCCGAGTCCGAGCAGCCCGCGCGTCTGCAGTACCCGTACGGCACGGCTTGGCCGTTCGACGAGAACTTCTACCTGGTCAACTGGTGGGAGAACATCTACCTGTTGGACCGCTTCGGCAACCGCGAACTGCTGTGCGAGAACTCCTTGGTCTTCGACGGCACGACCCACTGGAACATGCGGCTGATCGATCCGATCCCGATCCGCCCGCGTCCCGCCCCGCCGATCGTTCCCCCGGGAACCGCGGCGGGTCAACCGGACGGGACGCCAGAGACGGCGCGGGTGAGCGTCATGAACGTGTACGACAGCGATATTCCTTTCCCGGAAGGCACTCGCATCCGCTATCTTCGGGTGTTGCAGGACATCCCCAAGTCGAATCCCCAGATGAACGAGCCTCAGGCCATGGGCTATCACTGGGAGAACACACCGAGGATTCCTCTGGGAATCGTCCCGGTCGAGCAGGACGGCAGCGCCCACTTCGAGGCGCCGGTCGAGCGGGCTCTGATCTTTCAGGTGCTGGACGAAAACTACATGGCCGTGCAGACGATGCGGTCGGTGACGCACGTGCAACGCGGTGAGCATCTTGCGTGTGTCGGCTGCCACGAGAATCCGCAGACTGCCCCGGCAGCGTCGGCACAGATTCCTCTGGCCATGCTCCGTCCGCCTTCGCTCTTGGAGCCGGAGTTGGACGCCGTCGAGCCGGTAAACTTCTACCGGCTGGTGGAGCCAGTCTTTCAGGAAACGTGCCTTCCCTGCCATCGACAAGAGAACGCCGGTCCGTTGGACATGAGCTTCGAGGGCTTGCGGCCCTACGTTCATTATTTCGGTGGGGGGATGCGAGGCGAGGTGATGGCGCCCCACTACGGCGGCAGCCGATCGATTCCGGGCCGCGTCGGCGCCCGCCAATCTCGTATGGGAAGGGCCTTGCTGGACGCCACGCATCGCGACAGAGTTCCGACCGACGCCTATCGCCGAGTGGTGCTGTGGCTGGACGCCAACGCGTTGCGACTGGGAGCGTTCTACGACGAGCACCGTCAGATGGCCGGGGAACTGGTTTGGCCAAAGCTGGACGTCGACCCGACCAATCCCCAGGGCCTGGAGCGGCTTGAAGTCCCGTGATCAAGGACGATTCGTCGATCAGCGCCCTGCAAGACGCGTTACGAACGCCGCGTGTTCGGGACTGGCCAGGCCTTGCTGGAGGACTTCCAGAACGCGGGCCAGATCGCTCTGCAGCATGGCGTCGGAGGCCAACCACAGTCCGGGGAACACCTCGCTGCGATAGATGCCATCCCGCGGTTGCAGCGGTTCGAAGCGTCCTTCGCGCAGCACAAACCAGTCGATGGCCGCGTCCCAGACTCGCCAGACAACGTATTCGCTCACGCCGTTGCGGCGGTAGGCGTGCAGTTTTTCGTGCAAATCGTAACTGGCACTGCTGGCCGCGATCTCGACGATCAGCTCCGGAGCACCAGTGACATAACCGTCGATCAACTGTGCTTGGCCTCCGCACTCGGGCAGCAGTCGAAGATAGGCGTCAGGCTGAGGTTCGTTGTCCAGATCAAGCCGCAGCGAAGAGTTGTCACCACCGCGCACTCCAGGGGTACCGGCACGATAGAAACCCAACCAACTCACCAAATCAAAATGCGGTTCGCCGTGATCTTCGGCGGAAACGGGAGACGGCATATGGACAACTCCTTCGATCAATTCCGCCTTGTTCACGTCCGGCATGATCTGGTAACGCCGTTCGAATTCGTCGCGGGTCAGGTGGTCGCCATTGCGCAGCGGAGGAATCGCCGGCTTATCAACCGACGGGCGGCTATGCAGAACGCTCGATGTCACTTGGGAACCTCCCGTTCGACAGTCCGGCTTGCGATACGACACGATTTGGACCACACGCTCCCATTATTCCGCACTCGATGCCGAAATGCAACTCGAACCCGAACTTTTCGGCTTCTCGGGCTTGACGACGCACTCCGTCTTGCGGAGAACGGATTCCTTAGCTCTTGACGATGGCGTTCTGGCGTGGGATGCTGATAAGATCGTCCCTCGTACTTGACACCGACCATATCCTTACAAACTTTGGATCAAAGTCAGCCGCAACAGATCGAGCGCCAACTTGATGGAGCGATGTTTCAACAGATCGGGGTGACCTGCGAACGGCACGCTTCGCGTCACGGGATCGCCGGGGCCAAGCAGCGCAAGATGCAAATCCCCGGGCTCGCCGCCGTTCGCGTCGCTGTCCGGAAATGGACCGACGACCAGCGCCCAATCGCTTTGGAACTGTTGGCGACATTGCTGCCCTACCCGGATCATGCCGTCCGCTGAATCCTCCCGGTCCGGCAAGACCCAGCCACCGCAGTAAGTCTGACGCGTCGAATCCGCTTCGGTCAGCCAGTGAGCCATCAGGCCTCCCGACCCGAACTCGACGGTCGCCAAGCGTTGGTTCCGAGCGGCCAGAAGTCGGATCACCGCGTCCTGCAACTCGTCGGACTCGTCCCCGTACACCAGATTGCCCAGGCACGTGCGAATCGTCGCTTCGGTCGGCTCGATCAGCCCTTGGCATGCCTCGGGACTGGAACCGGCGGCGGTGATCCGCAACGAGATCGTCGCGCGGCTGACCGTGATCCCCACTCGCGGTTCGCGCCCGCGGCGGATCAAATCCGGCAGCATCGCTTCCAGATCGCTTTCTCCCACCCCGAAACACTTGATCGTTCGATGAACCAGGCAACGTCGTTGGTCGCCCAAGATCGCCAGCAAGTTGGGCTGGACCGTCTGGCGCCACATCTGGTGCATCTCTGCCGGAACGCCCGGCAGGGCGAAGAAGCGAGACGACGATCCGTTCTCACGCGCGAACTGCATCTCGATGCCGGGGGCGCTGCCATGCGGGTTGGGGATGACGCGACTGCCACGAGGAAACATGGCCTGGATGCGGTTCCGCTCGGGCATCTCGCGGCGTCGGCGAGCAAATAATCGTCGGATGTGCTCCAGCACCTCGGCGTCCAACACCAGGTCGACGCCCGCACAGGCAGCCAACGCTTCTCGTGTCAAATCGTCGGCCGTCGGCCCCAAGCCTCCCGTGCAAACGACGATGTCAGCACGATCGGCTGCTTCCCGGAAGACTCGCACATTCGCCTCCAGGTCGTCGCCAACCGTCGAATGAAACATCACGGCGACCCCCAGCTCTTCCAGTCGCTGGCTGAGCCATTGACTGTTGGTATCCAGCCGTTGGCCGCTGGTCAACTCATCACCGATCGCGATCACTTCCGCCCGCATCAATCGATTAACCCCGTCGCTTCGATTCCCGGAAACCATGGACGAGCAGATTTGTCGCATAAACCGAGGCAAACTGCAATGAGGCTCGCCCCAGCATCCGGCCATTGCGGTGGTTGGGGCACGATACTTAGAATACCGAGTTGCCGACGTGAGGGATCGGCCAAGGAATAACCGTCGGATTTGGACGGATGGTAGGCAACGGGGTCAGGCGTCGTTTTCGGGCAAAGATCAATCACATTTGATGCGGCTTGCCCGAAAACGACTCCCGACCCCTTCCGTGAAACAGTTGGGAGAGCAACGATGAACAAAACGATCCTGATCACCGGAGCCAGTACGGGAATCGGCGCCGCGACAGCGCGGTTGCTGGCCTCGGGAAACACGATAGTGATTCACTACCATCTATCCAAAGAAGCAGCGGAAGGGGTGGCTTCGGATGTCCGGTCTGCGGGTGGGGTGGCCCATCTTGTCCAAGCGGATTTGTCCACCGAACAGGGGTGCCGTGACACTACGGATTTCGTAGCGGACACGTGCGGGCGACTGGAAGTCCTGGTGAACAACGCGGGCGGTCTGATCCGCCGCTGTGCCGCCGACCGTCTGGAGTGGCAATTGATGTTGGATATTTTTTCGCTCAATACGTTTTCGACGATGATGATGTCCTCGTTGTGCATCCCGCTGCTGGAAAAGGGCACCGATCCCTGCATCGTCAATCTGACCTCGATCGCCATGCGACACGGAGCACCCACGGCGACGATCTACGGGGCCAGCAAAGGCGCCTTGGACGTCTTTACGCGCGGGCTGGCCAAGGAACTGGCGCCGCGAATCCGCGTGAACGCCGTGGCGCCGGGCGTGATCGAGACGCCCTTTCACGACCAGGTGACGACGGCCGAAAGGCTGGAACAATTCCGCTCCGCGACACCGCTGGCTCGCAACGGTCGCGCGGAAGACGTCGCTCATGGCATCGCGTTTCTGATCGAGAACCAATTCACCACAGGCGAAACGCTGGATCTGAACGGCGGCCTGTTCATGCGGTGAAATCCCGCTCGCGTCAGGCCTGATCGTCGTCGAACTCGGGCCAATCGAAGTCGCTTGTTTCCGATTTTATCCCTTGAAGAATTCAGCACCTATCGTATACAAATGGATGCTAACAGGCAATGGTGTGTTTACGAGGGAGTGAAGCCGTGTTCAGTCGAACAAGCATCGGTGCTGTTCTATTCTTCGTTCTATGCAGCGGCGAACTGTGTTTCGATGTCGTGATTGAAGCGATCCGGCTGGAGCCATGACGTTACTGACATTGATCAACACCAATCGGATGCATCCGCCGATTGCACCCATCGGTTTGGATTACATCGCGTCGGCGGTCCGGGACACCGGCATCGCGGTCGATGGGATCGACTTGTGTCTGGCCGACGATGCCGAAAGCGAATTGGATCGCTACTTTGCCGCACAGCGCCCTGAGCTGGTCGGGTTGACATTTCGCAACGTCGACGACTGCTTTTGGTCCAGTTGCCAGTCCTTCGTGCCGCGTTTTCTGGACGACGTGGCTGCGGTTCGCCGACGAACCGATGCGCCGATTGTCTTGGGCGGAGTGGGATACTCGTTGTTTCCACGACGGCTGCTGGAATGCAGCGGCGCGGATTTTGGTATCCATGGCGACGGCGAACGGGCCTTGATCCAGTTGCTGGACCAGATCAAGGGCGGTCGTTGTTGGGAGCTTGTCGACGGATTGCTTTTTTGGCGGGAAGGTCAAGTTGTCGCAAATCCGCCCGCCTGGCCTCGTCAGATTTCCGTGCCCGCCAGGCGAGCGCTGGTCGACAATCCTACCTATTTTCGCCTTGGCGGGCAGATCGGCGTCGAGACGAAAAGGGGGTGCCGCCGCCGATGCCTGTATTGTGCGGACCCCGTCGCCAAGGGTAGATCGTATCGCTGTCGGCCACCCGACGAAGTAGCCGATGAATTCGCCTATCTCTTGGCATCTGGCGTCGATGTGATCCATCTGTGCGACGCCGAATTCAACTTGCCCATGGACCACGCCCAGCAGGTTTGCGAGGCGTTGATTGCTCGCGGGTTGGGCCGGTCGATGCGTTGGTACGCCTACATGGCGGTCACGCCGCTGACCCGGTCGCTGGTCCGACGCATGCGGCAAGCGGGATGCGTGGGAATCAACTTTACCAGCGACTCGGCGCATCCCACCATGTTGGCCAACTACAATCATCGACATCGTCGCCGAGACCTGGAACACGCGGTGCTCGCGTGTCGTCAGAACGGCATCTCCGTCATGCTGGACATGCTGCTGGGCGGACCTGGGGAAACGCCGGAAACCGTCGCGGAAACCATCAAGGCGTTCAAAGAGATCGATCCCGATTGCGCAGGAGCTGCGCTTGGCTTGCGGATCTACCCCGGGACCCCGCTGGCAAGCCTTCTTCAAGCACAAGGACTCCTCGAAACCAATCCTCATGTTCGTCGGCCGGGATTCGGGCCCGTTGATCTTCTACAACCGGCATATTACCTCTCTCGGCATCTCGGTGACCGTCCCTCTCGGCTCGTCCGCGAGCTGATCGGTGATGATCCTCGATTCTTTCCCCCTGAGGACCCTCTTGAACAAGCGGTTTCAGCACAAACGGCTGACCACAATTACTCCCATAACAAGGGGCTGGTGGATGCCATTGCTGCGGGTTGTCGGGGAGCCTTTTGGAGCATCCTACGTGACGGGGGTCAGGTGAAACGTTGACATCTGCGGAAAGGGAGTAATCGATACGAGTGTCAACTCCGGAACGGGGTTGGGCGGAACAATCGGAACGGCTGTCAGATTGGGTGAACCCGTCAGAAATGGTCTCCGAAAACTGGGGATAGAAACAAGACGAAGCTCCCCCGCCGGACTTCGTGTTTTGGGTCGATTACTACCGTTGTCCAGTGCAAGGAATCTGCCAGGGACGGGACTCGATCGGATATCTCTCACGACCATGGATGGGAAAACGATGAAGGCATGGAAACTCTTCGCGTGGACTTGGGCAGTTGGGGCGTTCATCCCACCGGGTTGGTCGGTTGCCAACGACCAAGTGGCTCGGTCGACCTTGGTGATCGTCCAACGGGATGAAACCCTTCCGGCTGGTCCATCGATCGATGACGAGATCGAGGCTTCGCCCAGCGATCTCCCGGCGACTCGTAAACCGCCGACCGTGCTCTCCGACCCGTTGGTGGAACCAGACTTGATGCCGGAGGCTCCTGAACCACGAATCCCATCGGTCGTTGACGCATGGAAAGAGACCGAGGACAAACCTGGTTACGGAGGGAGCCCGAGCGGATGTTGGCGTTGCCCGGGCAACCCCTGGAAGATGCCTCAGCCCGCGCTGCTGAATCGCATGGGGATCGATGTCGGAGGTTGGTTGCAGCATGGAATCACCTACAACCATCGGAATCCGGACAGCGGTTTCAATGGACCGGTGGCAACCAACGATTTGGACAGCGAGTACCAGATGAATCAGTTGTGGTTGTACCTGAACCGTCCCGCCGATACGGGCGGCTGCGGATGGGCCATCGGAGGTCGGATCGATATGGTCTACGGCACCGACTGGCGTTTCGGGATCAATCACGGCTTGGAGGATCGCATCAACAGCCTGAACGATCAACGCTACGGCTTGGTACTGCCTCAGTTCTACCTGGAAGTGGCATACAACGATCTATCGGTCAAGCTGGGCCATTTCGCCGCCATCCTGGATTATGAAGTCATTCCGGCGCCCCCCAATCCCTTCTATTCGCACTCCTACAGCTACGGGTACACGGTTCCGATGCTGGTGACCGGAGCGCTGGCCGATTGGAAGATGAACGAACAGTGGTCGCTCCAGGCCGGATTGCACCGCGGTTGGATGATGTTCGACGATTACAACGACGACTGGGACATCATGGCGGGCTTTCGTTGGAACAGTCTGGATCAGAAAACTTCCGTGGCCTACGCCTTGTCCAGCGGTCGGCAGAGCTTCATGCCGGTGCTTGATGCCAACAACGACAATCGTTTCGTGTACAGTCTGGTCGTCCAGCGGCAATTGACCGAGCGTCTGCGTTACGTGATGGTGCACAATCTGGGCTACGAAACGGGTGTGCCGGTACAGTTGGGTGGTGGCGATGCTCAGTGGTACGGATTGAACCAGTACCTGCTGTACCAGATCAATCCGCGTCTGAGTGCGAATCTGCGAGCCGAGTGGATGCGGGACGACGACGGAGTTCGGATCGCTGGTCCCGGCAATATTGAGGGCGTCGCAGCTTGGGACGGCGCCGGCTACGCTGGCGACTTCTATGGATTGACGCTCGGGTTGAATTGGCGGCCGCACGCCAATCTGTTATTCCGGCCGGAAATCCGCTACGACTGGTACAATGGGCAGGACAGTCCCGTGCCCGACAAAACGCTTCCTTTCGGCAACGCGGACCGGAGCGATCAACTGACGTTAGGTGTCGACATGGTGATCACTTTTTGATCGCCGCACGTTCGACGCCTTGCCTGCGGACGCAAGACGCCGGTCATTGGATCCCCGTGGCCGGCGTCTTGTTCTTTTCCGTGTTCCCCAGCTATGCACCCGTCCTGGTATTTCTTGGTGGAATCGGCGGAGACCGGGGGTCGGGAGTCGTTTTCGGGCAAAGATCAACCACGTGGTAAGCGGCTTGCCCGAAAACGACGCCCGGCCCCTTTTGCGAGACGCGACACCAATTCATGCGCCAGTGCTTATCGTACTTGCCAGCCTTCGGCCAGTTCCTTTTCCCACTGGTCCATCAACGGCCAATCGACCGCACAAGTACCAAAATCTGCCAGGTGCTGGTAGCCTTGCAGACGCGTGATGGTCTCGGTCAATCGCTGCGGGTCGTTGCGGAAGTAGGGACCGTGGCTGGGCAACAGCCATTGCACGTCGCTACGGCGAATTCGCTCGAGCGAGCGGATGAACCGGGGCAGATCGCTGCCGTGGTGCGCATCGATCGCGCCCACCGAACCGTCGCGGAAGATGTTGTCGCCACTGAACAGCAGCTCGCCCATACGAAACGACAATTGGCAATCGGTATGCCCCGGCGTGAACCAGACATCCAGATTCAAACCACCGACGGTCACCTTGTCGCCCTCGTCCACCGTGTGATCGACTTCGACGGGAGGCATGTCCAAGTCGATGTCTTGTGGCGGGATGCGTGCAAAGGTGAACCAGTGATCGCCCGTCCTCAACGGTTCGACCGCCTTGGGGTGAGCGGTAACCGTGGTCCGCAGAATCTGCTTGGCTTTGGCCAGACCCTGGACGTGATCCACATCGGCATGGGTGGCGATCAACGTCTTGCATCGGGACAGCGGGAAATCCATCTCGCGGATCATTTCGATGATCTCCTCCACCGTTTCCTCGAATCCAATATCGATCAGAATCCATTCGTCCCGGTCGTAGATCAAATAGACGTTGCTACCCAATATTTGGCCGGCTTGATGATTGATCTCGATGACATTGGGAAAGATGGGGCGACGTTCGAGCATATGTTCTCATTTCCTTCAGGAGAGGGTTCTGTAGATTCTAGCAAACCAGGCCGCTTTTTCCATCCTGTGCCGGATATCCTTCGAGAGACCTCCGGGACCACCGTCGGCGATCTCAGACCTCGTTTGCCCAAAATAAGGGATCTTTCTCCTGCCGGCTCGCCCAGACCACAAGTTTGGGAAATCGATCGGCCAGACGTTCGGCCAGCGTCTCGACGGCGAATCGCTCGCTGGCGTAATGTCCCGGCAGCAACAAACCCATGCCCAAGGCCTCGGCCTCCAAGCAGGTATGGAACGTCGTTTCACCGGTCACCAACACGTCGCAACCAACCTGCCCGGCCGGTTCCAAGAACTGGCCGGCCGCGCCGCAAGCCACGGCGATTCGTCGCACATCGCGATTGCGATCTCCGACCACGTGCAGGCCCGCAATCCCCAGGAACCGCCGCAGTTCCTGCGCCAGATCGGCCAGTTTGATCGGCCTCTGCAACAAACCGTACCTACCGGAACCTTGTTCGGGGCGCTGCGGATCTTGCACCACCAACGGCAGCGCGTTCGTCAGACCCAGGCCGTCGGCCAGTTGCTGATTGATCCCGTGCGCTGCCGAATCGAAAGCCGTGTGAGGGCTGTAGACGGCCACATCCGCCCGGATCAACCGAAGAAGCAGGCGGCTGGGCGTCTTTTCCGTTGTCAGACGTCTCAGCGGATGAAACGGCATCGGATGGTGCGAAACAATCAGGTCCACAGCATCCTCGACCGCCTCGGTCACACTGTCCGACGTGACGGTCAGACAGGTCATCACCCGGGCCACCATTCGATCTGGATCGCCCACCAACAGACCAACGTTGTCCCAGTCCTCGGCCGTCTCCAACGGAGCGAACGTATCCAGGAATTCACAGATGTCGCGCAACGGGATCATCAGCACCTCGTTTATCTTTCGCCGTGGAAGTCGCCGCGCTCGCCAGAAGGTGGGAGTACGGCTAGGGAAACCCGCACTCTGGTGAGTGCGTCTACCCGGACCCAAAATCCTTGGGTCTATCATGGTCGACTTGTAGGACAGGGCAAGGGGGCGAAGCCCATTCGGGATCGGTTCCCCCACAACGAAAAAACCGGCGGCTAGCGCCAGGCAACGAAGGCCACCCATCCATTAGTGACCGATGTGGCTCCCTCTATTGAATATGCCTTATGCCCATCCATTTGACTAACATCGAGTTTCCCTTCCCGTGGGTGGTTGGTGCTGGAAGGCTGGTTGGGCAGGCTACTTTTCCAGTTGGTCATGGGTTGGTACGATAGTAGATTATGATGAATCGGCGTGATTCATGCCGCTTCGGACCTGGTCGTTTGACGCAAGCGGATTTTTGCAGAGAGGTTTTTCACAATGAGGAGGTTGCTTATGCGATTCTTTTGCGCAGTGAGTGCAACCGCCCTGGCCGTCGTGCTCGTCGCGTGTGCGCAAGTTCCCGCGAACGAAGTGGCAAGCGGCGTTGGGGTGGGTGGCGCTATAGCCAATTACACCGGGGTCAAACTTGGGGGGGTCGACGACGGTGTCGCCGTCGGACAATCCCTGTGCTATACGTGACGGCTGGGCGGTCGTCCGGTGATCTTCGTGTTTGCGAAGAACGCCGACGATCATTTGGCCAGTTTGGCCAAAGCGATTGACAAAGCGGTTGCTGAAAATGCCGACAAACAACTGGCGGCAGTGATCAATTTCCCGGGTGAGGCGACGGACGAGTATTTGGAGAAGATTGCGGAGTTCGCTGAAAAGCATGGCATCGAAAATACCGCTTTGGTGGTAACCGGCGATGCCGACCGTTTTGAAATCAGCGACGATGTCGATGTTACCGTGATGCATTACACACGAAGGAAGGTGACCTTCAATTTCTCTGCGAAAAATGAAGAGCTGAATGATGACGCGACGGCCAAGGTCATCGACGGCTTGAAGACGATGCTCAACTAGGCGAATTTTTTGCTGATGTCGAGCCAACCTTTTCGGGAAGCGGCCGTGGACCAGGCACGGTCGCTTCCCGATTTTCGTTTCCGTTTCGTACTACGCCCCGCGCCGGGGTTGTTTATTTCCGCCAACATTATCGATCGGGAGAACCATGATGCTGAAACAAGCTTCTCTGATAAACGTCGTACTCGGTCTGCTCTTGGCTTGCGTCATCGGCTGCCAGCCGTCCGAAACACCTTCTGACCCCACGCCAGATCTGCCACAGGACCAAGCCGCCGAAGCCCCGGATGCAGAAGAAACCGCATCCGATGAGGTCGATGAGGTCGATGAGGTCACCGTCGAGGTCAAGAGTTGGGAAGAAGTCCAGCAGATGGTAGCCGATCTCCGTGGCCAAGTCGTGGTGATCGACATCTGGTCCACCTGGTGTGTACCTTGCAGGATCAAGTTTCCCGATTTCGTCAAATTGCAGGAATCGTTCCCGAAGGGACTGACCTGCATCTCTGTCTCGGCGAACTACGGTGGCTTGCCCAACGAACCGCCGGAGTCGTTCCGCGACGAGGTTTTGGAATTTTTGCGTGAGCAAAACGCGACTTTTCCCAACGTGATCAGCAGCACGCCGGACCAGGAATTGTATTCGATCGTCGGAGCGGCTGCCGTGCCGATCGTCATGGTCTACGGCGCCGACGGAGAATTGGCACAGGTGTTCACCAACGAGGATCCGCAGTTCGGCGAGGGTGGGTTCACCTATGGCGAGCACGTTCAACCGCTTGTCGAACAACTGCTGGCATCCGCCGACGGATCGTGAACAAACACGCGTAACGGGCCAAGTTATGCCGTGGCCGCTTGGACTACCTGCAATTGCACGCCCGCCACCAGTGACTGGACACGGGTGCGGTACTCCATCATGTGTGGCGCGATCAGATGAGCTTCTAACGCCTCTAAGCTGGACCACTGCTCGACGACCGTCACGGTATGATCCCGGACGGGGATCTGAGCGTTGATGCTTGTTGCGACATCCGTCGTGGGCTGATACAGCAGACAACCGTCTTCCGCGCGGACCAACGGCACAATGCGTTGGAATTCCTGGAGGAATTCGTTGCGTTTACCGGGTTGGATGTCGATGGTGGCGACAACAAAGATCACGATGGACTCCCTCGCGTTTGTCAATGCCCAAAAAACGGCTCCCGATCTTTCAGGAGCATCCCGTGCCAAGCGACTTTGCTTTCGGCCGTTCTTACGAACCACCGGCCGAACCGATATCCAGCATGCGGAATTTCTTGCCGGTCAGCCGCTTCAGCCCCTCGGCCGAAACCATGCCGTTTTCCTTGAACGTCAGCGACTCCAGTTTCGGCATCTCCAGCAATTTGTCGATGGACGCGTCGGTCACGCCCGTTGTTCGGATCGACAACTGTCTGAGGTTCGGCAGATTGGCGATCACCTCCATCGTCGCGTCGGACATCTGGGGCACTTCCCAAATGTCCAGTAGCTCGAGCGATTGCAGGGCCGCCAAGTTTTCCAATCCAAAGTCGCTGATCGATGCCAATTCATGCAAGTACAACCGCCTTAACTCCGGAAGTTCCGTCAGCACCTGCAGGGCCATGTCATCGACCATCGGCAGGTCGCGGAGCGTGAGTCGCGTCAGCTTCATGCCCGCCAACGCCTGGACCCCCTCGGAACCAAAACCCTGACAGCGGAAGATTTCCAATTGTGTCAGATTTTCAAGCTTGGCAAGATGTTCGCCCGACATGCTGGTGATCATGAAATCCTGGATCAGCAGCGAGTCCAGTGTGTTGCTGTTGGCTAACGCTTCCATCCCGAAATCGGTGACGGTGGTCGTGCGGTGCCGCAAGGAAGCCAAGCGAGGCAACTGTCCCACCACCTCCAAGGTCATGTCCCCCGCTTCCATGTTGCCACGCAGATCCAACGCTCGCAGGTTCTGCAATTTGGACAGATGGGTGGTGCCCAGATCGTTGAAGTTGTTTTGGATCAAGGTCAGTCGCTCTAAGCCCGTCAATTCCGCCAGCACCCGCATCGCGCTGCTGGTGACCAACGTATTGGAGGACAAATCCAACTCCCTCAGACTGGGAAACGAGCGAGCGATCGTTTCGATCGACGCATCGGTGATCACGGAATTCGTGATCGCCAAACGGGTCAGGTTGTTCAATTCCGCCAGATTGGCCACCATCTGGTCGTTCATGCCACGAAAGTTGTAAATCAGCAGGGTTTCCAGATCCGTCAACTTACCGAACAAAGCGATATCTTCTGCGGTCAAATTCGATCCGTCGCGGATGACGATTCCCGTCAGCACCTGGTCGGGCACGATCGTGATTTCGGCTCCCAACGCCTCCAGGCGTGCCTGGGCAGCCTGGACGTCCTCAACCGCCGCCGTTGATACGCGGCCCGGCTCGGGCTTTTCCGCTGGAACAGCAGGCTCTGCCACGGTCGGAGGAGTATCCGGTGCCGGTTTCGGCTCTGGGGTCGGTCTGGAACAGCCCGAAAAACATAGCCAAGCGATCATCGCGACCACGATTCCTACACGAGCCATCAACGAGCTGTTCATGATTGTCCCCTGAATCTCCTTAGATTTCGAACTGGGTTTCGTTTTTTCGGTTGCTGCGGAAACGGTGGGTTGCACCATGCCGCGTGGTGAGAAACGGTGGCTAGCGCCGAACCGCTCAGTGGGAAACGGCGCCTAGCGCCGTTCCGCTCGGCGGGACACGGCGGCTGGGGCCGTGTCCACGTTTCCGTCTTCGAGTCGCCATGGTCGCCCGAGCGCGGAAATCCGGCACTCTGGCGAGTCGCAGCTAAACTAAGTAGACCGAACTCTGGCGAGTTCGGCTACGTTTCCTGGACGCCGCCTTAGTCCAAGCGGTAACCTTCAGGGATCTTTGGCTTGATCAACTCTGCCACCCCAGGGGTGGTCAGCGAGGCCAGGTTGGTCACCTTCAGGTTCTTGGCATCCCATTGGACAAGTTCACCCCAATCGCCCAGCGAGCCGTCTTCCCCACCTTGAGACGCAGCCCAGACGGCCAAATTCCCCAGTAAGATCGTCTCGGTCAGCGGTCCGGCGCGATCGACGAAATTCGAGTGGGCGATCTTGGGATCGCCGGCGGCCAAAGCGCGGAACAACTCGTACATGTTGTTCACGTCCATGTTGCCTTGGTTTTCCGCCTTCTCGTACTCGACTTCCACCTTCTCGACCCCCTTCAGCTCGTAACGGCCGCAGTAATCGTCGCTGCTGTAGAAGGCGCCTCTGTCGCCGACCACCAACACGCCGCTGTTGGACACGTTTTCGATGCCCCACTTGCTGAATACCTCTTGCGGAGGGCGGTTGCCCAGACGGTCGTACCACCAAAATGTGATCGCAGGACGCTCGGAAGTCTCGGCGTATTCGAACTTGATCACCGAGCTGGCGGGGAAGCTGTCAAAGTCGTGCCCCGAGGTTCGAGCCACCACCGAAATCGGGTCGCGTAAGTCGCACGCGACGAACGGGACGGTCAATTGGTGACAAGCCATGTCGCCCAAAGCGCCGCTGCCAAAGTCCCACCAACCTCGCCATTGGAACGGATGGTACAGCCCCGGCCAATACTCGCGATATGGGGCGATGCCCAACCAGACTTCCCAATCCAGTGTTTCCAGAGCACGGTCGATTTCCTGCTTGCGACGCGCGACGATCTGCTCGGCTTGTTCCGGATTCTCTTGTTTCGCCTGCTCGGCAAATCGCTCCATGGTCATGCGGCGCCCCGGGCCCTGAGCCCAGACAGGACGGTTCGACCACGCATAAACCTCTTTCAATTCGCCCAGCACGCCGGATTGCAACTGAGCGATCGCTTCGCGCGACGAATCCAAGGCGGTCCCCTGGTTTCCCATCTGAGTGGCAACGCCGGTCTCAGCGGCCACTTGAGCCAGCAATCGCGCTTCGTAGATCGTCCGCGTCAAGGGCTTCTGGGTATAACATGCGATGCCTAAACGCATGGCATCCAACGTCTGGACCCCGTGCACGTGGTCTGGCGAGCTGATCGTCGCGAGATCGATGTTCTCGCCGTGCTTGTCGAACATCTCACGATAATCGATAAACTGTTCGGCTTCCTGAAACCCCTCCTGTTTTCCCTTGCTTTCCACCCTCGAGCGGTCCGCGTCGCACATCGCGATCACGTTGCCGAATCGAGCCGCATTGTTGGCATCGCTGCCCCCCTTACCGCCGACGCCAATGCACGCCACATTGGGGCGTTCGATGGCTGAGCGGCTGAGCGCGACCCGGTTGCCGGCAGCAACCCAAAAGCCGACACCGGTGGTCGCGGTTACCTGTAGGAATTTTCGGCGAGTTGTTCGAGCCATGAATAAATCCTCCTTCGAAGCATTTCTGGGTTAATCGGGATCTGACTATCTACAAACTATCCCAGCGACCCGTATTTTGCAATCGGCGGTTCGGTCGACTTGAGAAAAAGCGGCGGCATTTCTCATGCGATGAACACGAGTCATTGCCCCAATCCACTCGAAGGGAGGTGTGCAAGTCAAGCAATTATGGACGAGGGTCTCGGGATTTCCCCCAAAGCCACGAAATGCTGACTTTTCGATCAATGGGAACCGTGGCAACGCACGACAGCATCTTGAGCGGTGGAAATCCATTGCAAGTCGGACCGATGACGTGCGATCCAAAAAAAGCCTGAACGATTTTGTCGATTGTGCCGATTCTGCTGGATAGGCGCGGGTTGTATGGTCTCGATATTCGTTCCCATTCGCAGAAGAACATTTGCCACATGAATAGCTTCGATCTGCGAAGGTCATGGATCCCGTACTTGCTGGGCTGTCTGGTGCTCGTAGCACTGGCTGGTTGCTCGCGCACTCGTTATCGTCTGCGTGCCGATCGCGATGCGCATGCCGTCTTGCAGTCCAAGACGACCAATCGACCATGGATGCTGCCGTGGAATTACAGCATCATGCCCGACCCCGAGTCGCGTTTCTTTGATCCCTCGCCGCCGGATGATCCCCAGTTGCCGATGCCTGCCCCCCAATTGTACGCGTACCGGTTGCCAGCTTTACCCGGACGGCGTGTAAACGGATCTGCCGATCAGGATTGGCTGTGCGAAGTATCCGAGGCATCCGAAGGATCGATTTGCGTACACGAATCCGAGCGAACGGATCAGCATTCGATCCGGCTGACGACATTCGAAGAGGCTTCGTCGGATGATGATGCCGCCGAACCCATCGAGCGGGGAAGACCCTCGACCGATGCTGTGCCGATGATTTCCGGCGAGGCGCAGATCGCCCCGATACCTGAGTTTATCTGGCAGTCGCTGCCCGATACCACCTTGCAGCGGATGTTCGAATTCGAATCGGTACGCGAGGAATTCGAGCGTTCGTTCGGAGAACAACCCGCACCCGAACAG
The DNA here is from genome assembly GCA_007121535.1 of Planctomycetaceae bacterium. GTDB lineage: Bacteria > Planctomycetota > Planctomycetia > Pirellulales > Pirellulaceae > SKKK01. The sequence continues at coordinate 4,471 of SKKK01000238.1, read as the reverse complement.
CGGGATACCTCGCCACGATTGACCTTGGAGGACATCCTGCATCTGACCGGTATCAATTCACGTGAGTACCAGCGGCAAAAAGAGATCCTGTATCTGGCCGCGCTGCGGTTGACCTTGGACCGATTCGACTATGACCTCAAATTCAGTACGGGCGGCAATCGTCATACGGTGGACTATACTCACGACCGGTTCGGAGGCACCACGGTGAACCGCTTGAATCTGCCCACGGTCATCACTGGGGACAAGCTGATGAATTCGGGGGCCGATCTGGTGGCCAGGTTCGCCAATAGCGTCGTATTGACGTTCCATGGCGTGGATGGTTTTGCGGCGGATGTCGGTTCGACTTTGCTGTTGGACCTTTCGCAGCGAATCATCCAGCGGGATATCATCTTCGAGCGTTTGACGCAATCCGAGCGGGATGTGGTGTATGCCGCGCGCGATCTGGCTCGTTTCCGCAGGGAGTTATTTCAACAACTCAGTACCCAATATTATCGCCTGCTGCTGAATTATCGGCGAATCGAAATCGATTCGCAGGACTACTTCAGCAACCTGCGAGCCTGGCTGCAGACTCAAGCGGAGTATCGCGCCGACCGCCGCGCTCGATTCGAGGTGGATCAATTCGAGCAGCGGTCGTTGGAGAGCCGCAGCCGATTGATCGGCACCGGCAATTCTTTGGAACAAGCGTTGGACCAGTTGAAGATCAGGATCGGATTGCCCACCGAACTGCCAATCAACCTCGACTTGACGGAATTGGAAGAGTTGACGTTGCGTGACGAGGCGGCCGCCACCGAGGAGCGGGTGCGTCGAACGCTGCGCGATCTGGTCGTCGAGCGTCAAGAGCCCGAATGGGATCGGATCAGCGTGCTGCTGAACGGAGCGATCGACCTGACCGGCAAATCGATGAGCATGTTGGAAGCACGCCGCGACTTGACGGGCGAATCGGTGCCGCTGGAACAATTGCAGTTGCGTTTGGATGAATTGATGGTGGAAGAGGCTCGATTGGTGGTCCGCTTTAACCGCGAGCTACTGATGGAAGATCTGGCTCCGCCCGAAGAACGCGGCTTGTTGCAGCTCGACCCGGATGCAGCCGATCCCGGACTCCAGGCCCGGCCCGGAGTTCCCCCGTTGCTCGTATTTCGTCGCTCGATGGAACTGGTCAATTCCCTGCTGCGAATGATCGAGCTGCAACTGCGCTTGGTCGAGCGATTGCCGGACCAAGCCTTCCTGGTAGACGAAATCCAGGGTGCGGTCGACCGGCTAAGCGACCGATATGAACAACTGCGCGACAGCCTGGCAACGGTCATCGACCAGCGCGCACTGGACCAGATTCCCGAACTGGTGGACTTGGCGGAACTGCTGTTGAACGAGACGCAGATCCTGGCCGATGAAGTGGCGGATATCCTGAAGTCACCGCCGCGAACCCGTGAAGAAACGCTGGAGTGGACGGTGCGGCAGGTAGACGAATTGAGCGCCACGACTCAGCAGTGGCTGGACACCAGCACCATGGGACTGACGCCGATCGAAATCGACGTGGATGACGCGATGCTGACGGCTCTGACGCTGCGCTTCGAGCTGATGAACCAGCGCGAGCAACTGGCCGACAATTGGCGTGGCATCAAATTGGCGGGCGACGACTTGAAATCCATCCTGAACGTGCGCGCCAGCCAGGAAGTCCGCACGCGGAGCGGAGTCAACCGCCCGTTCGACTTCACCTTCGAGGACAGCCAGACTCGGGTCACCATGACCTTCGACGCCCCGCTGAATCGCCGGGCTCAGCGAAATCAGTACCGCGCGTCGCTGATCAACTACAATCTGGCCTTTCGCAATCTGATCAACGCTGAAGACCAAGTCAAGTTCCAGGTCCGCAACACGCTGCGCGAATTGCAAGTCGACCGCGAACAATACGAGATCGCCGTGTCGAGTGCCGCCCTGGCGTTCGAACGGGTCGTCAGCACGCGGACGCAACTGGAACAAGACTACGGTCGGATCACGGCTCGTGACGTCTTCGAAGCCCAACAGGACTATACCCGATCGCTCACCACGTTGGCCGGCACCCACATCGGCTACCTGATCGACCGCATCCAGTTGTTCATGGATCTGGAATTGTTGATGGTGGACGACGACGGATTCTGGCCCGAGCTGTATCAAATGGACTTCCAGCCCCAGCCGAATCTCCATCTGCTCGATTACGGTTCGCCCGTCTACGGTGATCTGCCGCATGGGCCTTGGTTCTCGCACAAAATGAAACGGATGCTGCACGTACCGCCCGGCGAAACGGTGATTTTCCAGCCTGAGGGCGGTCCTGATCGACCTGAGTATCTTCCTTCATCGGACGACGCCGAGCGGCTACCCACGCTGGCCGACCCCGAGGAGTTGCCCCATCCGTAGAGTCATCGGGCTCGAGATACGCCCGACGCGCACATCATGGACAGTGCTCGTCTGCGCGGAAACGGGTACAATCGCATCGCGACGTCATCGCCACCCGAGTCGGCACCGACGACTGCGGTGCACGCCATCCCCCGGGAGTTCCGTCCGCGGGCGAAGATGAAGTGCTTGTCGTTGGCAGAACGCACGGGATACAATGCGGGAAGTAGAAACGTCGGAAGAACCATATTTTGATCTGCTTAGCACCGTTCGAGAAATAACTGTCCGATGTCCCCTCGCCCCTCTGGGGAGAGGGCAGGGTGAGGGGGTCAGATAGTGCGTCAGTTATTTCTCGAACGGTGCTTAGATCTCGATTCACACTCCCGAACATTCGTGTTTTTGGAACCATGAACACACGCCGAGAGATTCGCAACATGACAACGCCCCGCCTTATCGTGGTTCTCACGGTGTTGGGATCCCTTGGCTTTGTAATGGGAATGGTCATTCTACTACGTTGGGGACCGGACAAGTCGGGGACGCAAGAATCGCTGAGGGTCCGCGACATTCTCGGGGAAAAGGATATCGTATTCGGCTTGAAGCCCGGACTGGAAGAGCTTGCCGAGTTGGGATGTGGTTTGATTGTTGAACCCACCTGGGTACGATGCGTTCAACCGAATCAGAGCATTCCTATCATGCTTCGCTTTCCGACGATTCGGACTGTGTCGTTTTTCGGAGAGTCGCTTGGCAGTGAACTGGAAAGTCTCGAGCACCTTCCCGAGCTTGAACATCTGCTCATCAGGCGTTGTGTCCTTCCTGATTCGCTGGACTTTCTTGGCAAACTTCCCAACTTAGCACCGTTCGAGAAATAACTGTCCGATGTTCCCTCGCCCCTCGTGGGAGAGGGCAGGGTGAGGGGGCAGAAAGTGCGTCAGTTATTTTTCGAACGGTGCTTACGCGTACTTTGCATCGCGAGCAGCAATCTGACCGACAAGGATCTAACGAACGTACAGCTCCCAATGCCATTGCAAAGCCTCGATCTCAGCTTCAACGGCGAACTGAGCGAACGCGGGATGACGAGCTTCTTGAATGTCGGCTCCTTGACCAGCCTGGATCTAACATCAACTGGTGTCGCAAGGCTTGATTTCCTCAACGGCATGAGTGAGCTAAGAAAACTCTCGTTGGGCCAGACGAAAATCGGCGATCAGGACACGAGCTTTCTTGTTGGGCTAGCGAATCTGTATAGTTTGGAGCTGTTTGGTACGAGGATCACCGACAGTGCGATTGATGCGATTGCAGACATCGAATCCCTGCAGCGTCTCGACATTCGAAATACCAAGGTATCAAGAGAGGCAGCACAACGACTCGAATCGTCGGTCGATGTGCTATTTCACGACCACGACGAGTAGGGTGTCAGTTTTCGGAGGATGCGATCCCGCCGGATGCCTAAGAAAGGGGGAACCAGGGCAATCGCACGTTTATTCCTAGACCGTCAGCGATTGTTGTTCGAACGCGACGCCCTTGTGACGACCGGCGAGAAACTGCCGGACGGCCTCGACTTCCACCGATGTGGTCGAACGCAGCCCCGCGATGCAACACGGCCATGTAGTTCCCTCGTTTCCTTCGCTCGCAACGCCAATCGGCCAGGACGCCCAATTCAGTCGGTCGCCGGGCGCAGGTTTGATTTCTCCAATCGTCTTCAAGATTCACGTTTCGTGAGATCTAGCGACTGAAGTGGACCCCGTTTCTTGGACCACGAACCCTCATGGTCCTCCCCGATATTCTTGTCCGACCCGCCATCCTCCTTCGTCGACCAAGCCGCATCCGACTCATCGTTCATAGAATGTCAAAGTCAGGCCTTGACTCATAACTTACGAAATGGAAACGATTCTCTCTTGACAAGAAAACATCATAAGCGACAAGTCAAGAACTGAGTCAAGCCTCGAGCCATTCCGGCCATATGGGCCTGGACCCTTTGTCGTTCGTCAGGACCGCCAGAATGGAAACGAACTCAATTCAGCAATTGTCTCAAGTAACCCGAACGTTCCTAGGATCAGCATCAGTAGCCCTATCGCTACGACACCCACGGCAGAGGGTGCTACTGCTTGGT
>SKKK01000668.1 GCA_007121535.1 Planctomycetaceae bacterium | reverse complement strand
GTTGTTCGCGGCCGGTAGTGATCAGCAATGGTGGCCTCGATTTCTGGATCAGACATGTCCTAGCCCACCCAGGGAAACAGGCTGCCTTGCCAGATCGCCACGACATCCAGCGTGTCCAGCACCTGGGCATCGTCCCGTCCAAAGCCCAGTTCGCTGACCCTGATCTGATCATCCAGTTGCCAGCCACGCTCTTCGGCCTCCCACAGGTGCTCCAGCGGCGATTCAGCCTCGATTCCGGCTTGTTTGTCGGATGACCATTGAAACGCCCTGACAGCCGCCTCGGTCGCATCCGCCGCATCAAATACCACTCGCACCTGTCCCGATTCCACGTAATACTTCGCCATGTTCGCAGTCCTTTCGATTTTGGTTGTTTCTGAGACACTGGTGTTATCGCCGACCGGCTGACACGATTGGTCACTGGGGTGGAAAATCTTTCGGCGGGTATGAGCGAGTCAGACAATTACCACCCAAGGCAGTCAACCTCCACCCTGATGCCGGCCGCTTGAGTTGTTTTGGATGCCCGAGTTGATCGCCCGCACCTATACGCCGCTACCGTTCGCCGCCTTGTGATGCCCAAGCGGGGACCACTGATGCAACCTACTATCCACCAACGGAATTGCGCGATCGAAGACGACGGTCTACGCTCGCTGCTTGGCCGCCCCGTTTCGCCGCCCTTCATGATCGGCATCATTCGCACAATCCATCGCGCGCCCTGTCGTTCCATCGCCCCTGTCAGCCGCCGATTTCACCGAAATTCTTCGAAAATACCGCCTCTGGCCAATTGCTTTCCCATTCCGGTCCGACTAAAATAGGTGCGTGCGGGGTAGGTTGCGGCATAGAAACCCCATCGCCGCTTCAGCTCCGCGGTTCAGTTCCGCTTTTTATCCTGCTGGCGCTGGCAGGCGTCCTTTCCGATTGCACGCTTACTCTCGGGAGCCAGCAGGATGGAAAGCTTTACGTTCGCTGGGAGTCGATCCGATGGGCTGGCCGCCAGAGCATTCCGCGTTGATCCGCCGCAAGGGATTCCCTATCCCTAACACGGTCCCATTTGACGACGAGGAAAGACGACTGATTAGCGATTTCGGCTATTGGTTGGAGGCCCTCGCCAAAGGTACCTTGGTCCCATTTACGCCCGAGCAGAAGCAGTTCGTCCGAGTTGCGCACGGGGAGGCTGAGCCGCTATCCGCTTTCGAGGTCGCTTGGGTTAAGTACCGCCACGCGGCCGACGCGGTCCCACCTCCGGTCGACCCACTCGAACTAGCCGATCGCCTGACCCAACTCCACGCCGTCCGCGCCGCAGAGGCCGCCACTCGCGACGAGTACAACATCCGCCGCGACGCCATTCTGGAGCAGGTCCGGCCGCAACTGGAAGCTCTGGAAGCCGAGTTTGCCGACCAAATCGCTGCCACCCGCGATGAATCGGCGCGACTGGAGGCGGAAGTCCGAGCGGCCGTTCTCGCCTACGGGCAGAGTTTCACCCACGCCAGGATTCACGCCGTGTACACGCGAGGTCGGGTTACATGGGATAGCAAGGGCTTGGCCCGATTCGCGAAATCGTACCCCGAAATCTGTGAGTTCCGTCGCGTCGGTCAGCCCTCGGTCAGCCTTCGGTTCGAGTCGCCACCTAGTCTTAACATTTCTTGACTTGAGCCGGGTGCGTCAACGGCGCACGCCCGGTTGTGGGAGGGGCCGGGGATCGATTGGCCATGGATCGAATACTGTGCTCCAGAGTATCGGGAGTCTCCGAAACGACGAGGCTGGCCGTGCACGGTGAGAACGGGTAATCCACAGGAGCGTGTCCAGCGAAGTTGGAGTTCGGTGGGCAGTTCGTGCGGCGATGCTGCTGTGCGGCCCGCATCGTAGCGGAACTGCGGCCAGTCGTTGGCCAGAAGCGGGACGGTCAATAGGCAGGCAATCGACAGGACGAGCAGGAACGGCGATTTCATCGGGTTTCTCCGTACGTGGGTCGAATTGAGATTGCATTATGTCAGGCAGGCTCTTCGGGGGGTGGATGCGAGCCATCTGGGCAGTTGGTCGCCCAACGACAGCTTGGCCGTAACACGACGATGCGGCAGATGCAACCAGTCATTCCGTTCCGTTCACAAGCGTGGCCATCATCGAGCCACGTTCGGCACGGGCAACGCAAATGCCTCTGCCTCCGTGTCGTTGGACACCTTGATCCACTGTTGAAGAAATCCCCGATGCTCAAGCAGCGCATCACGAAACTCAGGCTTCCTGGCCAAGTTGATCAACTCGTCCGGATCATCCACCATGTCCACCAGCGACTCACGGAAGCCCTTCGAGGCGTAGACGCAGTACTTGAATCGTTGGCTGCGAATCATTCGACCCCAAGAGTTCTCGGAGACGACGAATGTCCGCCAATCCTCGACCGCTTGGCCTTCGGCAATCGCTCGCAGACTGCGTCCCAACAGCGACTCCGGCACATCCGCTCCCGCGTAGTCGCCCAGAGTCGGAAGAATATCCAGACCCGTCGCAACCAGGTGCTTCGTGTCAACCTGCCCCGCCGGGATGACACCCTTGTACTGCATCACCAAGGGCACTCGCACGGAGTTCTCGTAGAACAACCCCTTGGAAGCCAGCCGATGACTGGCGTCCATGTCGCCATGATCGCTGGTGAATAGGATCAGCGTTGTTTCCTCAAGCCCGGCATCTCGAACCGCATCCAGTATCCGACCGATGTGTGCGTCGACTTGTTCCGTCAAGCGGCAGTAGATCCAACGGAAGATGCGCCATTGGTGTTCATCGTAGTCTTTCCGCATCGTGACAGCGGGCGTAACAGCCTTGGGATTCAGGTGGGCTTCGATGGCCTCTGGCTCGTGCGCCGGAATCGCGAAATTGTCGGGAAGCGGTGGCAATTCATCCAGCGGCAGCGCCGATGCCTGGCGATACAACTCTTCTACGTGCTGCATGTTTTTCGGGGCTTTACCGATGTGGGCTGCGTGGACGTAGCAAATGTCATGGGGGTTGATGAACGAAGCCACTGCGAAGAAGGGCCGTTCACGTTTCTGCTGAATGAACTCGATGCAGGCGTCCGACAGCAATGCGCGTTGATCCCGGACAACGATGTCGTAACCAGCTCTCGCCGGGTTCAGTTCCGGGGCCATGTGGACTTTGCCGCCATAGAACGTGTCGTAGCCCGCTCGTTGGATCAGCAACCCCAACGAGTTCTTCTCGACCTCGTCCGGGACGATGGCCTTCATCCCATTGTTGAAGACGTCCAGGCGGCCCGGCATCATGCCGGTCGCCATGCTGATCCGGCTTGGCACGCAAACGGGATTGGCGACGTAGGCCCTCTCGAAGCGAATGCCGCAGCGAGCTAGGCTGTCCATCGCCGGGGTGTTCAAATACGAGTTTCCCGTGCAACTCATCATGCCGGCATGTTGCTGGTCCGTCATGATGAACAGAATGTTGGGACGTTGCGCCGCTGACTCTGCGTTGACAGAGCCTGCCACAAACGCCGTTAGCGTGACTGCTATGATCGGCAGCACCAGGATTCGTGAGAAAGTCATCGTCATCAACCCCTATCACAGACGGAATACATGACCTCGTGACCCATCCGGATCAATCTTCGAGCACGTTCAGTATCCTCCCCTCTGCTCATCAATGCAATCGTGTTGCTGGCCGCATTGCCAGCCTGACGCTATTTTGGGGAGGTAGATGGCTACGCGGCTTTCTCCGCAGCATGGGGCGCCGCCCGGATGCCTGGCTGACTTTCCTTTGTCTCTTCGAGTCGGCAACGCGGCTTTGTTGGAGTTGTCAGGGCACCGATCTGCTACAATGCGGTTTTGCCGTGCCCCAACCTCCCGGAAAACCGCCATGCCTCGATTCGCGTACCCGTGGCTGCTGCTGCTCCTGATCGGCTGCCAAGCCGACTGGACAACCCTCGTAGACACAGAGCCAGCGTCCCAACGTGAAAATGCTGTTGCCGACCAGTTCTCCGAGATCCCCGAACAGGACGCGAGATCAGATTGGCTGACGGGCAAGGTGGTCCACATCCTGGACGGGGATACGCTGGACCTGCTGGTTGATGAAGAGGACGGCCCGAAAAAGATCCGCATCCGCCTGCAAGGCATCGACTGTCCGGAACGTGGACAACCATGGGGCAAACGTGCCACGGAGTATCTGTCCGATCTGGTGTTTCAGGAAACCGTCGAAGTCCTGTCCATCGGCGAAGACCGTTACGGAAGGGTTCTCGGCAGGATCTAAATCGGCGAACCCCGCGAGCGACTCGACGTGAACTTGGCTTTGGTCACGCGGGGGTTCGCCTGGCATTACAAGCAGTACTCGGACGACGAAGATCTCTCGGAAGCGGAACTGGCTGCCAGACGGGCACGTAGGGGCTTGTGGGCGGACCCGAACCCGATACCACCTTGGGATTGGCGTAAACAGCCGCGACCACTGGAACGGGACGAACCGGAATTCGTGGCTCCCGTGGACGGCCAGCACTGGTTGAACACGACCACCGGTGTCCGCCACAATGATACGTGCGCGAACTGGGGCAAAACGAAACGTGGACGGGCGTGCGGGCCGGATGAAGGTAGGGCGTGTGGGATTTGTGGTGGGTAGCTGGAAGCTGCGTTGTCGAATCTTTTCTCGAAAAACTGGTGAATTAGCTCCAAATAACTATTGATGTTTCCCGTTTGGTGTGCGACAACCGGGAAAGCCGCTTCTTTCGGGGGCGGGCGACATCCGGCTGGCTGTGAGCGCCAGCGTCTAATCACGAAATCGAGACCTCAAAAAACTTCGCGATAGAAACTCCCGGCTCTTTGGCGCGTTGTGCGACTATGCAGCGACGAAGACCGGTTTGCAACACACGGCGCGTTCCATTTCCAGTTTCTGGCATTTCGCAATAGGAGGGCTAATCGTGATGCAACGCTACCTTTCTCTCGACCGTTTTTTCCAGCGTCGGAAAAATTCCCGAGCACGAAACCGTCTTGGCCTCAAACGGCCCACAAGACGCTTGTGCCATGAACACCTGGAGGACCGCAGCCTGCTGGCGGCTCTTACGGTGGCCAATGATTGGGACAGCGGTGATGGCTCACTGCGATCGGCGATTGAATTTGCGAACGACAACGAAGGGCCGTACACCATCGAGTTCGATGCAGACAAACTCGCTAATGCGACAATCACGCTGACGTCAGGCCATTTGCACATCACCGACGACCTGACGATCATCGGCCTGGGGGCTGATCAGTTGACGATCAGTGGGGACGGTGAGAGCCGGATTTTCCTGGTCGACGACGGCGATGATGCTTCTACTATCACGGTTTCGATTTCGGGTCTTTCGCTGGAGAATGGGTTCACTAACGATTACGGTGGGGCTATCTTCAACCGAGAAGATCTCACCATGGAGGACTGCACGTTGTCCCACAACTCGGCAGACTCGTTCGGCGGTGGAATCTACAACATGAATGGCACGCTGGCGATCACCGACAGCACGTTCGACAACAACTCGGCGAGCTCCGGCGGCGGTCGGATTTACAACTCCAACAGCACGCTGACGGTCACCAATTCCCTTCTGGGCGCCAACACAGCTCAAATGGGACCGGATGTTGTCAACTACGGTACGATCACTGCCACGTACAACGTCATCCAGGACGGGGCTGACAGCGACATCGTTGATGGTGAGAACGGCAACCAAGTCGGCACCACAGCCAACCCACTCGATCCGTTGCTTGATCCAGCCGGTTTACAGGACAACGGCGGCCCCACACAAACGATCGCCCTGATGTCGGGAAGTCCCGCCCTCGCTACAGGCAACCCCGATTTGGCTATTGATGTCGATGGAGAGAAGCTGGAGTTCGATCAGCGCGGTCCCGGTTTCCAACGTATCATTGATGAGCAAGTGGACGTTGGCGCGTTGCAGAACCAACCACCCGTCGCTGTGGATGATGAAGCCACCACGGCCGCGGACGTGGCGGTGGTCATCGACGTGCTGGCCAATGACTGGGACCCAGATGGAGATCCACTGGCGGTGATAGCCGTTACCGATCCTGCGTCTGGCAGTGCAGGGATCAACGCAGATTATACGATCACCTAAACGCCGGCCATCGATTTCAACGGGGTCGACTCGTTCATGTACACCTTGTCCGATGGCAGAGGCGGTACTGATACAGCCACCGTAACAGTCACGGTCCTCTCGCCAGCTGAGCAGATCGATGCGATGGAAGCGAGTATTCAGGTACTGCTCGACGACGGTGCGATCAACAGCGGGCAAACCCGTTCACTCAGTGTCAATCTCGACCAAATCCAACGGAGACTCGATGCTGGCCAAACGCACGTGGCTCTGAACCAGCTCAATGCGTTCACCAACAAAGTAACCCATCTGATTGCAGAAGGAGTGCTGACAGAAGAAGAAGGGCAGTTGCTGTTGGACGCGGCCGAAGATCTGCGCACGAGCCTGACTGTCACGGAAGATGAGGCAGCGGTCGATATGGCTCTGGCTGATGACGAGTTGCTGGCTGATGTTCTTCCCAGTGCAGCTTCCGCATCCCCAGCAGGAAGGAGACGATAACTGCAACCGTCGCAAAACTGCCAGGCACCCAGAGCGTGGGTGCTTGGCTGGTAGTGAACAGCGATACTCCGACTGCCAAAGCCCTCGAAGGTATCGGCTGATGGGACGTTTGACGCAGTAATCATGGATGGCGCATCGAGAGCGAAGTCAGAACATGTCCATCAAATGCCCCCAATGCGGCACCGAGTTCGACGTGACCCTGTTCACGTTCGACCGCCGTATCCGCTGCGACTGTGGTGCCTGGGTGGATCTGGCGAGTGGGCATCGGACCAGCGTCTCGACTCGCGTGCCCGATGAAGAAGCACTGCTGGCCGTCTGCCGGAACACGTACAACCGGGTTATGGCGATGGCATCCGGCAACGTTTCGGCCGCACAACTGGCGATTGCTGAACAACTTCGGCAAGCTGGTTTCGAGTTGCACGATGACAACGAGGAACTGATCGCGCGACTGCCGACGATCTTGGCCGTGCTGGCTGACGGGCGGAGCGTGCAACGGCTGGGGTCGGGTGAGTGGGTGGTCTTGCGGGATTATGGGTAGGGGCGTGGGTGGGCACTCAGCTACGCAAGAGAAGCAAGTCGACTTACGAGGAAGGCTCCACTCCCGCTTACCGGACTGACTGACTGCTTGGCTGACTTACTGGTTAGACTAATCCACCGAACTCGAGGCCAGGCGGAACCCGAGGTAGACGTTCCGGTAGAACAGCGCGCGCCTGTATCGGGACGCCGACCGGCAGCCCCTCGCGTGGCTGAGCCAGCTGCCGCCGCGGATCACGCGGATCGAGCCTGCCGTCGGCCCCGTAGGATCGTCCACTGGCGATTCCGC
>SKKK01000416.1 GCA_007121535.1 Planctomycetaceae bacterium | reverse complement strand
TATCAAGACGCCTTGGAAGAGATCGATCGTTGTGCCTCGCATCGCTGCATCGGCTGTGGACTGTGCAGTTACGTCTGTCCTTCGAAGCTGGATTTACGCCGTGAGATTTTGGAGGTGAACCAGACAATCCGCCGCGACCTGCATGCGGTCGACGAGGACGCATCGGAGGAGGTGGCAGGATGAAGCTGTTGGAGAGGTTGTTCGATCAGACTCGACCGCAATTCGAGCCCGGAGGACGCTGGCACCTCTTGCGGCCTTTGGCGCAAGGGACCGAGGCGTTTTTCTTCGGGGCATCGGAACGGACCGAGTTGGCGCCGCACGCGCGCGATCCGATCGACAGCAAGCGATTCATGATGATGGTGATCGTCGCGCTGTTTCCCGCTTTCCTGGCATCGGTGTATTTTTTCGGCTTGCGGATCATCGTCATGATGGCCGTATCCTACATCGCCGGGGGGATCGTCGAAGTGGCGTTTGCCATCATCCGCAAGAAGGACATCCACGAGGGATTCTTCGTCACGGGATTCCTCTTCCCCCTGGTCGTCCCGCCGACGACGCCGTTGTGGATCGTGGCCGTGGGCGTCGTGTTCGGCGTGCTGGTCGGCAAGGAGGTCTTTGGCGGCACGGGCCGCAATCTGTTCAATCCCGTGTTGGTCGGCCGCGCATTCCTGGCCGTCGCCTATCCGGCGCCTTTGGCGTCGGGTTACGTCATTCCCGGCGACTGGGGATGGGGCCGTTTGACGCAATACATCACCATTGCGGACACCGACGCGATTGCCGGCGCCACACCGTTGGGATTGGGCAAGCAGGGCGAGTTCGGTGGTTTGTGGGACTGTTTGTTAGGCAGCATCAGCGGCAGCGCCGGCGAGACTTCGGCGCTGGCGATTTTGATCGGCGGGGTCTTCCTGTGCATGGTGCGGGTGGCGAACTGGCGAAACGTGGCGGGCATCCTGGGGGCCGTTTTCGTGTTATCGGCTATCCTGCAATTCAGCGATCCCAGCCGGTTTGGTCCTCCGCTGTGGCATCTGTTGACCGGCGGTTTGATGCTAGGCGCTTTCTTCATGGCGACCGATCCGGTCACCAGCCCGACGACCAACACTGGCAAGTGGGTCTACGGCATCCTGATCGGCGTGCTGGTGGTGGTGATCCGCAATTTCAGCGGTTGGGTCGAGGGCGTGATGTTTGCCATCCTGCTGGGGAACCTGGCCAGTCCATTGATCGACGAGATTTTTGTTGGGTTGCGAGTGCGGAGGCTGCAGCGTGAAGGATAACTTGTACACCTTGGGGTACGCCATCGCGATCGGGACGATTTGTGCCGGGCTATTGACGGCTGCGGCGGAGTTTTCCGCTCCGTTTCGGGAGGCGAATCAGCGAGCCGATGAGATGCGCAACATCTTGGCCGTGTTGGAGATCCCCTTTGAACCACGAGCCAGCGCCGAGGAATTGACGGCGGTCTTCGATCAGCAGGTGCGGCAGGAAACCAAGGGGGCGATGGATGCTTATTTCCTGGTCGGCGAGGATCCTCAGGCCAAACCCGAACTGGTCGCCGTGAATGTGGTGGGGCGGGGCTTGTGGGGTCCGATCCGCGGTTTCGTGTCCCTTGAGCCGGACTGGGACACGATCCGCCAAGTCGCCTTCCACGATCACAACGAGACGCCGGGACTGGGTGCGGAGATCTCGCAAGCCAGCTTTCTGGACCAGTTTCGCGGCAAGCGACTGACGGACGACGACGGAAAGCCGGCGTTGCAGGTGGTGGCCAGCGGGGCAGAGGGACCTTGGCAAGTGGACGGCCTTTCCGGGGCGACGATCACGTGTGACCGAGTCGGCGATTTGATGCGCGATCTGGCTCGAAAGATTCAGGAGGTGCGAGAATGAGTACGGCCCCATTGGACCCGGCCGCCACAGCGGAAGGCTGCGGTGGTTGCGGCAAAGGCTTTTGTGACGGGAAGGGTCGAGCGATCTTCAAGGAGACCTCGTGGACCAGCAACCCGGTCGCGGTTCAGACGCTGGGCATTTGCCCCGCGTTGGCGGTCACCACGCGCTTGGAGAATTCGCTGGTGATGGGAGCGGCCATGATCTTCGTCTGCGTGGGCTCGACGTTCATGCTGTCGCTGCTCCGCCATACGACGCCTCGCCGCATCCGGCTGATCGCTTCGGTGGCCATCATCGCCACGTTCGTGATCTTGATCGACCAGTTCCTGCAGGCCTTTTACTGGGAGATGTCCCGGCAACTGGGGCCCTACGTCGGGTTGATCATCACCAACTGTGTCGTGTTGGGGCGCGCCGAGGCCTTCGCGATGCAGAACAAACCTCAACTGGCGTTCGTCGACGCGCTGGCTGCCGGGATCGGGTTCACGACCATCCTGGCCATCGTGGGCTTTTTCCGCGAACTGCTGGGCGAAGGCACCTTGCTGGGCTACGTCGTGCTGCATCCCGATTGGTACACCAAGAATCTGGTCATGGTGCTGGCGCCGGGTGCTTTTGTCGTGATGGGGTTCTTGATCGCCCTGTTTAACTGGGTGCAACAGAAGGATGTTCAAGGGAGCTGACCGATGCCGGAATCACCAACACTGCTGGCGATCGTGCTGACCGCCGCTTTGACGAACAATATCCTGCTGGCCAAGTTTCTGGGCATGTGCTCGTTCCTGAGCTGTTCGAAGCAGATCAGCACGGCTCTGGGACTGGGGTTCGCCGTGACGTTCGTCTTGACCGGGACGATCATCGTCAACTACTTCGTCTATCATTACTTGCTGGTGCCGCTGGGCATCCAGCATCTGAGGCTGATCATCTTCATCGCCGTGATCGCCGGCTGTGTTCAGTTTGTCGAGATGTTTATCGAGCGGTTCAGTCCCACGTTGTACTATGCCCTGGGTATCTTCCTGCCGCTGATCACGGTCAACTGTGCGATCCTGGGCGCATCGCTGTTCATGGTGATCGACGAGTATAATTTGGTGCAGACGATCGCGTTCGGCTTCGGTTCGGGGATCGGCTGGCTGCTGGCGATCGTCCTGCTGGCCGGGTTGCGGAAGCGGATGGGGTACAGCGATCCGCCGGGTCCTTTTCGCGGCGTCGCCATCACGATGATCTTGACCGGGATCATGGCGTTGGCCTTCATGGGATTCGGAGGGATGGGGGTTTAGCCATGATTTATATCGAGGCGATACTGGTTACGGCGGGCGTATTGGCTGCTTTGGCGATTCTGTTGTCGGTGGCCGAACGTGTGCTGGTGAACTACGGCGTCTGTCGGTTGCGCGTCCAGGAGGGCGACGACGTCAAGGAAATGGAATTCAACGGCGGCCAGACGTTGTTAGCCGTGCTGCAGGATGCCGGGATCAACGTGCCGGCAGCCTGCGGTGGCAAGGGATCCTGTGGTTACTGCAAGGTCAACGTAACCGAGGGAGGCGGGCCGGTGCTGCCCACCGAAACGCCGTTTTTGTCCCGTCGTGAATTGACCGATGGATTGCGATTGGCGTGTCAGGTCAAGGTCAAGGAAGACATGGGGTTGAGGATTCCCGACTTCCTGGAGGTGGTCGAGAGCATGGTCCGCAATCGCACCTTCGACGCCACCAAGCGCTGGCATTTTCATATCGAGGGAGAAGATGAAGAACGTGGATCTGCACGAAGTTGACGAACTGCTGACCAAGCACAAGGCTGGCGGCGGGGGACTGATCGAACTGTTGCAGGAGGTCTCGGCTCGTTTTCACTACGTGCCTCGTGAAGTGGTCGAGAAAATCAGCGCCGACCTGAAGGTGCCGCTCACGCAACTGTACAGCCTGGCGACGTTCTACCAGTCGTTCAAGCTGTCTCCGCCCGGCAAGCACCATGTGTGCGTCTGTACGGGCACGGCTTGCTACGTTCGGGGCGCTCCGCGGCTGATGCAGACTTTGGGAAGGGAACTGGGCGTCGAGCCCGGTGAGACCACGCCGGACGGGAAATTCACGTACGGGACGGTCAATTGTCTGGGGACCTGTGCCATCGGGCCGGTGGTGACGGTCGATGGACGATACTACGCCAACCTGACCACCGATTCCGCCGCACGGCTGATCAAAAACGTGGACGAACTGCCGCCGCCGGAAGAGCAATCGGCCGCCTGCTGCCAGTCGGGCGGTTGCGAGCACGACCACCGGGCTGCGGCCGGGGTCTCGGGGAACGGCCAGCCGGAAAAAATTGCCGTCTTCGAATCGGCTGAACAACTGCTCGATCGCATCCAGCAACTGCACGACCAGCACGACGCGGATCGCCCAGTGGTGATCGTCTCGGGAGGAACCTGCGGATTCGTAGCCGGGGCAAGAGAAGTCTACCACGCCATCGCGGCCGAAATGGATCGGCGGGATCTGTTCCGCCAGGTCGATCTGAAACTGACCGGCTGCCACGGCTTTTGCGCCGAGGAAGTCTTGGTGGTCGTGCGCCGCGAGGGGCGAGAGATCCTTTACTGTCGGGTCAAGCCGGAGGATGCCGCCGAGCTGCTGGAGACGTGTGTCGTTCAGGGTCAGGTTTTGGAGCGGTTGCTGTACCGGGTACCGGACGAGAACGGCAAAAGGATCGCCGACAAGGACCAGGTCCCGTTCTACGCGTATCAGGAACGCCGCCTGCTGCTGAACAACAACCGGATCGATCCGCTGAGCCTGGACGACTACCTGCGGCACGGCGGATACCGTGCGTTGGCCAAAACGTTGGAGAGTGAACCGGACGAAGTGATCGGCTGGATCAAACAGTCGGGACTTCGAGGTCGAGGCGGAGCAGGCTTCCCCACCGGGCAGAAATGGGAGATGACTCGCCGCAGTACCGAAGCGCTCTCCGATTCGGCCGAAGACGAATTCCACTGCTACATGGTCTGTAACGCCGACGAAGGAGACCCCGGCGCGTTTATGGACCGCAGCATCCTGGAAGGCAATCCTCACGCCCTGCTGGAAGGCATGGCCATCGGCGCCTGGGCAATCGCCGGCGAAACCGAAGCCAGTTGCCAAGGCTACATTTACGTGCGCAACGAGTATCCGTTGGCCATCGAACATCTGCAGACCGCGATCGCTCAGGCCCGCGCGGCAGGATTGCTGGGCCGGAACATCCTGGGCAGCGGATTCTCGTTCGATCTGCGCATTGTCCGTGGCGCCGGCGCTTTCGTATGCGGCGAAGAAACCGCCTTGATCGAATCGATCGAAGACCGCATCGGGGAACCGCGGATCAAGCCGCCGTACCCCGTCGTCCAGGGTCTGTGGGGGATGCCGACCACGCTGAACAATGTCAAGAGCTGGTGTTCGGCGACGATGATCGTCGACAAGGGCCCCGAGTATTTCGCGTCGGTCGGACCCGAGAATTCGCGGGGCACCGCCGTGTTTTCCCT
This sequence comes from Planctomycetaceae bacterium, assembly GCA_007121535.1. GTDB lineage: Bacteria > Planctomycetota > Planctomycetia > Pirellulales > Pirellulaceae > SKKK01. The sequence continues at coordinate 2,084 of SKKK01000416.1, read as the reverse complement.
GGTGGGTAAGATCGCCAACACCGGATTGATCGAAGTGCCCATGGGCATGCCGCTGCGCGACATCATTCATAAGATCGGCGGCGGATCGCAGAGCGGCAAACCGATCAAGGCGGTTCAGACGGGCGGGCCTTCGGGCGGATGCATCCCCGCGTCCATGCTGGATCTGCCGGTCGACTACGAATCGCTGACCAAGGCCGGGACGATCATGGGTTCGGGCGGTATGATCGTGATGGACGAAACCACGTGCATGGTGGACACGGCCAAGTATTTCATCCACGTGGGCATGGAGGAATCCTGCGGCAAATGCACGCCCTGCCGCGATGGTTTGCAGCATATGCATTACCTGTTGCAACGGATCACCGATGGCAAGGGGCAGGAAGGTGACATCGCGTTGCTAGAACGGATCGGTGCCCACATCCGCGATCTATCGTTCTGCGGCTTGGGCAAGACGGCGGCCAATCCGGTACTGTCCACGCTGCGGTATTTTCCGGAAGAATACGAGGCGCACATCCACCGAAAACGGTGTCCCGCCGTGGTGTGCCGCGAGCTGGTGTCGTCGCCCTGCCAACACATGTGCCCGATCAGTGCCGAGGTGCCTGCATACGTCGCTCTGATCGCCCAAGGCCGCTTTCAGGAAGCTTTCGAATCGATCACCAAGGATAATCCGCTGCCCAGCGTCTGTGCGCGAGTTTGCCATCATCCCTGCGAATCGCGGTGTCTGGCTGGCCAAGCAAATAACGCACTGGCCGTTCGCGCTCTGAAACGCTTCGCCGTGGATCACGCGATCGAATCGGGCATCTATCCACCGCCGCCCAAGCCCAAACCGACCGGGGAAAAGGTGGCCATCATTGGCTCCGGACCCGCCGGGTTGATGGCCGGGTACTACCTGGCACAGTATGGACACCAGCCGACGATCTTCGAGGCGTTGGACGTGGTCGGCGGGACGTTAACCGTCGGCATCCCCGCCTATCGCCTGCCTCGCGACCTGCTGGAAGCCGACATCGAAAACGTTCGCCGAGCCGGAGTCGAGATCCGGACCGGGGTTCGGATCGGCAAAGACATCTCGTTCGACGAATTGACTCAGCAATTCCAGGCGGTGTTCGTCGCTACCGGCGCGCATAAGTCCAAAAAGCTGGGTGTCGAAAACGAAGACGCTCCGGGCGTGCTGGACGCGATCGAGTTCCTGAAACGAGTCAATTTGAATCAACCGTTTCAGGTCGGCGCACGGATCGGGGTCATCGGTGGCGGCAATGCGGCCGTCGATGCAGCCCGAGTGGCTTTGCGTTTGACCACCACGCAGTCCGTCCAAATCATCTATCGGCGCACCCGCGCGGAAATGCCTGCGTTTGCCGAAGAAATCGATGCATTGGTCGAAGAAGGCGGGGATCTGCAACTATTGACGGCGCCGGTCGCGGTGCTGACCGACCATGGCCGACTGTCGGCCCTGCGCTGCATCCGCATGAAACTGGGCGAGCCGGACGACAGCGGTCGGCGGCGTCCGGTGCCCATCGAGGGTTCCGAGTTCGATATCCCGCTGGATACGCTGCTGGTCGCCATCGGGGAAGATCCCGAAGTCCAGTTCCTGGGCAAGGATTCGGGCATCGACGTGTCGCGGCGGGGGACAGCGATGGTCGCAAAAGAGACCCAAGCCACCGGACGCGCCGGCGTATTTGCCGGCGGCGACGTGGTCACGGGACCCGATACGGTGGTCGCTGCGATGGCGGCCGGGAAAGTCGCTGCGGAGATGATCGACAAGTACCTCCGCCACCAGCCGCTGGATCGAAGCTACGAGCCCGTACGGCCATCGAAGTACGTTCCACCCGCTCCGCCGCCGGAGGGTGAAGAGATCCCCACGCAACGAGCCACGATCCCGCTGCTGCCGATCACCGCTAGACACAGCGGCTTCGCCGAAGTCGAATTGACCATGACACAAGAACAAGCGGTCCACGAAGCCAGCCGCTGCTTACGCTGCGATCTGCAAACCGAAGACGCCAAGCGGCAGTTGGTGGACTTGACCCCCTAGTGCGTTGTCCAGGCGAAATCTTGGGGTCGCGATGAGTGAGCGGCACGGCGCTAGCCGCCGG
>SKKK01000185.1 GCA_007121535.1 Planctomycetaceae bacterium | reverse complement strand
CGGTACAAACGCCGCGCCCCGTGGTTGTCCTCACGAACCTCCAGCGTCAGCTTACAACAACCCCGATCTGTCGCATGTTGCTGAGCCGCCTGAAGTAGGGCCCTTCCCGCCCCACGGCCACGTGCTCCGGGACTCACCGCCAGATCATGAATGTTCAGCAGAGGACGAGCCGCGAAGGTCGAAAATCCGAAGAAGCAGACCGCGATCCCGATCGCGTTTTCGTCCTCCATGGCCAGCAATACAAGCGTCGTCGGGTGATCGCGCAAACCATGCACCAAGTCTTGGCGGACATTTTCTGGCAACGGCGCAGCCTGGCCGAACGACTCGCGGGAATACATATCCAGCAACTCGACGATTCGCCGACCATCGTCGGGATGATCCAGGTCGGCGGGCCGCACAATGATCCGGGGGGTGGGCCGGTCGTTCATTTCACTCTGCCGAGGCCATGGGTGGTTCGTACTCGAAATCCTTCCATTTCATCGCTCTTTGGAACGGTTCGGCACGCAATACGACTTCGCCATTTTGGAACAGACGAACGGTCCCGCACGATTGGCTGACAACGACGGAGATGGCCTTGGTATTTTTGGAAATCGCCGCACCGGCCCAATGGCGTGAACCCAGGCCCTTCGACAACGTCAGGTTGGCGTGCAGAGCATCGACCAATTGGCACGATCGTTCGACCGTACCATCGGCTGCCACGATAAAGGCGCCATCCAAAGGCGCGATCTCCTTGATCGCCTCGCGAACCCTTGGATCCTGCAGGTTGCGTTCCTGGCGGCTGTAGCCCTTGACGGGATCGAATCCAGCCGGGTGGCAATGATTGATGACTCGCCGAGAATCCCCCACGATAAACATGGTTCCGACCGGATTTCCCTCGCGGCCCTCGCGGCCGATCTCCAAGGCGATGTCCAGAACCAGTTTCAAAGTCTCCAGCGGGACGCTGGTCTCCAGCTTGCGGAGATCTCGCGCGGTCAATCGCCCCAGATGCTCGGCCAATCGAATGTAGCTGATCGAATCGATGCTGCCCGGCTCGAACCCGCTGTAGACGGCAACGACCTCGGCATTGGGTTGCAGCAGATCTTGAGCCACGCTCTCAAGCAACGCCTGTTCCATTTTGTGGAACACCGGAGCGCCCTCCATTTCGACCACCACCGGTTCGATCCCCTCGGCGCGGGCGCCCTCCAATTCTTCGGCCCGGTCGGCCACGACCAGGATCTTTGCCGTGCCACCTCGCTGCTTCAATTGGCTCCAATCGCTCGGTCCGTCCAGCATGACAAGAATAGCATCGGCCTCGCCGCTAATGCAGATCTGCACAGCGAGGCCGTAGATGGTCGCGAACTGTTTGGTGAATTTCTGAGACTTCATCCGGCTGAGAACGGTGTCGGTATGGGCTGAACCTGGCAGGTGGCGATACCCCGCGCACTCGGGTCGCTATATCCTAGAGCTTTGCCGCCGGAAGAACAATATGATCGCCGTACCCGATTCCCAGAATTCTTCGCCCAACCCTAGTGCGTTGTCCAAGCGAAATCTTGGGGTCGCTCCGCTTTTTTCGCCTGGACAACGCACTAGAAGAAATTCAGGATGCGGTTGACGAACGACGGTGGCTCGGGGCGATCGACCGGTTCACCGCGAACGTATTGGCGCCACGCGGGGACGCTGTTGCCAAAGTCTTCGTCCGAGATGCTCCGCAAGGCCTCGACCGCTCGAAACTGCAACGCCGGGTCGGGATCATCCAACGCGACGCCCAACGATTGGACGGCGGCCTGGTTTCGGAAATTCCCCAGTTCCCGTGTGGCGGCGATCCGCACATCCAGATCTTCATCCGAACGGACGATCGCGCCCAGCGCATGCAACGCTTCGACGCCATGCCGTTGGCCCCAGGCCTCGCAAGCTGCGATCCTCACCACCGATTCTGCGTCCTGGCTGGCGAGCTGGAGACCCTCGATCGCCACCGGAGTGGTCAACGACCCCAACGTACGCACCACTTGTGCTCGATAAACCGCGCTGGGATCTTGGGCAACGCTCAGATTCAATCTTCGAGCCAGTTGGGCTTGTTGCTGCTCGTTCATCCGCGCCGCTTCCCGACGAAGATTCTGCAATTCCTCCAGTCGCGTAAACAGGGTCGGTCCGTACTTTTCGTCGTCCTGCCATTGCTTACGATAGTAGAGCGAATGCAATGGGCCATCGGCGCAACCGGACAGCAAAACTGCCCCGTACACGACAGCCACCCAGATTGACGAGCGATTTTCGCGTTCTATCATCGGCGACTCACTAGAGTTAATTGACAAGCGTCGGGTTTGTAACAAAACACCCGACAGGGGACTAGACGACTTTTGCGGGGCGACCAGCGTTGCATGCAGATCTGGCCGCCAAAAAGGAAACCAACATGTCCGAAATACCCACGCGGCTGGCGAGATACATACGTCAGTTGAGATACCCTCCGATAGGTGTAGACGGCCAGCAGCGTTTGCTGGAGTCCCGTGTATTGTTGTGCGGTTGTGGCGCTCTGGGATCGGTAATCGCCAATACCTTGGTCCGAGCCGGTGTGGGCATGCTGCGAATCGTGGATCGGGATTTCTTGGAAATGAGCAATCTGCAGCGGCAGGTGCTGTACGACGAGCAGGACGTGGCCGATGGTTTGCCGAAAGCGGCGGCCGCCGAAACCAAATTACGGCGAATCAACTCGAAAATCCGCATCGAGCCCGTCGTGACGGATGTCGCACCATCGAACATCGAGCGATTGATCGAGGGAATGGACCTGCTGATGGACGGAACGGACAACTTCGAGACTCGTTTCTTATTGAACGACGTCGCCGTCAAGCACGGGATCCCCTGGGTTTACGGCGGTTGTATCGGCGCCGAAGGTCAAACGATGACGATCGTTCCCGGGCAAACGGCGTGCCTGCGGTGCTTGATGCCCGAGCCTCCGCCGCCCGGTTCGACGCCGACCTGCGATTCCGCCGGTATTCTGGGGCCGGTCGTCAACGTGGTGGCTTCGTTGCAGTCTTGCGAGGCGCTCAAGATTCTGAGCGGTCGGACCGAGGCGATCAGCCGATGCTTGCAAGTCTTCGACCTGTGGGAAAACCGGACGCGTCAAGTCGGCTTGGATTCGCTGCGCGAGCAGATCGACTGCCCGACGTGCCAAGGTCGCGAGTTTCCATGGCTGCAGGGCCAGCGGAGCAGTCACACGGCGGTGCTTTGCGGTCGCAATTCGGTCCAGCTAAGCTATCCGAACCGTCACCCGGTCAACTTGGATCAGCTAGCTGATAAGCTGGAAGGGGTGGGCCAAGTGAATCGCAATCGATTCCTGCTGCGTTTGGAAGTCGATGATTTCGCGATCACGGTGTTTCCGGACGGCCGCGCGATCGTTGGCGGAACCGACGATGTCAGCGTAGCTCGCACCATCCACGCCAAATATATCGGAGCCTGAACCCAACTTCAAAATAGGAGAATGCGGCATGACAAACATCACTCGAAGACATTTTCTGGCGTCGGGCGTCGCAGCCGGTGCGGCTTGGTTCGCGCTGCCAAGCCGGGCGGATGCGGACGATCAGCAGGCGATCGAAGCATCGCTTGCCAAGTTCGGAGGGTTCCAAGTCGGCATTCAAAGCAACATGCTGGGAGCGTTCAGCCCCGAAATGGAACCGATGCTCGGCCACGTGGCGGACGTCGGCTTGCACTGGATCGAATTCGCCCATTGGCATTACGCGGTGACGGAGGATGCCGATCGCATCGCGCAGGTACAGCAACTGCTGTCGCGACACACGATCCGTATGGAAGCTTATTTCTTGGGGGACATCGAAGGTGATGCCGCGGCGCTGCGTCGAACCTTTCAGTTCGCCAAGACCAACGGCGTTTCCGTGCTGGTCGGGCAGCCGACGGTCGAGGCGTTTCCGATCTTGAACCGGTTGGTCGACGAGTTCGATCTCAAGGTGGCGGTTCACAATTACGGTCCGGGCCATCGCTTCGACCGGATCGACGATATCCTGAAGGCTGTCCAACCGTGGGACGATCGCATCGGCTACTGCCTGGACACCGGGCACGCGATGCGCTCGGGCGAATCACCGGTCGAAGCGATCCGCCGCATGGGAGGTCGACTGCACGGACTCCATCTGCGCGAACACGTCGCGATCCAGCGGGACCCGCAGCCGGCCGAGGCGATCATCGGAGAAGGCGGGATGGACCTGCCAGCCGTCTGCCGCGCGTTGCACGCAGTTCAGTTTTCCGGGCCACTGACGGTCGAGATGTACTACCAGCCGAAGGATCCCCTGCCGCCGCTGCGACGCAGCCTGCAGAACCTGGCCCGTGCGGCCACGGCGTAGGACATGGTCAACACTAGCTTCCCGAGCGGCCCGGCGCTTTTCTAGCCCGCATTTCTCATCACGTTTGGCGAGGGCTTTGTTTTGCGGTCGCGACGCGCTGAACCAGATGGTTGACGTCGCGACCGGGTTGGATCACAATGCTGCCGGTCGATTTCAGTCGCGGCTTGTCCGCCCGCTCCCATTTGAAAACTCCGTGAATTACTTGCAAAGTCCAGGAGATCAAGCCATGTCCCGAAACGTTTCCCGACGTGACTTCTTGAAAGCCACAGGCGCCATCGCTACGGCGGCCGCCGTGACGCCCCAAAGCATGCTCTTTGGCGTAGAGACAACCACACAGGCAAAGAAGCACTGGTTCAAAGGCAATCTGCACATGCACACCCAGTGGTCGGATGGCCATCCGCTCGCCGAATGGGCCGTCGATTGGTACAAGTCGAACGGCTATCACTTCATCTGCCCTTCGGATCACAATATCTTCCAATCGAACGAGTTGCGATTCGATGGGTTTGGGTTCAGCAATCCGCCCTCGGATTCGGCCGCGTTCGAGGGCGAAGATTCGTTGTGGAAGGTCGTGTCTCCCACTGCTGGCTGGCCGCGATTGCTGCAGTCGCACATCGACCAGATGGTGGAAAAGTTCGGTGCGGATTCCGTCCGCACGATCACCGTCGGCGATCAAACCTACGTTCGCATGGCGACGTACGACGAACTGGAAGCTCAGTTCGCCGAACCCGGCAAGTTCCTGATGATCCCCGGATACGAGCAAACGGGCGGTGCACCCAACGGTCAACAGGTCCACGTGAACTTCATCAACGTTCGCGAGATCTTCGCTTACATCCAAGCCCAGACACCGCTCGAAATCCTCGAACGCACCTATGCCAAGGGGCTGGAACTGTACGAAGGGCAAGACTATCTGTTCTTCGCGAACCATCCGTTGTGGCGCTACTATGATTTTTCGCCCAACGATTTGATCGCGCTGCCCCAGATCCGGGTCTTCGAGTTGAACAATAATGCGATGGGAGGCTTCGATGCGCATCCCGAGGGCTGGAAACCCGAAAAGTTCTGGGATGTGGTCAACGCGCACCGCGCGGCACACGGTCAACCGTTGATGTGGGGATTAGGCACCGACGACCGTCATTCGTACGAGGTACCGCCGAAAGCTTGGTGCGTGGTGCGGGCGGCCAGCCTGTGTACCCACGAACTGCTGGCAGCGATCGCTGCAGGCGATTTCTACGCGTCGAATGGGCTGGATTTCGAGGAGATCCAATTCGATGGGAAGACCTTGGGAGTCAAGATCGACGTTCCCTCGGAAGGCCGCTATCGAATCGAATTCATCGGAACGAAGAAAGACTATGATTCGTCCAGTCGAGTGATCCACGTGGAGAAGGGCGAACGCAATCCAGCTCGTAAAATCGATGTGTACTCGGACGATATCGGCGTGGTCCTGCAGACCGTCGAAGGCACCGAGGGTTCGTACACGCTGAAATCCGACGACCTGTATGTGCGAGCCAAAATCGTCAAGGTATCGGATGACCTGAAACCCGACTGGGAATCCGAACCCGCCGCGTGGACTCAACCCTACGCTTGATCCCCGTAGCCGCACTCACCCGAGTGCAGACTTCCCGTAGCCGCACTCACCCGAGTGCGGTTTTTCCACGTTCCGGCGAACGTGGCCACGAGGTACGGACTTGCCACATTTTGTCGAACTCACCACTTTAACGTTCCATTGCAACAATGCTCTAGTGCGGATTATTCATGAGCCGCAGGGCGCTAGCCCCGGTTACCGTAACGGCGGCACCAACCGGACGCTAGCGCGTCTCGGCTGATCTGCGCGGCGCTTTGGGCAATATGGCCGTAACACGTTGGCATCAAAATACTTAGGAAGACACACGCCAACTTGATGAATAATCCGGGCTAGTGCGTTGTCCATGCCAAAAATGCGGATTGTTAGCGGCACGGCGCTAGCCGTCGGTCTTGAACGCCACCGGCGGCTAGCGCCGTGCCGCTCACTCATCGCGACGAAAGGGATCGCGAGTCGTTTTCGGTTCAGGACCAAACTCATGCGACGGCCACCGCTCACCTTGTGGATCTTTCACTCCCTTCACTTGGTCCTGCCGCCCTTGCTGTTCTTGTTGATCGTCATCGGCATCTGGCAAGGCGCCGTGATCTGGTTCGATCTGCCCGTCTACCTGCTGCCCGGTCCTGGGCGAGTCGTCCAGGAGGCGGCGGCCGATTTCTCCACAATCGCCCAGGCAACTCGACGCACCGCTGCCGCCGCCGTCTGCGGCTTTATCGCCAGCCTGCTGGTCGGCACGCTGGTCGGCTTCATCTTTTCGCAATCGGCCATGATCCGCAGCAGTTGTTATCCCTATGCGATCTTTCTGCAAACTGTTCCGATCGTTGCCATCGCACCGTTGATCATCACATGGTTCGACTATGGCTTTCACAGCGTCGTGATCGTCGCTTTCGTGATCAGCCTGTTTCCCATCATCACCAATGCAACCACCGGAATGTTGGCCGTCGATCCGTTGATGCTGGATCTGTTCCAAATGTACGACGCCAGCCGCTGGCAAGTGCTGCTCAAACTGCGATTGCCCTCGTCCGTCCCCTATTTGGTCGCTGCTGCCAAGACCTCCAGTGGCTTAGCCGTGGTCGGAGCCATCGTCGGCGAATTTTTTGTAGGGGCGGGCGTTGATCGCTTTGGTTTGGGATTTCTGATTCGGCAGAAACTGGAGCAATTGCGCACTGCGGAACTATTCGCCGCCGTCATCGCATCCACCGTACTGGGGGTCCTCATCTTTGCCGCCGTCAGCCTGACCGGCAGCAAGGTTCTGACCCGATGGTACCAACCCAGTGTTTCGAAGAATCCTTGATGTCCTGGCATTCTTCGGTCCCAGGCGGCTTGCGAGCGACCCAAGTTCTGCTAAACTCTGTCGATAAGCAGGCAACGTTTCGGCCAATGAGTCCAAGAAACGTTCAACAGATTAGCGCCCGTAGCTCAACTGGATAGAGCATCGGTCTTCGGAACCGAGGGTTAGGGGTTCGAATCCCTTCGGGCGTACTTCTGCCAGCCGCTGAATCCTGCTGACAATCGGCGGCAAGTCCTG
>SKKK01000123.1 GCA_007121535.1 Planctomycetaceae bacterium | reverse complement strand
TCGGTGATGTCGGTGGAAATCCCCCCGACGGCATAGATTTGGGATTCCGCATTTCGCACCGGAAACTTGACGGATATGTACGTGTGCAATCCATCCTCGTGCGGTGCGACCTCTTCGAATCGATAGACCTCGCCGGTATCCAACACACGTTGGTCGTTCGCCTGAAACGCCGCGGCGATTTCCGGCGGAAAGACATCGTAATCCGTTTTGCCGATGACTTGTCTCTGCGTCACCTGGAACAGCTCTTCAAACTGGCGGTTGACAAACAGGTATCGCCCGGCCGCATTCTTCAAATACATTACGGCCATCGCGTTATTCATAATCTGTCTCAAACGCCCGTCACCTTCTGCCAACAATCTTCGAGCTGTCTCTCGTTCGCTGTGATCCACGATCGTACACGCAACCATCGCCTGGCCCTGCATCATGATCGGCGTCAAGGCAAAATCTATCGGAAATTCGTGGCCGTCTTTGTGCTTGGCTCGAACAGATGGATGGGCGCCGATCGGTTGTGGCTCGAGCGAGGCTTCGTACGCAGCCCTCGCCTGCTGAGGCTTCTGGCGAAACCTCTCAGAAACCAATAATTCGATCTCTTTGCCCACCATTTCATCGCACAAGTACCCGAACTGCTGCTCGGCCTGCGGATTGGCAAAGGTGATGCAACCATCGGCGGCAACCAGGATGATGCCTGTCGGTGAAGCATCGACAAATTTTCGAAACCGCTGCTCGGCATGCCAATTCTCGGTAACATCGCGGCAGACAACCAACAACTCGTCTTCGTTCGGAGCGACCGGCGGGCAAGAGGATACGAAGCGGCGAATCGAACCGTCCTGGTGAATTAGACTTATGAGTAGCGAAGTCGGTACGGAGTATCCGTCGGTTCCATTCCCATAAGGGCTTTGTTATGAGCGCTCAACGTCATGTCTCACGTCGTCAATGGCTGGCCGGTACAAGCGCAGCGGCGATCGGTTCGTTCGTGATCTTGCCACAGCGGGCGCGGGGAGCCAACCAGCGGCTGAACGTCGCCGGCGTGGGGGTCGGCGGGATGGGTTTCCATGACCTCCGCCACGTCGAGCCGACGGAGAACGTGGTGGGGCTGTGCGATGTGGATGCCAACAACTTGGCCCGAGCGGCGAAGCATTTTCCTGACGCCAAGACCTACCGAGACTTTCGCAAGATGCTCGAATCCCAAAAGGACATCGATGCCGTGATGGTCGCCACGCCAGACCACACGCACGCGGTGATCACCATGATGGCGTTGAAGATGGGCAAGCATGTCTTTTGCCAGAAGCCGCTGACGCGTACCGTGAACGAAGCGATCCTGATCGGCCGAGCGGCTGAGGAGGCGGGCGTCGGTACCCAGATGGGCAACCAAGGCCAAGCCAGTGAAGCCGCACGCTTGATCTGCGAATTCATCTGGGCCGGCGCCATCGGTCGAGTGCGCGAGATTCATTCGTGGTCCAACCGGCGCCCCGAAATCTCGCCGCGCGGCATCCCGCGTCCGGCCGAGACCCCGTCCGTGCCATCGCATTTGGATTGGGACCTGTGGCTGGGACCGGCTCGCGAGCGTCCTTATCATCCGAGCTATCATCCGTTCCACTGGCGAAGCTGGTGGGATTTCGGCACCGGCGTGCTGGGCGATATCGGCTGCCACAATCTGTCGGCGGCGTTCAAAGCCTTGAAGCTCGGGTGGCCGACCAGCGTCGAAGCCTGCTCGACGCACTGGAATGCACCGCCGGAGGTCAGCAGCGAAACGGCGCCGTTGGCTTCGATCGTGACCTTCCAGTACGGACGCCAAGGCATTGGACTATTCCGCTCAGAAAGAGCCCATAAGAATACCCACTATCGACGCAGTAGTGGAGGATACGGATCCGACTTTGACTTCGACGTCCAGGTGTTCCCAATGGTTTCGTCGGAACTCGCAATCCGCTGGTACGATGGCGGGATGATGCCTCCGCAGCCTGCGGGAATCGAGCCCGGTCGCAACGTTTTCGCAGGCGAAGGGACCTTGATCGTCGGCGACATTGGGATGTTGCTGGGTCACCGCTTGTTGCCCGACGCCCGGAACAAGCAATTCGGTCGTCCGCCTCAAGTCTTGCCGCGATCGCCCGGCCACTACCAGGAATGGCTCGACGCCTGTAAAGGCGGCCCACCCGCCGGCAGCAATTTTGTCGACCATGCAGCCCATTTGACAGCCGTAGTACTGATGGGCAACATCGCGATCCGCACCGAAGAGAAACTCTTGTGGGATGACCAAGAACTGGAGTTCACCAACAGCGAAGCCGCCAACCATTTGCTAGCCCCCGACTACCGCGACGGCTGGAGTCTCTGATGAGTTTTGGTTCAACGGGGAGTTGATTGACGGAGATCGGCATTTTAATGAGTTGAGCCTCGTCAAAAGGCGGCACCCGATGCTCTCCCATTACGAGTCATTGGCTATTACCCGACAATAGTGGTTCGTTCCGCCGGATACGTTTTCCCCGGTGACCGACCTGACGGAATTGAGTAGAATTCTTCTTGGAAGCCAATCCAGACCCCGGCAGTCCGGCGGAGAAGACGATGGACCCAAGGTGTTTTCAGCCTTTGACCTATCGTCTCGATTTTGCGATGGCGTCTGGCCTGAGGAGCAACACGTGGCAACGGCTGAGCAGCTAAAGGCACTATTGAAAAGTCATACGACGGGGGACGACGATCTCTTCCGGTCGGTGGCGTTGCAGATTGCCGCTCACGAGGCAACGAAGGGCAATGACCGTCTCGCGAACGATTTGCGAGATCTCGTCGCCAAGGCCAGACGGGGCCAGCAACCGACTGGCAGTCCGCGCGCCGTGTGGTCGGAGATCGGTGTCGCCGGACGGGGCCTCAGTCATGCCGAGGTTGTTCGGGCCTGTGATGATGCGGCTCGCCGTGCGGTCATATCGCGCCAGAAACGTGTGAGTCACGAAAGCTTGACCGCCGCCCTGAAGAATCGCGGAGGCATGCGTCCTGCTCGGCGACGAAGAAAGATGCAGGAATGAACGAGTTGCCCCACCTCCGCTTGGAGGGAACCGCGAACCCCGAACCGTACACTAGCCCGAAATCCGGGGCTGCGACGTTCGAGCGACCGATACGAAACCCATCGACGCACGCCAAGAAGGTCCGAGAAGACCTTGGGGAAGAGAGGGTCGCGATGCGTGTGACGCTATCCTACTTTGTCGAGCCCAGCCCGAATCGGGTCGGCTGGGGTCGGAACCACCGCTATGCCTCACACGGCCTGCGTTTCGATGTCATACGACCGACCGAGGGGATCGTCGGCTTCAAGCAGCGAATCTCAAGAGCCTTTTGGGATAGCCCAAACGACCGCCCGAAGAACGCGAAGGAGAAGCGTCGTTGGATTATCGGCGACAACCGCAGATCCCTCGGCTCACTGCACTCCGATTGGTGGATGGGCACGGCCACAGAACTTGCTCGTTCCGGCCGGATCATCGTGTACCCGGTCAGTGGTTGGTGGCGCGAACGCCAGCACTTGGGAAGATACGACCAGACGGCGCGGTACAGCCTGATCGTCTCCATCGGGACGAGGAAGGCCGACCTCTATACGCCAATCACCAATATGATGACGGTCCACACCGAGGTGATGACGTGACTTTTGCCGCGATCGGAAGGTTCTTCGAAACATCGGGGCACGAGTGGGGTTGGTTTACCCGTGCGCGCGGCGTTACGGGGTGGGAAAATTGGGGATTCTTTCGGGAGAATCGATGGTGATGACGCGATCGAACCGTTGGACATTGGTGGTATTGAGCGGGTTGCTGGCTGTGACTGTAGCTGTTCCTGAAACGTTTGCTCAACGGCCAAGGGGGTTGGGCCGCCAGGTGACGCTGGGACCGGACGACGTTCAGGTTCTTCCCGACCCTCCCGCCGGCTTCAACGTTCCGCGAGAGGGCATCCCGCGCGGCCGGGTGGAAATGATCTCCTACGATTCGAAATCCGTCGGAACCACGCGGCGGATGCAGGTCTATACGCCGCCCGGCTATTCCAAGGACACGAAGTACCCGGTGCTGTACCTCTTGCACGGTATCGGCGGCGACGAGACCGAGTGGCAGCGTTTCGCCGCTCCCAACGTTCTGCTGGACAATCTGCTGGCCGACGGCAAGGCCGTGCCGATGATCGTCGTGATGCCCAATGGCCGGGCGCAGAAGAACGACCGGGCGGAGGGGGACGTCTTCCGATCAGCTCCCGCGTTTGCCGCTTTCGAACAGGATCTGCTGAAGGACGTGATCCCGACGATCGAGTCGCGCTACTCCGTGGAAGCCGACCGCGAGCACCGGGCGCTGGCCGGGCTGTCGATGGGCGGCGGCCAGTCGCTGAACTTCGGACTGGCGCATCTGGACACGTTCGCCTGGATCGGCGGCTTCTCGTCGGCCCCCAACACCAGGCCTCCGGCGCAGCTCGTTCCCGACCCCGCCGCCGCAAAGCAGCAGCTAAGGCTGCTGTATCTGTCCTGTGGCAACAAAGACGGCCTGATCCACGTCAGCCAAGGCGTGCAAGCGTATTTGAAGGAACACGACGTGCCGCATGTCTGGAACGTCGATCCCTACGGGCACGACGCCACGCATTGGCGCAACAACTTGTATCACTTTGTCCAACGGATCTTCACGGAGAGGCGTTATCGTCGTTCTCTCGAAGCAAATTGAAAACGAAGACACCGAGCCTCAGCGCCCATCAGAGCCGCGCCGCTGACCAGCAACGCGACAGGGATGTTCATGCGGTGTGACGCAGTTGGATGTCGTGCAAGCGGCGGTACAGATCGCAGCGGGCGATCAGCTCCTGGTGGGTGCCCAGATCGGCGACTCGCCCGGCTTCCATCACCAGGATTCGATCGGCCAATTCCAGCGTCGAAAGACGATGGGTGATGATGATCGCCGTCCGGTTTTGAATGAACTGTTCCAAGGCGCGGTGGATCAGTTGTTCGCTCTCCAGGTCGATCTGGCTGGTCGCTTCGTCCAGGATCAGCACTTGGGGATCGCGGAGGATGACGCGTGCCAATGCGATGCGCTGTCGTTGACCGCCGGAAAGTCTGTTGCCTCCCGAGCCGACATTGGTGTCGTACCCGTGTTCCAACGATTCCAGGATAAAACGATGCGCGTGTGCTCGCTCGGCGGCCCGATGCACCTGCTCGGGGGTCGCGTGCCAAGCCCCATACCGGATGTTGTTAAAAACCGTATCATCGAACAGCACGGCGGTTTGACTGACCATGCCGACGAACTTTCGCAGGTCTCGCAGTCGGAACTGCTGCAGTTCGATGTCGTCGATGCAAATCCGGCCGCTCACCGGATCGTGGAATCGAGGCAGCAGCCCGACAAGCGTCGATTTACCACAGCCGTTGGGTCCCACGATGCACAACGTCTCGCCGGCCCGCACCTGGAAATCCAGATCCTGCAGCACGGGCTGTTCCGCCGTGTAGTGAAAATGGACGTGCGCGAAACTCAGCCGCAGGAACGAAGAGGGGATCGGCTTGGGGTCTTGGGGGTCCGCGATCTTTGGCTGGCGATCCAACAGCGGGAACAACCGGTCGGCGGCGGCCACTCCGGCCTGCAAGCCGTTCAGTAGATCGGAAAGGCGACGCGCCGGGTCGCTGGCGCCGACCAGCAGCCCGAAAAAGCACAGCAGAGCGGCAACGCTGATGGGCCGATCCGTCATGCGGATTCCCAACAGGTGCGTTTCCTGATTCAAGACCAGATGGGCGCCGGCGATCAGCGCCGTGAAGATCATTGCCAGCCCCAGCAGTTCGGTGGATGGCTTGGTCAGAGCGTTGTAGAAAGCGATGCGCGTCGCCTTTCGCAGGCACTCCTTCGAAACGACGTGGAAACGCAGCCGTTCGTGTTTTTCCATTGTAAAGGCTTTGACCGTTTGCATCCCGTGAAACGCTTCGGACAACACGTTCATCATTTGAGCGTTCTCTTCCATCGCCCGCCGATTCGCTCGCTTGATGGAACGCGCCAACGCGCGGATCAGCAGCGCGGTCAACGGCGCCAGCAGCAGCGTGAACAGCAGCAGCCGCCACGAAATGAAGGCCGCGCCGGCCAGACAAGCCACGGCTTTGAACGGCTCGAGCATCGCTTTGCCGAACAAACAACGCAGGCCGGTCGAAAGGGCGTGCAGATCCATGTTGAAGCGGCTCATCAGCGCCCCGACTCGCTGTTCCCCGAATTCGCACAAGTCCATCCGCAGGGTATGGTGATACAGTTCCTTTCGGACATCGAAAGCGACCAACTGCACGAGTCTTTCCAACAGCATCAGATTCGAGAAGATGAACGCGTTCTTGGCCGCGGTGGCGATCATCAACACCCCGACGATCACCACGATCGTTTGAAAAGCGTTGTTGGGAAACCAGCTCGCGATCTTCGGTTTCAACCAATTCGCCCATCCCAACGCGGTCTGCTCGGCCTCCCAGCGATGGCGCAGCAGTTCGACCTGGTGATGCAACCGGTCAGCCTCGTCGTTGTCGGCATCGGCTGCAAGACCCTCCAAGCGGTCGATCTTTTCGGACAGCTCGCGCGATTTTTCGGTCGCCTTGTCGATCTCGTCATCCACCCACTGTTGCAACGTGCGTCCCTGAAACGCCACTTCGACGATCGGGTACAGCGCGCCGATGTTCCCGCCCCAGAAGATGGCGACGGCGACGGCGCTGATCACCACAGCGGCCACGTTCCATCGATATTGCAATGCCATGCCTACGGCACGTCGGATATTCTTCATATGTACTTCCTGCTCGATCTTCGTTTGTCAACGTCTTAAACGCAGGTCCCGCGCGTCCATCATCGTTGGCAAAGGAATAACGGTCGGATCATCCACGTGAGCGGCACGGCGCTAGCCGCCGATTTATTATGGCTGCGGAAACGGTGGCTAGCGCCATTCCGCTCAGTGATTCATTAGGGCTGCGTGAACGGTGGCTAGCGCCAATCGACTCAGTTATTCATGATGGCTGCGAAACGGTGGCTAGCGCCATTCCGCTCAGTTACTCGTTCGCCGGTCCTAAGTGGGCAATGATAGCACGATCGCTCGGGATCACCTAGACAAATTTCCCGCGCCGCCCGAGCATCTCCGCTAGCATCGGAATCCGCCTGTCAGCACTGCATCAAGGGCATGCTTGCGAAAGGGTCGAATTGCGTCTTTTTGTCCGAGGAATTTTCGCCGATTCGGAAAAATGCACTTGACCGGTTTCCTATCGATCAGTATTTAACTCGCTCTTGTCGAAAACCTCCAGGTTCGTCCAATGGCACGAATCGTTCGCGGCGGCACGTTTCGCCTCGACGGATCCCGCCGTTGAAGCGGGCCTGGTTCGGGTGAGTTCGTCATCCCGGCAATACGGCATCAATTTTTTGGATGGGCTTGCCGTCATGTACCACCAACCCGTCCCGGCGATGGATTGGACGGATGGTCAGTACGCATCTCGCAGAAGGAGAAGCAAGTTGA
>SKKK01000040.1 GCA_007121535.1 Planctomycetaceae bacterium | reverse complement strand
GCCGATTGGGTGCGCAGCGGCGTCCAGGCATGTATGAATCAATACAACGGCAAGGTGCTGATACAGGGAGACTAGGTTTGGCTCAAAACGTTTACGAGTGCATGTTCATTTTTGATTCGAACGCTTACGCTCGCGATCCGGGGGCGATCAGCGGTCGAATTCCCAAAATGGTCGAAAAGTGTGGTGGTGAGGTGCTCGCCAGTCGCCTGTGGTTCGAACAGAGGCTGGCATTCCCCATCAAGGGGAATCGCAAGGGGACTTATTGGCTAAGCTTTTTCCGCCTGGAAAGTGGGAAGGTAGCCGAGTTCAATCGCGAGTGTCAGTTGGACGACAGCATTCTGCGTCATTTGACGCTGAAGGTGGATCCGAGGATGGCGGAGGTGCGCATTTCGCAGGCCCGTGTCGAACCGGTCGTGCCGTCCTCCGAGCCCGCCGCGTCGCGAGAGGATGCGGCTGTGGATGCGGATGAGCCGAAAGTGGAAGCCATCACCGGCGAAGACGACGAAAAAGAAGCAAGTTAGGAACGTCTCGGCCGATAATCGCCCTGACTTGCCAACCGATCGGTTCGTTGGTAACTTTAGAAAGTACAGTGAGAAACTATTGATTTTGAGGGCATTTCACTTCTTTCAGTCGAGGCGAAGCCATGGCAAGTTTCAATCGAGTGATCCTGGTCGGAAACATCACACGCGACATCGATCTCAAGTACACGCAAAGCGGCTTGCCGGTCACGGAGATCGGGTTGGCTGTGAACGATCGTCGCAAAACGCAAAGTGGCGAATGGGTGGAAGAGACGACGTTCGTGGATGTGACGATGTGGGGGCGGACCGCCGAGGTGGCGAGCGAGTACTTGAGCAAAGGGTCTCCGATTTTAGTCGAGGGACGGTTGAAGCTCGACACTTGGGAGACCGATGGGCAAAAACGCAGCAAGTTGCGCGTGGTATGCGAAAGGATGCAGATGTTGGGTGCTCGCGGTGGAGGCTCCGGCGGTGGCGGCCAAGATCGGGCCCCGCGACGCTTCGACGAATCGGAATATAGCCAACCTACGTCCACGAGTGTCGCCGAGTCCGAGGCAAACGGCGCCTCGGGTCCTCCGGATGATGACATCCCGTTCTAAGTGAAAACAACATGGGTACGCGATCGAGCGTACCGAAGCTTGAAACCGAATCCGTTTGCAAATTCAGGAAGAACCATGTCGAAGACTCAGGCCAGAAAACAGTCTCGCAGATCCTCGTTTAAGCGTCTGCCCAAGGGCCCCAACGGTGGGGTTCAGTTGTTGCTGATCCAATCGGTCGAGCATCTCGGCAAGCAAGGAGACGTGGTGGAAGTACGTCCCGGCTATGCCAACAACTATCTGTTGCCCCAGGGTCTGGCCACTTTGGCAAGCGACCACCACAAGCGGATGGTCGACAAGCACCGGGCCAAGTTGCTGGAGATCGAAAAGGCTCGATTTGCTCATCTGCAAAGTCTTGCGGACGCGATTTCCAAGCAGAGCATCACGATCGATGCTCTGGCCAATGACGAAGGCCATTTGTACGGCAGCGTGGGAGCCAACGAAATCGTCGCGGAATTGAAGCGAAATGACTTCCATTTGACGCCGAATCAGATTCGTCTCGAAGGCCCCCTGAAGGAACTTGGACTATACACCGTCAAGGTGCATTTGCACCAGGATGTCGATGCCGAATTGAAGGTCTGGGTGGTACCGACAGCCGCCGACCAGGGTTCGACGGCCAAGTGATTGTCGACCGGCGACGCGGCACCTGCAAGGAACTCGATCTGCACGGAGGACGATTTGATGGCAGGCCAAAAAGTAGCTGCGCAGGTGCTGGACCATTCGCCACCTGCGGACGTTGATGCCGAGTTGGGGGTATTGGGCAGTATCCTTTTGATGCCGGATGTGTGCGACGAAGTCTCGCTGATTCTTCGAGCCGATGACTTTTACGACGACGCTCATCAGCGGCTGTTCCGGCACATGCAGGACATGCATGATGCGGGACGTAAGATCGACATTACCCTGCTGGTGGACCAGCTCAAGAATGCGGGCGATTTCGAGACGATCGGTGGTGCTGCGTATCTGTACAAGGTCAGTCAGTCGGTTCCCAATGCCGCGCATGCACGCTATTACGCGCGAATCGTTCGCGAGAAAGCGACCCTTCGCTCGTTGATCGAGGCCAGCACGGAGATCTTGCGAGATGCCTACGAGGCTCGTCGCGAACCGAAACTCCTACTGAGCGAGGCGGAACAGAAGATTTTTGCGATCCTGGACCATCGCGGTGCTGCCACGGTTTCCAGTATCCGGGATATCCTGATTCAGTCCATCGATCGGCTGGACGCTCGGATGCGCGGCGAGCACGTCGGAAGCGGCGTGGAAACCGGCTTCCACGATTTGGACAAGCTGATGGGAGGGCTGCACAATTCGGAACTGGTCGTGCTGGCAGCGAGACCCAGCATGGGGAAGACGGCTTTTGCCATGAACATCGCCGAACACGTGGCCATTGAGCTGCGTGAACCGACGCTGTTTGTCAGCCTGGAAATGTCCGCGATCGAACTGGCCGATCGAATGCTCTGTTCGGTCGCGAAAGTCAACGGGCACCGCATGCGCAACGGGACCATCACCAACACGGATCGGCAGCGTTTGGTCGAGACGGCGGGACGGATCAGCCAGTCGCCTTTGTTCGTCGACGATTCCCCATCGCGGACGGTCAGCGAGATCGCTGCTGCCGCGCGGCGGATCCGCCGGCGGGAAAAAGGACTGGGCTTGATCGTCATCGATTACTTGCAATTGATCGAGCCCGACAATACCGACGATTCGCGTCAGGAACAAGTCGCTCGGATCACGCGCCGTCTGAAGGGCCTGGCTCGCGAAGCCGATGTCCCGGTCCTCTGTCTGGCCCAGCTCAATCGCCAAGCGGAAGACAGCAAGGACCACCGGCCTCGGCTGAGCCACTTGCGCGAGTCGGGCGCCATCGAACAGGACGCCGACGTGGTGATGTTCGTCCATCGCGAGGAATACTATCTGCGCGGCGCCGACCAGGAGGAACACGAGGGCCAAGCGGAGATCATCGTCTCCAAACAACGCAACGGTCCGGTAGGTGACATCGAATTACGTTGGGAAAAAGAGTTCACTCGTTTCCAGAACCTGGCTCCCGAGCGGTTGCAGGACTTCGATGGTTTCAATCAAGGTGGCAGCGACGGATTCTGAGTCGCCGCTGCCGTGCCGCCTGCCCGGGCGATGTTTGCTACAGGTCGCTGCCAAAGGGATCATCCGCAGGCTCCGGGGCAAAGGGGTCAGCTTCCTGAACGTCCGGGTCGTCAAAGACGGGCGGTTCATCAAAAGGAAGCATGCCGCCTTCGTCGTCATCGCCCGGGCCCAGCATGCCACCGACCATTTCCATGATGCCATCGATCACTTCATCAAATGCGGCCTGATCTTCGGCGGCCAGCAACTGGTCCAGCACCCCTTCGACCATCCGCAGGGGAGACAGGGGCGACAGCAGCATCGGCTTGGCTTCTTTCAGTTGCTCGGGCATCACCATCGTCAGGAACTCTTTCGACGCCTCGACACCCTCCGCCCACTGGTCCACCATGTCTTTTGGTAACCATTTGCCTTCGATCCGCACCGCTTCTTCGTCCTCGGTCTGGCCATCCGGCCGCGTAAGACGGAGAACGGCCGTATCTCCGTCCCGGGAAACCGTGGAAATCTGGACATTCGCGAAATCCAGGGAAGGCGTCTCCATGCCGGGGAATTCCATGGGGATCGGAAGACTATCGGGATCGACGTCCTGCTCCATCGCCTTGACCAGCGACATGACGCTTTCGAAGATCACCTTGCCTGAACCGTCCATAAAAGCCGTGCCATCAAACTCCTTCAGCTTTTCGAGATCCGTCAGTTCGCTACGAAAGATCGCGTCGAGCAACCCGACCACGGCATCCCAATTCCGGTCGACGACCGCCATGTCCATCTCTACTTGCTGCAAGGCCGGGTATCCTAGAATGAAATCCTTTTTTCCATCCAGCACCTTCATCAGCTTGCCCAGGACTCGTCGACCGGCATTCCAGATCTCGGTGTCCATGTTTTGACCAAACGTCTGCACGATCTCGTTGACGTCCGCTTGATAGCTTTCGGGCAGGCTATCCCAAAGGGCTCGGATGTCACCCGCCTGGAGACGGTCCATCAGGAGACGGACTTCGGCTTCGGGGTCGGAATCGGCTCGCGGAGTTGCGGCCAGCCGACGAGCCAACTGCTGACTGGCCTCGCTCAGCCGTTCCATCGGCACCGCGATGGTGACTCCGTCTTCCCTCCGCAGGTAGACGACGTTATCGTGCAGCGTCAAGAAATCTCCGACGACTTGATACTTACCCGTGTTGTCCGTCCATGTGTCCGAGGCGACGGCGGTTGAGCCGATCATCGCGATCCAGGCTGCGACCGCCATTAACGCCGCTCGACCGATTCGTCGGGTAGCGACCATGGTTTTCGGAAAGCAAAACGGTGGGGCGAACCTAGGCGACTTCGAGATCATGACGAATCTCCTTTGTACCGAAAAGTCATTCTATTGGGGGGATCGTTGGCACATGTCAACAACGGATCAAAAGATTGCACGGCAGAGGGTTGGTACCACGTGGAGCGACAAAATTCCACCGTCTGGGGACGGTTCCGGCACGATCGTTGCCAGCCACAGCATTCCGTAACCGGGAAGGGTACCCAATGACGCAAAGATGAGGATGATCACGGTTTGGCGGCAACGGCTCCAGCGGGTGATGACAAAGTAAATGGCGTAAAACGGGACAAGCAGGTACAGAACCCCGACCAGCACATCCTCTTTGAACGCCAACACCAGAAGGTGGAGTCCACAAGCAGCTTGGATGATCCCGCAGACGATGAGGCACACCGCCCCGGAAAGCTCGAAGGCTTGGCCTCGTGGCATGAGGGACATGGAGACGGCCAGGGTCCCCAACACCACCAACGCGGACAGGATCGCCCAGACGGGCGCACCTTCTCGGACATTCTTGATCTGTTCGACCTTTTCCTGTTTCAGCGCGTCTTCGGCCCGGTGTAGCAGCCGTTCCGCGGCCCCTTCGTGTCCTTCCGCTTGCGCGGCCTTGCTCTTGGTGACGATGGTGCCCATCCCCTTGATGAACTTGCCCGACTCCAGATTCAGGCCGCAGCCTACGCAGAGAAGCGCGTTTTCCGCCAGCGGGGAATTGCAACTGGGACAGTGACGTCCCTGATAATCATCGTGTTTGGCAATCAAACCGGCTTCATCCAGAAGATCGGCAAGCGAAGCGCTGACGGGTGCCGGGGCGGCAACCGACGCCGGTTTCTTGGTTGCAGCAGGAACCTTCAACGGTTTCCCGCATTTGGGGCACTTTACGGCCTTTCCGGCCAATTCGTCTTTGGCTGCGAACGTCTGGCCGCACTTGCAGGCAACTTTGATGGGCATGTCGTCACTCCGGCATCGAAAACGATCTGGCTGCTATAATCCCAATCGCGGCCGCGTTTTCGCTTCGGCTGCGAGTCGTTTCCTACCATTTTGCGCAGCGAAGGCGTCAGAAGCAACGGCCCTGCCAAAATGACAGCACGATCCCCGGCGAATCCGCTTCGTCCCCTGTCCACGACGCCTTTTGCCAGGCCCCAAAAAACGCAGAAATCTAAACACGTCAAGCATTTACGTAACATGTCCTCCCGATTGGCCCAAGAATTGCTGTCAACGGGTTGTTGTGCGAAAAGGCGAGCGAATCTGGCAGTCTATCTGCAGCAAGAGATCGATGGGATGCCAGTCAGCGACACGTCACACCAGTTTACAGGTCTTCGAGGAGGTGAATCGTCCATGGCAGCAAAGAAAAAAGGGTTTAAGCTCCAACCCCTAGGCGACCGCGTGGTCATCAAACGGGAAGAGTCCGAGAGTACTACGGCTGGGGGTATTGTACTTCCCGATTCGGCAAAAGACAAACCGGCTCGGGGTGAAGTGGTTTGCGTCGGCAATGGCCGGTTGCTGGATGACGGATCCCGCGGTGAATTGCAGGTGAAGGTGGGAGAACGCGTGATATTCAGCAGTTATGCGGGCGAGGCCTTCAAGGTCGACGACGAAGAATTGTTGTTGATGCGCGAGGACGACATTTTGGCAGTGGTCGAAGACTGACCGCGCATCCAGCCGTCCGGGGGAGAAGCCTTCCCTGCGGTGTGGATCGAACCTACGGATTACAGCGCATTTGATTTAATGAAAACACAAGGAGAGAACATCCGATGTCAAAGATGATTGCATTTGACCAGGAAGCTCGCGACGCCATTCGGCGTGGGGTCTCGAAATTGACTCGAGCCGTCAAGGTCACGCTGGGCCCGAAAGGCCGCAACGTCATTTTGCAGAAGAGCTTCGGATCGCCCACGGTGACCAAGGACGGCGTGACCGTCGCCAAGGAAATCGATCTGGAGGACGTGTACGAAAACATGGGTGCCCGCATGGTGCGGGAAGTGGCCAGCAAAACGAGTGACGTCGCCGGCGATGGCACGACAACGGCGACCATCTTGGCCGAATCGATCTTCAACGAAGGTCTCCGGGGCGTCGTGGCGGGTGTCAACCCGGTTCAGATGAAGCAGGGCATCGAGCTGGCCGTCAAAGATCTGACGGAAAAGCTGCACAAGATGTCCATCAAAATCAAGGACAAAGAGGCGATGGCCAACGTCGCGTCCATCGCGGCCAACAACGATCGCGAAATTGGCGATTTGTTGGCCGACGCGATGGAAAAAGTCGGGAAAGACGGCGTGATCACCGTCGACGAGGGCAAGAGTCTGTCCACCGAGGTCGAGTGGGTCGAGGGAATGCAGTTCGATCGCGGCTACCTGTCACCCTACTTCGTGACCGACGCGCACGCCATGCAGTGCGTTTTGGAGGACTGCTATGTCCTGATCTTCGAAAAGAAGATCAGCAGCGTCAAGGATCTGGTGCCGTTGCTCGAATCTGTGGTCCAGCAAAACAAGCCCCTGTTGATTGTGGCAGAGGATATCGAGGGCGAAGCCTTGGCGACGTTGGTGATCAACCGGCTGCGCGGCACCTTCCAGTGCTGTGCCGTCAAGGCCCCCGGGTACGGTGACCGTCGCAAAGCGATGATGGAAGACATCGCCATCCTGACTGGCGGAAATGCGATTTTCGAATCGTTGGGCGTCAAGCTGGAATCCGTCACGCTGGCCGAACTGGGTCGAGCCAAAAAGGTGATCGTGGACAAAGACAACACAACGATCATCGAGGGGGCGGGCAAAAGCAGCGATATCAAAGCCCGCATTGACCAGATCCGTCGCGAAATCGATAACGTCACGAGCGACTACGACCGCGAAAAACTGGAAGAGCGGCTGGCCAAACTGGCCGGTGGTGTGGCCAAGGTCAACGTCGGGGCGGCGACCGAGTCGGAAATGAAGGAGAAGAAAGCGCGAGTCGAAGACGCGCTGCACGCGACGCGAGCAGCGGTGG
>SKKK01000023.1 GCA_007121535.1 Planctomycetaceae bacterium | reverse complement strand
TCGGTCCGTCGAAATACGGCATCCTGCCCGAGATGCTACGACGCAGCGACCTGCCCCGCGCCAATGGGTTGATCCTGATGACGACCTTCTTGGCGATCATCTTCGGTACGGCCTCGGCTGGCGTGCTGGGACAATGGCTGGTGGATGAAACCGCTCCGCTGGCCGAAAGTGCCGGAGGACTCGCGCAAGGCTCGGCGTTTTGTATCGCGATCGCCGTTATCGGTATCGTGACCGCCTTGTGGATTCGCCGAGTCCCGCCTGCCAGGCCCGATTTGCGTTTTCGGATGTCCGCCCTGACGATGACCCCCGAAACACGCGCCGTTTTGCGAAACGATCTGCCTCTGCTGGCCGCGATCCTGGCATCTTGTACGTTTTGGCTGGTATCGGGGATCGCGATCCAATCGATCAACTCCCTGGGACTTGTCCAACTGGAATTGGGCAAGCAGTTGACCAGCCTGCTGACCGCGATGATCGGCGCGGGAATCGCCGTGGGTGCGGTGATTGCCGGACGCATGTGCCGCGGCCGCGCCGATCCGCGTGTGGTCCGACTGGGTGTTTGGGGTATCGTGATCTTCTTGTTGATCCTCTCGATTTCGCTGCCCGACGGCCGGCATCTGCTAGGTTTTTGGGGCAGCTTGGTGGTGCTGCTCCTGGTCGGCATCTCGGCGGGGATGTTTGCCATCCCGGTCCAGGTCTTCATCCAAGCTCGACCGCCCACCGGTCAGAAGGGACGCATGATCGCGGTGATGAACCAGGCCAATTTCATCGCGATCACCCTGGCGGGCTTCATCTATTTGGCCATGGATCGGTCGGCGGTGGCCATGGATTGGCCGCGGAGTACTCTATTCGCCATGATGGCAGGACTGTTCTTGCCGGTCGCCTTGCTTTACCGTCTACCAGCGGACAAATGATATGTTGGGTACCACCTTGGACGCGCCGGCCTATTTTCAACGTCTGAGCGACGAGTTGGCGCGCGTCGACCGAGCAGCCCTGCACCGGTGGAGCGACGCGATTCTCGACGCCTGGGAACAATCGCGCTTCGTGTTCTTGATCGGCAACGGCGGTTCAGGATTGACGGCCAGCCATTTCTGCGAGGATCTGGGGAAGGGAACCTTGAGCGATGCCGATCTGCGGGACACGGGCTTTCGGCGCTTGAAGGTGCTGAGCCTGACCGACAACGCCGGTTGGATCATGGCGATCGGTAACGACTTGGCCTACGATCAGATCTTCGTCCAGCAATTGATGAATTTCGCTTCGGCAGGCGATCTGCTGATCGCGATCAGTGGCTCAGGCAATAGCCCGAACGTCTTGGAGGCGGTCGATTGGGCGAATCGAAACGGACTGAAGACCTTTGGTTTGACCGGCTACGACGGCGGTCAACTGAAGACGATCCAGCAGGACGGATTGCACCTGGATTTGGACGACATGGGAATGGTGGAAAGCCTGCATTTGTGCCTGCACCATTGGGTGTTGAACGATCTGTTCGCCCGCATGCATCAGGTCGGCCGCTACGCAGAAGCGTGATCGCTGGTATCCCCTACCCCTCTTAGCACCGTTCGAGAAATAACTGACGCACTTTCTGACCCCCTCACCCTGCCCTCTCCCCAGAGGGGCGAGGGGACATCGGACAGTTATTTCTCGAACGGTGCTTATTTCAGTGAAAGCACGCGGGCCCGTTGACAATCGAGTCGCACGCCACTTATAATCTCTTCCAGGCTGTTCCCCGTCATGGAACGGTTTGCGCCCCCCCTGAGAAACGCCTCTCCTCGTGCAAGCACCCGGCTAGGTATACCCTTCCCCCCACTGATTTGTCTGGTGACCATGTCCCAACCGATGCACCAACGCCGCCTGCCCGGTTTTGAGACCGATTTGGAACCTGCCGCGCGAGTGGCGGAAGACGGCGGTGAACCTACCACCAGCGGACGGCATGAGGGATCATCGGCCGATGTCGTGGCGGTTTATGAAGGGCCGGATTCACCGACGGTGTCAGTATCCAGGGATTCCGCACCGTTGGTCTGTGTCGTGGATGCTTACAATCTGATCTTTCAGGTATTTCATGCTCTCCCTGAAATGACCAGTCCCGATGGTCAACCCGTGGGGGCTGTGCATGGCTTTCTGCGTGATATCGCGGATCTGATCGAAAAACACCGTGCGGACTACCTATTTTGTGCCTTCGACACCGAGGGCGACACGTTTCGCCATCGGATGTACGAGCCCTACAAAGCCAATCGCGAAGAGATGCCGCCGGACCTGCGTTCGCAGATCCCGAAGATCCAACAGGTGCTAGAGGCGATGGGGGTGCCGATCCTCGAATGGTCCGGTTATGAAGCCGACGATCTGATCGCCACGATGGCTCGTGAAATCGATCAACGAGGCTGGCGGGGCCATTTGGTCACCAGCGACAAAGATTGTCGGCAGTTGATCACGGATCGGATCAGCTTGTTCAATCTGAGGAAGAACCAGATCTATGATGCTCAGGCACTGGCCAAGGATTGGGGTATCCGGCCCGATCAGGTCGTCGACTTTCAGTCTCTGGTCGGCGACCCGGTCGACCAGGTACCCGGTATCCCGCTGATTGGTCCGAAGATCGCCAGTCAACTGCTAGAGAAGTATTCGACACTGGAAAACGTGCTGCTGCATGCCGATGAGATCGGCGGAAAGCAGCGGCGTGAGAATCTGATGCAGGGCCGCGAGATCGCGATGATCAGCCGCGAACTGGTGCGGTTGGTCGACGATCTGCGGATATCGATCGATTGGGAAGCGGCCCGAGTGATTCGGCTGAATCCCGCCGCGGTCCTCCCGCTGTGCCGCGACTTCGGCTTCCGTCGCCTGGCCGAACGTTTCGCGGCGATGGGCAATTCGCTTTCCCATCCAGCCGACGGGCGTAGTGAGTCCGCTGGTCAAACAAGATCTGAAAGCCCGGCGCTTCCCAACCAGCTTTCGACCGAAGGCTACCATACGATCACCACACGAGACGAACTGATCGCGTTGGTCCGGCAACTGGCCGAGCACGAACAGATCGCCTTGGATACGGAAACCACGTCGACCAATCCACGCTGGGCGGAAATCGTCGGGTACAGCTTCGCCTGGAAACCGGGCTCGGCCTGCTACATCCCCGTCCGCAGCCCACCCGGAGATCACTGCTTGCCGCCTGCGTGGGTTGCCGATCAGTTGCGACCGATCCTGGAGAATCCCAAGATCAAGAAGATCGGTCAGAACCTGAAATACGACATGATCGTGCTGCGATCGGCGGATATCTGGCTGCAGGGGCTTCATTTCGACACGATGGTCGCTGACTATTTGATCGATCCCGGCGAGCGGAATCACGGTCTGGACGACTTGGCTCAACGGTACTTGAACCACAGCACGATCAAGATCGAAACGTTGATCGGCACCGGCAAGAACCGGAAATGCATGGATCAGGTACCCGTCTCGCTGGTCAGCGACTACGCCGCCGAGGACGCTGACATCCCCTTGCGATTGATGCCCCTGCTGGATGCACGTTTGCACGAAGACGGACTTGTCGAGCTGTTCCGCGACCTCGAGATTCCGCTGATCGAAGTATTGATGGAGATGGAATACGAGGGCATCATGGTCGACCCAGCCAGGCTACAAAGCTTGGGCCAACGGTTCAGCCAGCGGATGGAGGCGTTGCAGCAGGAGATCTTCGAACTGGCCGGGAAGACCTTCAACATCGATTCTCGCCAGCAGTTGGGCAGAATCTTGTTCGAGGATCTCCAGTTGCCCGTGGTAAAGAAAACAAAGACGGGTCCCAGCACGGATGTCGAGGTATTGACGGTACTGGCCAGCCAGCACGCGTTGCCCGCGCGGATCGTCGAGTATCGCCAGAACGCTCGACTAAAAAGCACCTACGTCGACGGGTTACTGCAATTGATCCACCCGTTGACCGGAAGGGTGCATACCTCATTCAAGCAGGACGTGGCCGCGACCGGGCGATTGAGTTCCCAGGAACCCAATCTGCAGAATATCCCCGTGCGAACCACCGAAGGACGGGAGATCCGGTCGGCTTTCATCCCGGGCGAGGACGATTACAAGCTGATGACGGCCGATTATTCGCAGATCGAATTGCGCGTTCTCGCCCATTTTTGCGACGATGCCACGTTGAAGCAGGCTTTCGACGAAGATCAAGACATCCACGCGTTAGTAGCCAGCGAGGTGCATTCCGTCCCCCTCGATCAGGTCACTTCCGAGATGCGTCGAAAGGCGAAGGCAGTCAATTTTGGGGTAATTTACGGGCAGAGTGCTTTTGGGCTGGCCAAATCTTTGCACATCGACAAGCAAGAAGCGGCGAAATTCATCGAGGCTTATTTCGAGCGTTACCCGGGGGTCAGCCAGTTTATGGAAAGGACCCTAGCGGATTGTCGACGCAGAGGTTATGTTAGTACGATATTAGGCCGTCGACGCGCGGTGCAAGGCATACGAGAACGCTCCTCGCTGAAAGATTCGCAACAAAGGAACCTACCCGAGCGAATCGCCGTAAATACAGTAATCCAAGGCTCAGCAGCCGACTTGATCAAGAAAGCGATGATCCAGGTCCACCACCGGATTCGCCGCGATCGTTTGAATGCTCGAATGCTGCTGCAAATACACGATGAATTGATTTTCGAGGCTCCCGAGGACCAGATCGAGGATTTGGCTCGTCTGGTTCGCGAGGAAATGAGTTCTGTGGAAAAACTTTCGGTGCCGTTAAAGGTAGATATCAAAGTAGGAGACAATTGGGCGCAATGCGAAGCATGGAGCTGAGTGGGCAGCGTCAACGATGATCGTTTTAGGTGTGGTTGGCGGAATCGCCAGCGGCAAGAGCCTGGTATCGCGACGACTGCAGCAGTTTGGCGCGCACGTGTTGGACGCCGATGGCATCGGTCATCAGGTACTACACGAACCGGAGGTCGAACGGGCCATCCGCCGTCGCTGGGGCGATCGGGTATTCGATGCCAGCGGCGGTGTCGACCGAGCGAAATTAGCAGCGATTGTTTTTGGAGGACTGCCCGACAATCGGGAGGAACTGAACCATTTAGAACAACTGACTCATCCTGGAATCAGTCTGAGCTTACGCGACACCATGACCCGGCTGGCTCGAACGGATGCCGACGCTGTGCTGGTACTGGATGCCGCTTTGTTACTCGAAGCCGGGTGGGACCAGCTTTGCGACAAGATCCTGTTCGTCGATGCACCGCGTCGAATCCGACTTCAACGAGCCGTTCAGCGAGGCTGGACCGAAGCGGATTTTGACGCACGTGAAGCGGCCCAGGCATCCGTCGAATCCAAGCGGCTTCGAGCGAATATCGTGATCGACAATTCATCCACCCCGGAACATACCTACGAACAACTGGAATCCGTATGGCGCCAGTTGGTGGCCGAAAAGGCCGAACCCTGCTGACGCCGCGAAAGACTCGGTGAAAACGACGACAATTTCCGCTACCCTCCATCGATGCCCTCCGAGCATCGATCGATTCTATCCCATCAGGAGTTAGTGATCATGCCAAGACCAAGACGATCTTTTGACTACGACCACGAAGAGCCTCTTTCCCTGGCGGAAGAAATCGCCGGTGAAGTAGAGCGCGGGACCCTGGGAGACACGCAGGACCGCTACGAGAAAATCAAACAGGGCGAGGTGCACATCGCCGAGCTTCAGAAGCTGAGCATGGGCGAGCTGATCGAAGAGGCGCGGAAAGATAATGTCACCGAAGTGGCCGGGATGAAGAAGCAGGAGTTGATCTTCAAGATCCTAAAAGAACGGGTCAAGATGAACGGGCTGATGTACGGCGAAGGAACGCTGGAGATCCTTCCCGACGGATTCGGCTTCCTCCGCAGCCCCGACTATCATTACCTGTCCTGCCCGGACGACATCTACGTATCGCCCAGCCAGATCCGCCGCTTCGGCTTGAAGACCGGCGCGACGGTCAGCGGCCAGATTCGGCCGCCCAAGGAAAACGAACGGTATTTCGCATTGCTGCGAGTCGAGGCGATCAACTACCAAGACCCCAATTCGCTGTCGGACAAGGTTTCGTTCGATGACCTGACCCCGCTGCACCCGGACCAGCGGATCCTGATGGAATACGATCCTCAGGAGATCTCGACCCGCGTGGTCGACATGATGGTCCCGATCGGCTTCGGCCAGCGCGGGTTGATCGTCAGTCCGCCGCGGGCTGGAAAGACCATCCTGATGCAGCGGATGGCGAAGGCCGCGTTGAAGAACTTCCCCGAGGCCTATGTGATCATGCTGCTGATCGACGAACGGCCTGAGGAAGTGACGGACATGGAACGCGAGGTCAAGGGCTCGAACTGCGAGGTGATCAGTTCGACGTTCGACGAACCGTCCTCGCGGCACGTCCAGGTTTCGGAAATGGTGATCGAAAAGGCCAAGCGGATGGTGGAATACGGTCACGACGTGGTGATCTTCCTGGACTCGATCACCCGCCTGGCTCGAGCGTGGAACTCCGAGTGTCAACAATCCGGCAAGATCCTGTCGGGCGGCTTGGACGCCAACGCGCTGCAGAATCCCAAACGCTTTTTCGGATCGGCTCGAAAAGTCGAAGAGGGCGGATCGCTGACGATCCTGGCCACGGCGTTGGTCGATACGGGCAGCAAGATGGACGAGGTGATTTTCGAAGAGTTCAAGGGAACGGGCAATCTGGAGATCGTCCTGGACCGGCGTTTGGTCGACAAACGGATCTGGCCGGCCATCGATATCAACCGCAGCGGAACGCGGCGGGAAGAGATGCTGATGGACCCGGAAGAATACCGCCGCGTGTGCGTCTTGCGACGGGTGCTGAACGACATGAACGGTCCGGATGCGATGGAGTTGCTGGTGACTCGTTTGAAGAAAACCAAATCGAACGCCGAATTCCTGATGAGCATGAACATGAAGTAAGGAGCAGGGAATGCCGAATGTTTTTCAGGGGGATCGCGCCGGCGACGAATGGGGGCGGATGGCGATCGTGGTGTCCCGCTACAACGAATCGATCACCGGCAAACTGCTGGATGGTGCGTTGGCCACGCTGACCGCTGCGGGCGTGAAAGACGATGCGATCGACGTGGCATGGGTGCCCGGTGCGTGGGAGATTCCGCTGGTCGCCGGACGCTTGGCCGAATCGGCCGCGTACAGCGCCGTGCTATGTCTGGGCGCTGTGATCAAGGGCGAGACATCGCACGACCAGCACATCAACCGCCAGGTCAGCTTGAGCCTGGGACAGATTTCACTCAGGACGGGCATCCCGGTCCTGTTCGGGGTGTTGACCTGCAACAGCATCGAACAGGCCATCCACCGCTCGGGCGGCAACGTGGGAAACAAGGGCGTGGAATGTGCCGAAGCGGCTTTGGAGATGGCCAGTCTGCTGCGAAAGCTGCCCTCTGCCCCGACGGGAACCCCCCGCCCTTTTGATCGAGCCGAGCGGGGGCCTGCGACCGCCCCCGAAACGCTCGGCGCCCCGTCGCCCGCGCGTCGGCGGCCTGACCG
>SKKK01000527.1 GCA_007121535.1 Planctomycetaceae bacterium | reverse complement strand
GGCTTATCACGTTGCGCAAGCCGACGATTTCCTTCCAGGGAATCTCGGGGTGCGCGTTTCGGAAGCTCAAGCTGATTCTAGCCGCTGCTTCCCCAAGAATCTCCAGTTCCCGCTCCACCGCTCGCCGCGCCATCTGCTTGGCTGTACCACTCGCCAGAAAGTCATCGAGCGTGACGTTGTCCGTGAAATCCAGAATGGCCCGGGCCGCCCCGATCATGTCCCAAAGATTTGCGGGATCGCGCTCTTCAGCTTGCATAGATCACTTCGTGATTATTCAAGATGTGGTGTCGCCGGAAAGGATTTCTGATCGTCCTGCGTTCCACCAGATCGACGTCCCGCCCGAACAACTGCTTCAGTTCGTCCTCGGCCTTGATATGGTCGAAAAGACTCCATCCCGCGTCCTCGTGGAACACCACCAACACATCCACGTCGCTGTCGGGCCGAAAGTCGTCCCGGACCGCCGAGCCGAATATGGCCAGTTCCTTGATTCGCCACTTCTGGCAGAACTCTGCGATCTTCTCTCGAGGAACCTCGATCTTCAAGCTCATTTTCAGCCCTCCACCGGCGCAAACATCCGGGCCTTGAACACCGGCTCCAGCGCCTTGGCGTTCGGGATGAACGAATCGCCGTTGACGAACACCTCGTCGGCCCGCTCGGCGAGCTTGGCTTCAGCCACGAACTTCTTGTCCCGCGTGAGGTCTGCCATTTTCCAACCCTCGGTCTCGCGCCGGCTGACCGCCGCTTCGCAGTGGTCGATGCGCCAGGTCGGCACAGTCGAACTGGAACAACTCGCGCAAGAGCATCTGGAACTTGTCAACTGCTGCAGTCATGATCCCTCGTTTCCATGTCGGACAGCAAACGACCGTCGTCCCCCGCGTCCACATGATCCTTCACCCCCGTGCTGCTGGTACATCGCCGGCCCGAATTCTAACCGGCCGCATCGCCGCACTTCAAGCCCCGCGCCACGAGAAGCCCGTTCCCGGACACCCATTTTCCAGGGGGACTGTGCGACGCGCAACGGTCGGATGCTGCGGCCGAACACGGTATACCCACCGGTGCTGGCGGCTCGTCCGTTGCCGAGCCCCTCCTCTTTGGCCATTACCGTACTGCCGCGACGAGGCGTTTTGACCCAATGGTTTCGAATGTACGTGACGAAAAGGGGTAAGCATGCCGACTAGCTTAGGGGATCGAGCGTCGCTGTGGCCGGCAAAGATTACGCCGCGCCAGGTGTTCTGCTAGCTGATCAGGGTATTCATGGCTCGGCCGCGCCTCGATGACCGGCAGGCCGATGATGAATTCGGGCGTGAAAAAGCTGGTTCGTACAATACCGCCCAAATCGGTGCGCAGCCGATAATGCAGCAGGCCACGGCGAAGCGTCTGGGATGGGAATCCACGTTACGTGCCCCCGGCTGCCCAAAACGCCTTCGTCCCGACCGGTGAACGGTCGCACGACGCGGCAAATCGACACAAATGAGACCGGACCCCTTTCTGGGGCTTTCGTGGAACCACCATAATGGCGTGAAAGACGGGTTCCCCATGAAACTATCAAAAGCAGTGGAAAAGCATTGCCGTCCCCTCGACGAATCCACATACTAGCAGTTCCGGGGTTCTGGTTCTTCAGCAAGGATGTTTCCCAACGAATCAAGGCGCCCACCGATCTCGGCTCGTGATTGGTTGGGCAGCAAACGGTCGATTGTACGGAAGCCAAGTTGCCGTGGAGCCAGCAGGAACATCCGGCCCGGCAACCTGCCACGCTGGCCTTGCCCACCGCCAACCGTCATCGCATCCGTCCGTTGGGGGGAGATTGGGAATGGCCGAGGAGGTTGGCAAGGAGGAACCAAACGGGACGGCTTCAATTACTGGAGGGAGCCTGCGGTTTCAGGGCTTATTCTTCCATGCTCGACCGCGGGATCGCAAGGTGGGTTCGCGATGCCAAATGCTTCGCGGTCGACTGTACCCGTTCCTCGCTCCCGTACGGTTAGCTCCGCGTCACGCTGCAACGTATGGCCGCCAATCCAGCCGCGACCCCCACAATCTAGTGGTGTTGGATCATTGAACTCTCAGGTCGATGTGGCCGAAGTAGTGACACGACACCACATGGGATATGTCAACCGGGGGTGGCCGACAATGGTCAGACTGTCAGAGAGCCGGCAAACCGGGTGATTCCGGGAGATGCGGCGAACGTCAAACTATGCTATAATCCAGCCATTTGCGGACGTTATGTGAACGACGGAATTCCCGAATGGCCCGATCCGATCTACTGCTGTCACTGGTCAAAGCTGGCACCTCGGGCGACCAAATGCTGTTCCGGAAGGTCGTGGAGAGCCTTATTGCTGACGAGCGAGCCAAGAAGCATGATGTACTGGCCGAGCGTCTCGCCGACGAACTTAGCCAAAATGGTAGGTTATCGCCCGCTAATAGGCCCACAATCTCAAACAGCGGCACCGTCCACGATCTATGCGTCGAAATCGTGCCTTCGCGGAACATCGACGACCTGATTCTACCCTGTGTCGTGGTCGAGACCTGCCGGGAACTGATCGAGGAGCATCACCGGGCCGAGTTGCTCCGCTCGTACGGGTTGCGGCCGCGTAACCGAGTGCTGTTGGCGGGCGCTCCGGGAAACGGCAAAACCTCCCTTGCGGAGGGGATTGCCCAGGGGCTGATGGTGCCTTTCGTCGTGGCTCGGTATGACGGTCTGATCGCGAGTTATCTGGGCGAAACGGCGTCGCGTCTCCGAAGGTTATTCGACTACGTTCGCACGCGCGGTTGCGTGTTGTTTTTTGACGAATTCGATACGATCGGCAAAGAGCGAGGTGACAAACACGAAACGGGTGAAATCAAGCGAGTTGTAAGCTCGCTGCTGCTTCAGGTGGACGACTTGCCGAGTCATGTCGTCGTTGTGACGGCGACCAATCATCCCGAATTGCTCGACCGCGCCGTCTGGCGACGATTCCAAGTCCGGCTCGAGCTTCCACCGCCGACTCGCGATCAGACATGCGAGTTTTTCGAGAAAACTGTCGGGCGGATCGACATCCCGTTTGGGTTTGCCGCGAGAACGCTGGCCAACAAGCTTCACGGATTGAGCTACTCAGAACTTGAAGATTTTGTCGCCGATGTCGCGCGACGATATGTTCTGGCACTTCCTGGGGGCGACTCCAAGAAGATCGTCGCCGAGCGGCTTGCACAATGGCAGAAACGGTTCAGCCTCCAAACTACTAAGTGATACATTGCCCTATGCCCCAGCATCCACTGCTTTTCTTTCCCGAACCGGTCGAGGCCCAGCGTCGCAAGTTGGGAGGCGGAGGCAGGCGTATTCGCAAGCCATCCGCAGCCGAACAACGCCGGCGGCTCGATCTCAAGTTCCGCCAGATTGCGCAGAGCTTTCGAGGCATTCAGTCCACCGTGCAAGATTTGGAACCGGAGCAGGTGCTGGTTCTGGAGACGATCGGTGAACACGTCCAAGGACTGGCCAAAGCTGCGTCGCAGATTCCCGGCATGGAATGGCTAGCCGAAATGGACGTTGAGGATCTTGTGCCCGAGTCTGGATTTGAGGACGAAACTGATTCAGAGAAACGATTGCCGTGTCGCCTGTACGCAGTGATGACCAACCAACAAGGAATGGACCGCCTCCTCGGTCTATGGAGCGATTGGTGCAGCGACCCGGGCAAACGGGCCCGACCGAATTTCGGGCCCTTTAAGAATCTTTTCGTCAATCTCCGCGACCTCCGCCGCTGGAGTGCAGAGGACCGAATACACGCCACGGGTCTCTTGCAGTACCTTGAAGAACGCCTTGAAGAAGACACGGATGAGATTCGATTTGAGGTGGAGCTTTGGTGCCGACAGAATCGCAACGAAAGGGAACGTGCTCATCGGGATTTGTCGGCGTTGATTTCCAATGCGGGGGGAGAATGCGTCGCGCAGTCAGCGATCCCGGAGATTCTGTATCATGGTGTGCTTGTGAAGATGCCCGCCGCCTCGGTACGGGAGACCATCAGTGGCATTCTTGCGAAAAACTACGGACCGCTCATCCGATGCGAAAACGTCATGTTCTTCCGACCATTCGGCCAGGCAGCGTTTGTGAGTGGCGAGATGTCAATGTTTGTTGAAGACATTCGGGAACCAATGGAAGCCAAGCCGGCGCCGACCGGGTCCCCCGTGATTGCCATCTTTGATGGGCTGCCGCTGGAGCAACACGCGGCTCTTCGCGATCGGTTGCTAATCGACGATCCTGACGAACACGGACCGAAGTACAGTCCACAGGAGCAGCAACATGGCACCGCCATGGCCTCGCTCATTCTTCACGGTGACCTGAACGGAGAAGAAGACCCGTTGACAACCCCGGTCTACTTGCGTCCCATCCTCATCCCCAAACGGGACTTTCAAAATCGAGTGTTGGAGGTGACCCCCGACGACGAGTTGCTTGTGGACTTGATGCATCGAGCCGTGGCGAGGTTGCTTGATGGCCATGAGGCGGTCTCGCCATCTATACGCATTATCAATCTTTCCGTCGCAAACCCCTTCCAGCCATTCGACCGAGAATTGAGTCCCTTGGCCCGGCTTCTCGATTGGCTTTCCTGGAAATACAAAGTGTTGTTTCTGGTCAGCGTGGGTAATCATACCGAAAACGTGATCATTCGGACGACCTGTGGCGAATGGCGAAAGCTTTCGGAGGAGGAATTCCGGTTCCAGGTGCTTCAGTCGCTTTGGGATGGACAGATTGCCCGACGTCCCTACTCCCCGGCAGAGGCCGTCAATGTGGTCACCGTTGGGTCGATTCACGCCGACGCGTCGACACCTCATGTTCGCGACCGTCGTGTGGATCTTCTCGCAGGATCGCGACTTCCCAGTCCAATCGGCACAGTCGCCTCCGGGTTCCATCGCTCAGTCAAGCCCGACTTGTTCTTTCCGGGAGGTCGCCAACTCTACCTCGAACCATTTGGGAACGCGCACGAGCTGGCCTCGTTCTCGGTGAGCGACACATTCAATCCTCCGGGGCAACGCGTCGCGGCGCCGGGCCAGGCTCCCCTAGAACTGCGCCGTACGGTCCATACGCGAGGAACGAGTAATGCCACCGCGCTCGCGACACGGTGCGGAGCGCAAATCGCTGAACGGCTTGACGGACTTCGAAACGAGATCGGTGGCGAGCGCCTTAGTGACGCCGAACTGGCGGTACTGGTGAAGTGCTTGCTCGTTCATGGCGCATCTTGGGGTAGTGCAGCAGAAGCCCTGGAAGCTGCATTTCGCGGCTTGGTGACCGAGAAGAATGACGTCCGTCGCGCGTGGCGGGAATTGGACCGGCTGAAGACACGGTTTCTCGGCTATGGTGAAGTGATACCCGAACGCACTCTGTTTTGCACGGACGAGCGAGTCACGGCCCTTGGATGGTCTCACATCGAAGCCGAGCAGGGGCATGTTTTCCGTTTACCCCTGCCACCGGCTTTGGCTGCCACCAAGGTCCGACGTCGCTTGACCGTCACGCTGGCTTGGCTGACGCCCACCAACCCTCGACACAGAAGCTACCGTGCCGCATACCTCTGGTGCGCGTTTCCTGAGGGCAAGCTCGGGGTCCGGCGTGCAGAAATGGATTCGGATACCGCACGTCGCGGGACGGTCGAACACAGAATACTCGAAGGCGACAGCATCATTGCGGTGGTCGAAGGAGATACGCTGGACATTGTTGTCAGTTGCAAAGAAGACGCCGGCAAACTGGACGAACCCGTTCCGTACGCGCTGGCCATCACCCTGGAAGTCGCAGAACCGCTCGAAGTCAGCATTTTCGAGCAGGTCCAGGAGCGAATCCGACCGAGAATTGAGATCGAGCCACGAAGTTAATGAAGGAGATTTCATACCGGAGGTATTTCCATGGAGGTCAGGCTGATTCGCGTTTTCGTGTGATCGCCTGGAGATGTGGCAGAGGAACGTCAAGTCTTGGACGCGGGGCAATTAAACGGGGCAATTAAACGGGACAGGTCTAATTGTTGGGGAGGAGCCTGCGGTTTCACGGCCTATTCTTCCATGGTCGACCGCGGGATACTGGAGGGATGTTCCTACGATGGCAAGATCGAAACCAGGCAACGGAAACGTGCGACTAATAGACCTGGGGGGGTAATGGGTCGGATCTCATTCTCTTGCGGAAATTGGGTTGAGTGGGTAGGATAGAGTCATGCCCCTACGACCGCGAATTGCAAGCTGGAGGATATCATGCGGCTGCTCGCCTTTTGCGTGATGCCCAATCACGCTCGTCAGAGAACCCATCGGCAGGTCGACGATCGCTGATCCTGCAAGACACCAATGAACTGGCGCAACACATCAGCTTGCTCCACAGCTCATCCTCCGGGCGAGCTCTTGCATCACGGCTTGGTTGTCCCAATCGGGGTGCCGCGAGCGAAGGTGACCCTCCAAACGCAGATGCATCGTGCTGAAGGATTGGAAATCTGATTCTCGTCCATGTGACTGGGGAGTTGGCGTACCGGTGGCCTCTTCTGATCTCTGTTCGCGACTAGAGATTGGCCGCCAGTACGCCGATATCAACATGAAAGTAATCTGCCAGCTTGCGAATGGTCTGCCGCGTGAACGCTTTTCGCCCGGCAAGCATCTCGGAAATCGTGGACTTCGCAATCCCGGTATCCCGGTGCAACTGTGCCTGCGTTACCCCCTTGGCGTCCATCAGGTGGCGAAGCATGTCGGCGTCCGAAGCCGGAGCGATGGGGTGATGTTCGTCCTCGTAGTCGGCTACCAGATCACTGAGCCCGTCAAGGTACAAATGCTCCCCTTCGTCGAGCTCACGTTTGGCAAGCAATTCATCAAGCACCGCTTGGGCTGTTTCCAAATGTTCATCGGATCGAAGCGAGGTCAAAGGAAACATCTGCACCAGTTCAAGGTACGAGTCGCGTTGCTTTCCTGTCAATCGAAATTTTGTTTGAATGGCCATAGGTCACCGTTCTCCAGGTTTTCGCTTGGACACTGCCAACCAGACTCGCGTTTCCGAAATCCCTCTTGACGTCCCCCCACGACTAACCGGGATTATAGTTCGCATAACACGAACATGCAACTCCAATGATGTTATCCGTAGTTCCAAGTCAACCACGCCGCGACCATCGACATCCGGAGTCTGATGTCGTGCTGGAGGAATCGAATGTCGGAAATGGAGAAATGGGTCGGGTCTCATTCTCTTGCGGAAAGCGGGTTGAGTGGGTATGATAGCGACAGCCCTTGGCGACCACGAATTGCATCTGGCGCATATGTCTAATACGCGCTCAACCGCGAGATCGGGCGGAGTACGATCATTGAAAAGGTTGACGACTACGCCGCGTTCGAAGCGGTCCTGGAGCAGGCTCGGGAGCAGGTCGACATGCGGCTGTTCGCCTTTTGCGTGATGCCCAATCAGGCGGTTCAAGTCGTTTCCGATTCAGGAAGACGAGCACTTCGAGCTTGTGGCACCGAGTCAACCGGAGCGCAGCCGTGACACTTGCCGATTGGCCTCTC
>SKKK01000195.1 GCA_007121535.1 Planctomycetaceae bacterium | reverse complement strand
GCGTCATGACCAAGAAACTGACCTTCATCATCGTGCTGATGCTGCTGGCTACCGTCGCGGCAGCTTCCGTCCGTTGGCTGCGACCAACCGCTCGAGCGGTGGACCATCACGCGGACTCCTCTGTTGACACAACGATCGACGCGGCTCAGCAGGTACCCGTCGTTCTGACATCGGTTCGCGACATGTTGTTCGAGGACTCGGTCGCCGTATCAGGCAGTATCCAAACGAAGCATTGGGTTCTTGTGTCGGCTCGGATGCCCGGCGTGTTGGACGCGGTGTACGTCGATCGAGGCGATGCCGTGCAAGCCGATCAGACAAAGTTGTTTCAGACGGATTCTGTCAAGCTAACCAAAGCTGTGGCCATCGCACGGCAGGGTCTGCAGGTTGCCGAATTGTCGGTGAAAGAGAAATCGGCCAATCTGGAGCAGATGGTGGCGAACCAGGAACTGGCGGCATTGGATCTGGAACGATACCGATCGCTATTGCGAGAAAACGCGGTACCTCGACAGATGTACGACCAGCAGGAAACCCGTTACAAGCAGGCCAACGCGATGGTTCGGCATGCCGAGGCCTTGTTGGAACTGGACCGCTCGAAACTGGAACAGGCGCGTCTTCAATTGGCGATGGCCGAAAAAGATCTGGCCGATTCATCGGTTCTGACGCCCGTTTCCGGCAAGGTTACCGAGCGGTACATGGAACCCGGCGAGCTGGCTGCGGCGGGCTCGCCGGTGCTCAAGGTGGAAGACCTTTCGTTGTTGGAGATTTCCGTCTTCCTGCCGGAAGAGCATTTTCTGCAGGTCGAGCCGGGCCTGACGCAAATGCACGTTGTCGTGGCGGGTACGGATTTGGGCCTCCGTCCGATCGTGTACAAGAGTCCCACGATCCAGCCTAAACTTCGAACTTTCGAAGTCAAAGCTCTGGTCGATTCGGCGGAATTCGGCGTCGCTCCGGGCAGCTTGGCGGAAGCGATCGTCGTCTTGGACGCTCGTCGCGGTTTGGGAGTCCCGACGCCGGCCGTTCAACAACGAGCTGGCGGGACCGTTGTGTTTGTCGTCGAATCCGAGCGGGCTCGCATGGTCCCGGTCACGACCGGACGCAGCAAGGATGGTTGGATCGAGATCTTGGACGGTCGCTTGCCCGCAGATGCCCGGGTCATCACGATGGGTCAGCAGTTGATTGGCGACAACAGCCCGGTGGTGGTGGTCAAGGAGGATGCCCGATGATCCTGTCCGATTTCGCCGTTCGCCGCCCGGTTGCGATGACCTGCCTGATCCTCGGGTTGACGTTGTTGGGGATCAATGCCTTTCGGAAAATGGGCTTGGAGCTAATGCCCCAAGCGGACATTCCTTTCATCACGATAGTGACCGTCTATCCCGGAGCGTCGCCGGAGGAACTGGAATCCGACGTCGCGAGACGGATCGAGGATGCGGTCGTTTCGATCGACGGCTTGAAGCACGTCAATTCGGTTTGCATGGAGAACGTCTGCCAGACGATGCTGGAATTCGAATTGGACGTAAACGTGGATATCGCAGCGACGGACGTCCGCGAAAAGCTGGACCTGATCCGCGCGGACCTGCCTGCGGACGTGGAAGACCCGATCATTCAGAAGTTCGACATCAACGCGAAGCCGATCATCACGCTGGCGTTGACCGGCGACGTTCCGTTGGACGAGTTGTATGATTTCGCCGACAACGCCCTGCGCGACCGGATTACGGTGATTGCGGGCGTGGCCGATGTCCAATTGATCGGTGGCGCCAAGCGGCGCGTCCACGTGGAATTGGATCGCGCTCGACTGGCAGCGCGCGGGCTGACCAGCCTGGATGTTGTCCATAATATCCAGCAGGCGGTTCGCACCATCCCTTCGGGCCGAGTTCGGGACGGTGGCACCGAGTACACGGTGAAATTCGACGCCGATTTTCAACAGGTGATCGATCTCCAGGACTTGGAAGTCGTCAACCACAACGGACAACGCTGTTATCTGCGCGACGTCGGCAGCGTGTTCATGGCGACCGAAGAGGTGCGCCAGGCGGCCATGCTGGACGGACAAGCGGCGATCGCGATCAAGGTGATCAAGAAAGCGGATGCCAACGCCGTTCAAGTCACCGACGCCGTGCGCGGCGCGATGGACCGATTGAACGCCGAATTGCCCGGCGGTATGCAGCTCGTGTGGATCGAGGACGATGGGACGTTCATCGAAGCGAACAACGTCAGCGCCTGGCTGAACGTGGGACAAGGCATCCTGCTGACCGCAGGCATCCTGTTCTTGTTTCTCTACAATCTGCGAGCCCTTCTGGTCGTCTGCATCACCATGCCGCTGACGATCGTCATCGGGCTGTTCTTCATGCA
The DNA here is from genome assembly GCA_007121535.1 of Planctomycetaceae bacterium. GTDB lineage: Bacteria > Planctomycetota > Planctomycetia > Pirellulales > Pirellulaceae > SKKK01. Next base: position 5,169 of record SKKK01000195.1, on the reverse strand, counting down.
GTCGGTCGGGTTTACTCTGAACACTTCGACGCTGATCGCAATCGGCATGTCGGTGGGGATTCTAGTGACCAATTCGATCGTGGTGCTGGAAGCGATCGTCAAGAGGTTGGACCAGTGCGGGGACGCTCGACAGGCGGCTCGATTGGGGGCGAACGAGGCGTTCATCGCAGTTCTGGCCAGTGCGGGGACGAACGTGGTTGTGTTGTTCCCGCTGTCGGTGATGCCGACGATGATCGGCATGTTCATCGGACCGCTGGCGATGACCATGTTCATCATGACGGTCGTCTCGTTGTTCATCTCCTTTACGTTGACCCCGATGCTATGCTCGCTGTTGCTCCGCCCCCGTGAACAAGGTTCGCGGACGCTGTTGGGCTGGTTGGAACGAGGTTGGAATCGAGGCTTCCAACGACTGGTTGCCCTGTACCGCCGCCTGTTGGAGTTCAACGAGCGTCATCGCTGGGCGGCCGTATTGACGGTGCTGGCGATCCTGGGCATGTTCGTGCATTCGATGTGGCTGGGCGGTCAACTGGGAACGTCCGCATTCGCCGAGACGGATCAAGGCGCCGTGTACGTGCGCTTGGAGTTCCCCACGCGATACGAACTGAGCGAGACGGTCCGGCGCGTCCAGCAGGCCGAGGCACGATTGGCGGGACTGCCCGAGTTGCGGCACGTGCTCAGCTCGATCGGCAGAATCGAGTCCATCCTGGGCCAATCCAGCGAAGGAGTCTACCTGGCCCAGCTTCTGCTGAAGTTCTCCGAACGAACCGAACGTCCGACGACCATCGACGAACTGATGGATCAAGTTCGCAGGCGGTTGGAAGGATTCCCCGACGCGCTGATCAGCGTCAGTCAGCCATCGCTGATCGGCGGGCAAAGCAATCCGGTCGAACTGGAGATCTATGGCGATCGACTCGAGACGCTGGACGATCTGATCCTGCAAGCCTACGAAATCGCCGAGGCGATTCCCGGCATCCACGATCCGGATACCAGCGTTCGACCGGGAAAACCGGAAATCCGCATCTACCCGCGCCGTGCGGTACTCAGCGACCTGGGCATGCCCGCCGTGCCGCTGGGCCTGACACTGCGAGCCAATCTGGAAGGGATCAAGGCCGGAACCTTCAAGCAGGAAGCCCGCAGCTACGACATCGTTGTCAAGCTGGCCGAACAGCAGGGCAAAGACCAAATCCCCGCCTTCCAATTGGCGGGCACGGACGGGCACCCGCTGGTGCTGAGCAACGTCAGCCGGATCGACCAGACCGAGATGCCCGTCCAGATCATCCGGAAAGACAAACGCCGCATCGCCAAATTGTATTCGCAATTGGACGAGCGTAGGCTACCCCTGGGCCTGGCGGTCCAACAAATCAGCGCGGGCCTGGAACAGCAACTGGAGCTGCCACCCGGTTACGAATACGGCTTTGCCGGCGACTACGAGTTTATGGCCGAAGGCCAGGCGGGATTGGCCGAGGCTGGATTGTTGTCGGTGATCCTGGTCATCTTGACCCTGGCAGCCATCCTGGAGTCCTTTCGTCAACCGGCGATCATCCTGGTCACCATTCCGCTGGCGCTGATCGGGACAACGTGGGCCTTGGCACTGGCTAGTGAGAGTTTCAGCATCTTCGTCATCATGGGCATCGTCATGATGATGGGCATCGTCGTCAATAACGCGATCTTGATCGTGGACCGATTCAATGCCCTCATGCTTGAAGGGACTGCACGTCACCAGGCCATGATCACCGCTTCCTGTGAGCGTTTTCGGCCGATCGTCATGATCACCTTGGCGGCCGTCTTGGGCATGATGCCGATGGCCTTGGGGCGCGGTATCGGGGCCGAGATTCGTAACGGTGTGGGCATCGCTTCGGCCGGTGGCATCCTGGTGTCCGGCATCCTGACCTTGATCGTGGTACCGATCCTGTACGATCTGTGCACGCGAAAGGGAAGAACCCACCAGGTGAAAGAAAATGCCACTTGCAAAGACTCTGGCGGTTCCGCTGATTTTGCCGATTAGGCTGATTCTCATGCAACGCTCGTGCCGAAAGAAGGAATGATTCATGTCTTTAGGGATCGGATTGTTTCTTGAGGGTACGGCAGTATGGTGGGAATGCGCAAGACTCGACCGTTCGCACTTTTTTTGGGTTTGAACCGGTTCCCTAATTCCGTCGTTCTGATCGTGGTAGCAATGCTCGCAGGTATTGGGACGGATTCCAAAGCTTGGGATCTGGGCCACGATGCCCTTGAGGGCCGAATGGCTGGCAACTGGGACGCACGCCTTCCAGCTCTGCTTCATGTTCCCACCCCCGAATGGATGTATCCTCCAACTCCAGTTGACGCTGACAACGACCTCCCGGAGCTTTTCCCGATAGCCCAGGTCAGTCACCTAACGGAGCTAGCTGAAAACGATTCAAACGAACATATCTTCGAAGACGGTACGCCATTCCGAAACGCACGATGCGACCTGTTCGGACCATCGCCTTCAGCCGCGCCTGGCAGTTCCAACTACGGTCGCGGGATGACGGTTCTGTTGGATGACGAGGGGAAAAAGTACATCCGATTCCTGACGTGGAATCAGGTGTGGACCGTCTTCACCGAGAATAACCCGGGGACCGTATCGAATCGAAGTCATGGATTCGACGGCGATGGAGATCCGCTGGAAGAGTTGGACGGCAGCTCGTTGGACATCGGGCTTCGGCGGTCCCGGTTTCTGACCTACTCACAGTTAACCGAAAAGTACTTGATCCTGTTGCATTTCGGGATCAACAACCAGACCTTTACCGGTGGCGGCGGATCGGGCACCGGGGGCGTCGGCGGCTATGGGACCGGAAAGAAGCCGCAGTTGTTTATCCACGATATCTGGAACGAATACTCGGTGATTCCCCGATCCGACGACAGGGCTCTGAGTCTGCATTTGGGCGCCGGTTTGCACTATTGGAACGGCGTTTCTCGAAAGGCCAGTTCCAGCACGATGGGATACATGACCGTGGACGCCCCCATTTTCAATTGGCCGAACATCGAGTTCTCGGACCAATTTGCCAGGCAGCTAGGCTGGTACGCCAAGGGACGCTATCACGACCTGGATTACCGCGTCAGCATCAATCACCCCTTCAACACCGATGCTTCGGCATCGTTGAACCCCGACCGGGCCGTCAACATCGGCACCGATACCCTGGCGTACGCGGGCTATTTCGAATGGCAGTTCTGGGACGAGGAAAGCAATCTGTTGCCGTTCAAGACCAGCACTTGGTTAGGCGAAAGAAGCGTTTTCAATTTGGGTGCCGGGTTTTATTTTCAACCCAATGCCAGCGGTATTTTGGACCAGGACGACCAATTGAAGAAACAGCATCAGCTTGCCTTGGGATTCGATTGCTACCTGGACAAGCCGGTGGGCGAATATGGCGCCGCGATGACGTTCTACGGGGTCTATTACGTCTTCGATTACGGCGACAACTACTTTCGTAACGTCGGCATCATGAACACCGGGCAACTGGGTTCGCCGGGGTTTTTGGCCAGCCAAGGAGTCGAGCCGACGATCAGCGGTCCGGGCAATGCGCAACCGCTGTTGGGAACCGGTGAGATCCTGTACTTGGAAGCCGGTTACGTGCTGCCCTCTTGGGTGTTCGCCGATCGGCACGGCAAGCTCCAACCGTTTGGCGCATTCACGCACAAGAACCTGGCGTACCTGGACGATCCGGCCTTCAACTGGGACGTTGGCCTGAACTATCTGATCGATGGTCATCGAGCCAAGCTGACCTTTCAATACTCGTTGCGACCCCAGTTCTTCGAACGAACCGACGGCGACAGCGTGCGACGAGTTTCTGACGGATCCGCCGGCCAGTTCATCATCCAGGCCCAGATTGCGTTGTAACGCCCCCCGTTCTTCGCGTCGCGTTGATCGGCCCCGTTCGGCATGGTATCGTTGCGGGATTGTGGTTCTTCCCCAGCTATACAAATGCGCAAGGAACGTGGTGATGCGAACAAGGTACTACCAAACTGTTGCCCTGTTGGTGATGTTAGGCGTGGGATGCCTGCCAGCGGTGCAAGCCGCCGGGCAGTCGTTGGCAGGCGAACAGGCTGCGTGGGTGACGGTCGAACCGCGCCCAACGCCTTCGCTGCCGGAAGGGAGAACCGGCATCGCTGCTCGATATCCGGGCGATGTCGGAATCGAGAACGACCCGAACGTCGTATTCGTCGAGACGTTCGAGGGATCGGTGGACGAGATCTGCAGCCGCTGGGAGTCTGTCGGCGGCCGGCAAATCTTGTCGGTGTCGGATGAAGTGGTGCCCGGCAGCGGCGGGAAGCAATCGTTGCTTTTGACCCGAGTCGCGGGCGGCACCGATGGTTACATGGACGGCGGCAACTTCTACCGTCGCTTGCGCAATGACGACGGGGGCTTCGGCTACGACCGGCTGTTCTTCCGGTTCTACATGAAGTTCAACGCGGATCATGCCCCCATCCATCACTACGGAAGCGGCTTGGTCGGCTTCTGGCCGCCCACGTCCTGGCCGCAGGGCGGCGCAGGACAACGGCCACAAGGTGACTCGCGTTGGACAACACAGGTGGAACCGGGTGACTTGAGTTCCTGGTACTATTACACCTACTGGCAAGGCATGGGTGGCAGTCCCCCACGCGGACAGACTTGGGGAAACACCTTCGAGATCGGCGTACCGGACCGCCCGGTGGCCAGAGACCAATGGATTTGCTTGGAAATCATGGTCAAGATGAACGACGTGGGCGACAGCAACGGCCAGCAGGCTTATTGGCTGGATGGAAAGCTGAGCCGTGATGCCGAGGGTCGGGTGACCAGTTATTTGGGCAAAGGCTTTCCGTCATCCGGCACCTGGATTTACGACAAGTTCCAACCCTATTCCACCGAACGCGGCGTTAGCTGGGACTATCAGCAAAACCGAGGGGTTCCCGTCGAGGGCGGTCGACCGTTCCCCGGCTTCCAGTGGCGGAACCGACCGGAGCTGAACATCAACGGACTGTGGCTCTACCGCTATATGTCCCGCCCGGAACAAGGCACCAGCAAGGTCTGGTGGGATCATCTGGTGGTGGCCAAGGAGTACATCGGCCCCCTCACTCCGAAGAGCCCATAAGGCGACTAGTGCGTTATCCAGGCCAAAAATGCGGATTGTCAGCGGCACGGCGCTAGCCGCCGGTTCTGGGCGCCACCGG
>SKKK01000008.1 GCA_007121535.1 Planctomycetaceae bacterium | reverse complement strand
CGAGCCTGAACAGCATGGCGGCAGCGACGCGGGGCCGAATCCTTACGAGCTATTGCTCGCCGGCCTCGGCAGTTGCACTGCGATGACGTTGCGCATGTACGCCGATCGCAAGAAATGGCCTATGGATCAAGTCCGTGTGTATCTGAGCCATGCCAAGGTCCATGTCCAGGACTGCGAGGACTGCGGGACGCAGGAAGGGAAGATCGACAGAATCGAACGGGTATTGGAATTAGAGGGGGATCTCTCCGACCAGCAGCGAGAGCGACTCGTTGAGATCGCCGATCGCTGTCCGGTAAGCCGTACGCTGGGGACGGAAACGAAGATCGAGACGCGATACCGATGACTTCGAGAGAAACCGGCAGCTTTCCTATATGGCTGAGTCGCCCACTGCGGTACTGCGTCGACATGACGGAACGCGGCCATGCCATGCGTTGTTGCAGGCTTCAGCCCGCTTTTGCGGCTTGCAGAGCAGGGTATGGTTGAGGTGGGGCAGTGGGCGTCGGAGCTTGGCTGAAATGACGAGAGGGACCGTCGAGGACTTCGCAGTCGGCTTCCCAGTAGATTTCCCGGAATATTTCCACGTCCTTGCCGCGATGGTCTTCGGTCTTTTCCTGGTCGTCTCGCGGATTGGCCCCGATTTCCGCCCAGAACAGGTTCGCCCCGCCCAGCGCGCCCAACGTGCAGGGCTCGTGCGTGCAATTCCCGCGCGTGCCGCGGGGCATGGCCAGACGGGTTATGGCCACAATTTGTGCCATCCGCAGCTCCGAGATCATGCCGTACTCCGCCAGCGACGTGTTCGGGACCGGGATGCGCCGCGCGGCGCCGCTGAAGGCTGGGCTGATCGACGCCGTGAACAGAATCATGGCCGCCAGTTCGTCATTCGTGTGCTCGGGTCCCACGGGCTCCACGCACGTTCCGACCCGGAGTCCGGCTTCCTGGAAGTTACGGATGGTTTCCAATCGCTGCCGTGTTTCGATCCGGTTGCGTCGGCCTTCATCCAACCGCACCGCATGGTAGACGCCGTCGAAGCCAGCGTCCTTCATCTTCTCCGCCCGGCCCAGGTTCTGGTCGCCCGTATTGGCGATCAGCGGCGTTTCCGGCTTGATGTGTCTGCGGATTTCGCGGGCGATATCCAGCATTTTGCCGAACGGATAATCGGCGGTGGTCATCGTGAGAACCGCGTTGGCCCCTTCCTGTTCGAACTTCAGGGCGAATGTCACGGCGCCTTCGGCGGGCAACTGCCATTTGCTTTCGAAAATGCCGTTGTGCGCGGCGAACGAGCACCAGTCGCAGTTCCTGCTGCACGGCGCCAAGTCCAACGCGAATTGGCCGTGAATCTCTGCTCTGCCCTCGGTCACTTAATTGGGAGAGCGTCATGTTCTGCGTTCCTGGCTTACGGTTCGAGATAGTGATCCACGAACCCAGTGCAGCCATGTGGCGAGTATCGCCTCCGTTTCTCTAAGCAAAGGCCGTACCAAACCCAGCGGCAACGATCGCGGCTATAGAACGTCTGGCGGTCCTTGTCGAACTCTTTCTAGGTATTGCGGCAGGTCATCTGTCCAAACACCGATTCTTTTCTCTTGATCCGATGTGCCATGGGCACACTCCTTCCACGCAACTGCGTCAGCTTGTCTGATCGCTGCGGCAAATTGTCCGGCTGGGAACCTCTTTTCCGGTGCCCGTCGCACCGAGTCGAGCGAAAGGGGGTTGGGATCCAGCCGTTCACGTCCTGCACGCCGACGGTACGCGGGGCTGGCCGCGTTATTTGCTCCTGGGTTCAGGGGCAGATAGGGCGCTCGACGCGATCGTTGATGGAGCCGTGCCGTTTGGTATGCGATGTGCACCGTGTCCTTGACCACAAGGATTCCTTGCGCCCGAAGATTTTTGCTCCCTGCGGCCTCAGGAGCCGAAGGAGTACTCGGCTGCGGGAATTCGACATCCGGAAAACTCAGAGCCGAAAGCACGAAGAACAAATCCTGCGACTAGTAACTCTCGCGAAAAGGAGCCCCAAAATGGATTTCGATGATATCCTCGATCCCAAGGTCGTCATTGCCGTAGCGGTCACTGCCGCTGTCACGTCCAAGCCGGTCCGCAAGGCGTTCAGGAAGGGGGCCGTTTACGGGATGGCCGGTCTGCTGGTAGCGAAGGACCGGCTTTCGATGCTCGCCAGTTCCGTTGCCGATAGCGCTCAGCAGGCGGCCGCCTCGGCGAAGAAAGCGGCGGAAGACTTGCCCGAAGAATCGGCGCAGACGGCGGAGTAACCGGCACCGCATCCTGTCGAGGACGCGGTACCTCTTCTATCGGGAAGGACACGGCTATGTTGGATCCAAGGTCGCCCGACAACGAGTCGGCAGCGGAGGAATTCGAAGCGGTGAAGAAGCGGGCCGAAGTCATGGTCGACCGCACCGCCGAACGGATCGGGTTTTACGCTTCCAAGGCATGGTGCGAGGCCCGGCGACTGGTCTCCCGAGCACGGGAGGAAGCCGAGGATATGTGGGTCGAGGCTCAGCTCTTGAGCCGTGGAGAGACCACGGATGGTGATGATTGACGTTGCGGCCGACCCTAATGTACTGCACGCCTCGCCGGGACGCATCCGCATCCATCGGCCGAACTGGTCTGGAAATGCCCCGCAGGTGCTGGGCGGCCGCTTGCGAGAAATCCGCGGCGTCCGCGGAGCGAGGGCCAATCGCTGGACCAGGAATGTCCTGATCGTCTTTGACGAAAACAGGGTCGAAATCGACACGCTGCTGGCGACGCTGGATCAGGCCGAGCAGGAAGCCGACGCGGCACCGGAGGAAGCCCCTTCGCCGCCCGTCGTCCTGGAAAACCTGCTGGGGAAAGTCCAACGCGGATGGATCGCCGTCCGGGGATTGGAGCGGGCCGGCCACTTGGCCCGGAACATCGTCGCCCGCTTGGAATCGCATACCGGCGTTCGCGTGCGGCCGGTCCCCTTAACGGGCCACGTCCAGGTGGAGTTCGATTCGGAGCAGATCCCCCTGTCGGACCTGGCCGCCGAAATCGCCGACGAGGTCCCGGCGGCGGTGGCCGGTGAAGCACCGCCCGCTCACCCGTTGGACCCGGCGCCCTTGATCCAAGCCGTGGCAAGGACCAGCGGGGCTCTGGCCGGATTGAGCTGGATCGCCGCCAGGCGGATGTTGGGACACACGGCGCCGCCGCGCGGGTTCAAAGTGGCGGCGACCACGGCATCGGTCGTCGGTCTGCTGCGCAGCTTTCCTGCCTTCCACAATGGCATGCGCTGCGTGCTGGGCCGCCACACCGCCGATGCCGTTTTGAGCCTGGTGGGCGTCGTCAGTCTGACCACGGCCAACAGCCCGCTGGGCCTGGCCGTCCTGGGTGCGGAAGGCTATGTGCTGCTGCGGCAGGTGCTTGCCCAGCGCGGGGCGTGGAATCGCTACGAGGATCACAACGACCACAGCTTAGAGGCGCGTCCTGGTGAAGTCCGCCGATTGGAAGCGGACGACCGGGCCCCGTTTGGTGCTCGCGTGCTGGAAGGGACGGGCACGGCACTGGGCCAGGACGGTCTGCCGGTGCCGCTGCAGCCCTCGCAGCGCGTACCCGCCGGCGCGCGTCTCGCCGGAGGCCCCTTCCTGCTGGAGTTCGAGCCGCAGGCCGACTTCTACCCGCTGCCGCGTCCGTCGCCGCCCGTATCGCCCATCGGCGACTGGTACCTGCAACTGCTCGGCCCCGCGTCTTTCTTCTATGCCGGGATGATCGGCGTCACCACGCGCTCATGGCTCAGCACCTTCAACGCCCTGCTGACGGTCAACCCCCGTACTGCGCTAGGCGGCACCGAAGCGGCCAACCTGGATGCGGCCACGCGGGTCACGCGGGCGGGCGTGATCGTCGTCGGGACGCGTCCGGAGCGGGCGATCCAGTGCCCCGACCTGCTGCTGCTGGACGGAGCGCGGATGCTTTGCGACGGCCTGGAATTGGACGCCGTCACGGCCGTCGATGAATCGGAGGACGATGAATCGGAGGACGACGCCAAGCTGCTTGCGTTGGCCGCCGCCGTCGCTGCGGCGGCCGGTTCGCCTTGGGGTCGGGTCTTTCCCCAGGTGGAAATGCCGGAAGTGTCGGAGGGCAGCTTTGACGGCCGCCGAGCGAGCGCCCGGATCGACGGGCAGCATTACCAACTGGGCCCTGGCAACGACGAACTTGCCGGTGCCGCAGGCAACGGCTGGCGCCGTCGCGGCCAGTACGTGCTGCAGTTGCTCGGCGAGGACGGCCGGCGGCCGTTGGCGGTGCTGACGCTGCGTCCCCGGCTGGCTGGCGGGGTTGCCGAACTGGTGGAAACCTGCCGCCGCTTTGGCGTCCAGGTGGGCTTGCTGCCACGAGGCGACCCGGAGGTAGTCCGCGACGTGTCGCATCGCGCGGAGATCCCCCTGACGGTTTCCGGCGACGCGTTGGCCCTGATCCATCGGGCTCAACGGCAACAGGCTTATGTCGCCGTCGTCTCCGACAGCACCGAGGCGGCTCCGGCATTCGCCGATTGCGATTTGGCCATCGGGCTGGCCGCCGGCCGGATCCGTTTTCCCGCCCGAGTCGATCTTTTGGCGGCCGATCTGTCGGCCATCGCCGCCGTCGTCGAGACCGGCGCCCGGCACGACGCGGCCGCTCGCGATGCGATCCTGCTCTCGGCGGCTTCCAACGTCGTCGGAGCCGTCTGGGGCCGCACGGCCAACCCGGGCATCGACAAGGCCTCGCTTCCCGTCTACTTGGGGCTGCTGGGCGCCGTGGCCGATGTGTTCGTCCGCCTGGCCGGAGGTTGGCGGCCCGGCACCGCAGCGCCTCAGTTGATCGATCCGCAGCCGGAACGCTGGGGCAGGCAGAACATCGATCAGGTGCTGCACGCCTTGGACACGATCGAGCAGGGCCTGACCGACGAAGCGGCGGCTCAACGGCGCAAGAGCGAACCTCTTCAGAAGGAACGCTGGGAGTTGGCAAACTCGTTGCTGGACCAGTTCCGCTATCCGACCACCGGCATCCTCGCCGCGGCGGCCGGCTTCTCGCTGATCGTGGGCAAGACCGTCGACTTCGGAGTCATCACGACGACCGTCGGGCTGAACATCGCCGTCGGCGTCTGGCAGGAACACCGGGCCAATCGGGCCGCCGAGGCGCTGAAGCAGATGGCCGCCGCGCGGGCTCGGTTGCTCCGCGACGGGCGGCAGGTCCTCGTTCCGGCCACCGAACTGGTTCCGGGCGACGTATTGCTGTTGGAGGCAGGCGACCGCGTGCCGGCCGACGCCCGCTTGCTGTCCGTCGACGGTCTGGAAGTCGACGAAGCGGCGTTGACCGGCGAATCGGTCCCCGTCTTCAAGTCGGCCGACCAGGGCCCGCCGGAATCGCGGATCGTGCTGGAGGGCAGCGACGTGGTGGTGGGTACGGGCAGCGCCGTGGTGGTGGCTACCGGCCAACAGACCCGCATGGGCACCATGGCCGCAGCGTTGGAGGCCGACGACACGGAGCAGAGCCCATTGGGGGCGCGCTTGGGGGAACTCCTCTGGCACTCGCTGCCTTGGACGGCGGCCGCCAGCGGCATCGTTGTCTTTTCGCGGTGGATTCGCGGCGGGCCGCTGCTGTCGCAGTTGGGCGTCGGGGCAAGCATGGCGCTGGCGTCCGTGCCCGAAGGCCTGCCGCTGCTGGCCGGGATGGGCCAGGGCGGCGTCGCGAGCCGCTTGTCGCAGCACCACGCGCTGGTCCGCCGCCCCGCGTCTGTCGAGGCATTGGGGCGGGTCGACGTGGCGTGCGCCGACAAGACCGGCACCATGACCGAGGGACGGCTGGGCTTGCACTGCATTTCCGACGGCCAGGAGCAAGCCCGCCTGGCCGACGGATTGCCCGAGCCGCTCAGCCACATCCTCCTGACCGCCGCCCTGGCCAGCCCGCACCCCGAAGCGGCCGGCGCGGCCGCCGATTCGACCGACGTGGCCGTGGTCGAGGGCGCGATCCAGGCGGGCTTGGGCGACGCATTCCGGGAAACTCGCCAGGAAGAGGACCCGTTCCATCCGGACCAGGCGTTCCATGCGACCAGCGCCCAGGGGCGCTTTTGCGTGAAGGGAGCCGTCGAAACCCTGCTGCCTAACTGCACGCGTTGGCGGCGCGGCGATCGTGAGGAACCGCTGGACGAAGCCGGGCGGCAGGCCCTGGCCGACCACGCCCGCCGTCTGGCCGACCAAGGGCTCCGCGTGCTGATGGTGGCCGAAGGGGAACCCGACCGTCCCATCGACGAACTGGACGATCTGGCGGCGTTGGGCTTCCTGGGAATCCGCGACCCGCTGCGCCCCACCGTGACCGCCGCAGTGCGCCGCTGCCAGGAAGCCGGGGTGCGCGTCATCATGATCACGGGCGACCATCCCGGCACGGCGCGGAGCATCGCCCAGGAAGCCGGCCTTCCCGTGGATGATGAAAGCATCCTGATCGGAAGCGAGATCGCCGACCTGGACCTGCAGCAGCTTCAAACGCGGATGGGGCGGGCCACGGTCATCGCGCGGGCAACGCCCCTGGACAAACTGCGCATCATCCAGTGCCTCCAAGGCCTGGGCCACGCGGTCGCGATGACCGGCGACGGCGTGAACGATGCGCCCGCGCTGCGTCTGGCGGACGTCGGCGTGGCGATGGGTCACATCGGCACCGAGGTGGCCAGCCAGGCGGCCGACATGATCCTGGCCGACGACGACTTCGCCACGCTGGTCGAGGCGTTGGTCGAGGGGCGGGGGTTCTGGCAGAACATGCGCAGCGCCCTGGGGCTCCTGCTGGGCGGCAACCTGGGCGAACTGGGCCTGATGGCCGGGGCAGCCGCCCTGGGTACGCCCTCGCCCCTGACCGCCGTCCAGATCCTGGTCGTCAACCTGTTCACCGACGCCGTGCCCGCCCTGGCCGTCGTGCTCCAGCATCCCGAGCATCGGAACCTGGCCGGGCTGGCACGCGAAGGGCTGGTCGCCATGGACACGGCCTTGCGGAAAGACATCCTGCGCCGCGCCCTGGCCACTTCCATCCCCGCGCTGGGCAGCTATTGGCTGGCCTGGCGGTCCGGCGGCGACCAGCAGGCGAAGACAGTGGCCTTCGCCACAATCGTCGCCAACCAACTGGCCCAGACCCTGGATGCCGGGCGACAAGACCGACGGCCCAGCCCTCAAGTGATCGGAGCGGTGTTCGGATCCACCGGCCTGCTGGCAGCGACGCTGGGCATCGGCCCGCTCCGCCGCCTGCTCGGGCTGGTCGTGCCGACACCCCACAGCCTGATGCTCATCACCGGCAGTGCCCTGGTCGCAGGTTGGTTGGGACACGAACCCGAGCAGCAATCCGAGCAGCAATCCGAGCAGCAATCCGAGCAGCAATCCGAAAAGCGACCAGAGGAGCCGTTCAGCAGCGGGCCGGCACAGCGAGTGTGAGACCGCAGACGCTTCGGGACGACCGGTGGCGGTGTGGGATTGCATGGTATCGGCACACCGATAGAATGCAGGATTGTGTTGTCGAACCGCCTCAGGCAACGCAATCGTTCCGATGCAGGTTACGGAGGTGGTGGACCATGAATCTGAACCAACACACAACGGGTCCGTCGGACCCTCAGGCTTTTCTTGGCGGCGAGATGGGCGAGCGAATCCGCGCGCTCGATTGGGGGACGACCTCGCTTGGGGCGATGGATCGTTGGCCGCGCAGTCTCCGCACGCTGATCGATATGCTGCTGGCGCATCCGCTGCCGATGATCGTCCTCTGGGGGCCGGACTTGATCCAGATCTACAACGACGGCTACGCCAGGATCGTCGGCAGGAAACACCCCGAAGCACTCAGCATGCCGACGCGGCAGTGCTGGCCCGAGGTGTGGCATGTCAACGGACCGATCTATGAACGGGTGCTGCGCCGTGGCGAATCGGTGCTGTTGGAGGACCAGTCGTTCCCGACCACACGCTCCGGCGCTCTGGAGGACGCCAGGTTCACGCTTACCTACAGCCCCGTGCGCGACGACAACGGGCGAATAGGCGGGGTGTTGCTGACCATTCTGGAAACAACGGCGAAGGTGATCGCGGAGCGCGAGGGCCGGTACCAGGAAGACCACCGGGCCGCGACGCAGCGGACGCTCCGCGAAAGCGAAGAGCAGTTCCGCACGTTGATCAGCGCAACATCCGATATCGTCTACCGAATCAGCCGCGACTGGAGCGAGATCCGCCTGCTCCAGGGTCGCGAATTCCTTCCCGATGCCGTCGAGTCAAGCCGTTCATGGCTCGAGAAGTGCGTCCATCCCGACGATCGGCCGAGGGTACTGGACACGATCAATCGGGCCATTGCCGACAAGAGCGACTTTGAAGTGGAGCACCGTGTCATCCGCGTCGACGGTTCGCTCGGCTGGACTTACTCGCGTGCGATCCCCATCGTCGACGCACAGGGCGAGATCGTCGAATGGTTTGGCACAGCCAGCGACATCACGGCCCGCAAAGAGGCCGAGGAGGTGCTCAGAAGAAGCCATGAGCGAGCGCAGATTCTAGCAGACGCCATCTCGCAGCTCCTGTACAGCGATGCTCCACAAGCTGTCATTCAATCGCTGGGGGAACGAGTGATGGAGCATCTTGGCTGCCATTTGTTCCTCAACTATGTCGTCGACCAGGAAGAGGATTGCCTGTTGCTGAACGCCTGTAGCGGCATTCCTGACGAAGCCGTTGCCGGTATCTCGCGGCTGGATTACGGTGTGGCGGTGTGCGGATGTGTGGCCCGCGACGGTCAGCCTATCGTGGCCGAGTGTGTTCAGGACACGGGTGACCCCCGCAACGAACTCGTGAAGTCCATGGGGGCGCGGGCTTACGCGTGCCATCCGCTGCGCGATCCGCAAGGCCGGGTGTTCGGCGCACTCTCTTTCGGCTCACGATCCCGAGATGCATTCGCAAACGACGAGCTTGAGTTGATGGAAACCGTCGCCAACCACGCGGCGTTGGTGATCGGACGCAAACGGGCGGCGGAGGCTCTGCGCGAAAGCGAACAGAAGTATCGCACCCTGTTCGATTCGATCGACGAGGGATTCTGTACCTTCGACATGATCTTCGACGATGCGGGCGTCCCGGTCGACTACCGGTTCGTCGAGTGCAATCAGGCGTTCGAGAGGCACACGGGATTGACGGGCGCGGTCGGGCGGACCGTCCGCGAATTCCTGCCGGATCAGGACCGCCACTGGTTCGAGATCTACGGCCGAGTGGCCATGACCGGCGAGCCGGTCCGGGTGAGCCGCTACGGCGAGGCGCTCAAGCGATGGATCGAGGTATACGCTTTCAGGATCGGCGACCCGGAGCAGCGGCGGGTAGCCGCGCTGTTTTCCGACGTCACCAAGCGGAAGAATGTTGAGCTGGCGCTGCAAGCCAGCGAAGAACGGCAAGCCTTCCTGCTGAGGGTCAGCGACGCCTTGCGTCTCCAGTCCGACCCGGAGCAGATCATGCACGTGGCCGGCAAGCATGTGACCGAACACTTGGGCGTTTCGGGCTGCTACTTCAATGAAGTGGACGAGAGCCGAGGCGAGGTGAGCGTTCAGCTCGGTTGGGCGGTCGACGGCGTGCCGCGGCTGAATCAGACCTATCGGCTGGCGGATTACCTGACGGACGAGTTCCTCCGGGCCGGCCGGCGCGGCGAAACCTTTGTCGTCTGTGATACGAGCAGCAATCCCCACACGGATGCCGCGAATTTCGCCCGTCTGCAGATCGGAGCGTTCATCGCCGTATCGTTCCTCCGGCAAGGACGATGGGTGGCCTATCTGACCGTGACGAACCCAACGCCCCGCGATTGGCGGGAAGATGAGATCGAAGTGTTGCGGGAAGTGTCGCACCGCATCTTCCCCCAGATCGAACGAGCTCGGGCCGAGGTGGCCTTGCGCGAGCTGACCGAAACGCTTGAACAACAGGTGGCCGAGCGGACGGCTGTTGTCGAGCAGCGGGCCCGCGCCTTGCGACGGCTGGCCGCCGAATTGAACGAGGCCGAGCACCGCGAGCGGAAGCGACTGGCCAGGCTGCTGCACGACAACCTGCAGCAATTGCTGGTCGCTGCCAGGTTCCGCCTGCAGGTGGTCCTGAGCGGCGACCAGAGCGAGCGGGAGAAGCATGTCCAGCATATGGACCAGTTGCTGCAGGAGTGCGCGGCCACGTCGCGAAACCTGATGCAGGAACTCAGTCCGCCGATCCTTCAGATGGGAACGCTGACCGAGATCCTCGAGTGGCTCGGTACTTGGTGCGCCGAGAAGCACGGTCTGATGACGACGGTGGAAACGGACGACGACATTCCGCCCGTGCCGGAGCACATCCGCGTGTTCGTCTTTCAGGCGGTTCGGGAGATGCTGTTCAACGTGGTAAAGCACTCCGGCGCAAAGCAAGCCTGCGTCGACATCTTTGCCCGCAGCGGAACGCTTCTGGTCCAGGTCCAGGACGGGGGCAACGGATTCGACCCGCAGATTCTGGACGCTCATCTGCTGCACCCGGAGGGTTTCGGCTTGTTCCACATCCGCGAGCGATTGGAGGCGCTGGGCGGACGCCTGGAATTCCGGGCTGCCCCCGGTGACGGGGCTCGTTTTCGGATCGTGCTGCCCATTGCCGAAGGGGACGGTTCGCCGCTGGACGCATCGCCGGTCCGCCGCGTTAAGACGCCTGGCCGCAGCCAAGAGCGACCGAAGGATACCGCGCTCCGCTTGTTGATTGTAGACGATCACGCCGTGGTCCGCGAAGGCTTCATCCGCTTGCTCGATCGTCAGCCCGACATCACGGTGGTCGGCGAAGCCGCCGATGGGGAACAAGCCGTCCATCAAGCCGCGATGCTCCGCCCGGACGTGATCCTGATGGACGTCAACATGCCCGGGATGAACGGCTTCGAGGCCACGCGCCGCATCAAAGCACGGCAGCCCGACGTGGTCGTCATCGGGCTGTCGCTGGAGGAGGATAAGTCGGTCGAGCGTGCCATGCGGGAAGCCGAAGCCGACGGCTACGTCTCCAAGCAAGTCTCTGCAAAAGAACTGCTGGAAGTGCTCCGCCGCGCCTGCCGCCACATTAGCGCCGATTGACGGCACGGTGCCGTTGAGCCGGGTGCAGGAGCGACGCAATCGGGATCGGGAGTCGTCTTCGGGCACCGATTTACCAGATGGAAAGCGGGTTCTCCGAAAACGACTCCCGACCCCCTTCCGCTCGATCATCGTGATTGGCAGTACCGCAGAGACGAAACGAAGTTCGTGTGCGTTGAGGACTTGTCGTATGTTGACGGTCTTGCGGCATGAGAATTGCACAGCGCAAATTCCATGACGAATGATTACAACACGGACCGGAGCCACGAGCGGGAACGGTTGGTGGCACAAATCGAACGAGAGGGGATTCGGGATCCCGCCGTGCTGGACGCCCTGCGTCAAGTTCCGCGCGAAGCGTTCGTACCCCCGAAACTGCACGCGGCCGCCTATCACGATTCGGCCTTGCCGATCGGCCGCGAGCAGACGATTTCTCAACCTTTCATCGTGGCGCTGATGACCGCCAAGTTGGAGCTGGAATCCACGGACCGGGTTCTGGAAATCGGCGCGGGATCCGGATATGCGGCAGCGGTCTTGGCGGTGATTGCTCAAGAAGTGTACACCGTCGAACGGGATCGGGAACTGGCCGAAATGGCACGCCAGCGGTTGCAGGCCTTGGGGTTTTCCAACGTGCACGTCCTGCACGCCGACGGGACGCGGGGCTGGCCGGAACACGCGCCGTACCAGGCGATCAGCGTCACCGCCGGCGGTCCGGACGTCCCCCAGTCGTTGAGCGAGCAACTGGCGATTGGCGGCCGGTTGGTGATGCCTGTCGGCCGCGACCTCTCCCAGCAGCAGTTGATCCGCGTGCGAAGGATCGCCGAAGACGATTACCGACAGGAGAAGCTGGGCGACGTCCGCTTTGTGCCGTTGGTGGGCGTCGCCGGATGGGACGGCCAGGAACGGGTCAAATGAAGGGACAGCCGCCACGTCAACATGGTTGCTCGATGGCCGAAAACGTTGCCCGTTCGCGTTTGCGCGACACAAGGGGGTCGGGGGTCGTTTTCAGAGGAAGCGTGTTCCACGTGGTAGATCGTTGACCGAAAACGACTCCCGA
This sequence comes from Planctomycetaceae bacterium, assembly GCA_007121535.1. GTDB lineage: Bacteria > Planctomycetota > Planctomycetia > Pirellulales > Pirellulaceae > SKKK01. The sequence continues at coordinate 10,613 of SKKK01000008.1, read as the reverse complement.
CCCCCGTGCGTCCCCAATACAAGGCTACCATAGTCGACAAGAAACTCTTGCCGGGTGCTTATGCGATTTACCCCATAGTCCTTTTCGACAATAACACGACCGAGAACCTACCATGCCCGTTCACAATACCGACATCACCCGCATCCTCAGCACGCTTGCCGATCTTCTGGAAATCGACCACGCGAACGCGTTTCGGGTGCGTGCCTATCGCGAGGTGGCCCGAACCGTCGAGAGTCTTCCGAGAAACGTCGCCGATCTGGTGGCCGAAGGAGGCAAACTGGACCAATTGCCCGCCATTGGTGCGAGCATGGCAGATAAGATTCGGGAGATCGCCGAGACCGGGACCCTGCAACAGTTGGAGGACTTGCAGCAGCGAGTCCCGAGCGAACTGAGCGAGTTGCTGTCGCTGCCGGGCCTGAGCCCGAAGCGGGTCAGGACGCTGCATGACGAACTGGGGATCGACGATCGCGACGATCTCCAAGCCGCAGCGGGCCGTGGCGACATTCAGAAGCTGGAAGGGCTGGGCTTGAAGACCGAGCAGAAGCTGCTTGCAGAACTGAAGAAATCGCAAGACGGTGAGAAGCGTTTACGATTGGCCGAGGTCGAAGAGATCGCAGCGTCGCTCTTGTCGTACCTGCAGCAAACCGATGGTGTCAAGCGGGTGGTCCTTGCCGGGAGCTACCGCCGTCGCCGGGCCACGGTCGGCGATCTGGATATCCTCGTGACTTGCAAACGGGGCACGCCGGTGATGGACCGCTTCGTCGCTTACGATGAAGTACAGGAAGTGGTCTCGCAGGGCACCACGCGATCGACGGTCCGGCTCCGCTCGGGCTTGCAGGTGGATCTGCGCGTGGTGCCCCAAGTGTCGTGCGGAGCCGCGTTGCATTATTTCACCGGCTCGAAGCAGCACAATATCGCGGTCCGCAAGCTCGGCGTGAGCAAAAAGCTGAAGATCAACGAGTACGGCGTATTTCGAGGCGACGACCGCATCGCCGGCCGAACCGAAGAGGAGGTATACGAGCAAGTCGACTTGCCCTATATCGCGCCCGAGTTGCGTGAAGCGCGCGGTGAGATCGAGGCGGCCCGGGAAGACGCGCTGCCCGGTCTGATCACGCGCGACGATCTGCGCGGCGATCTGCACTGCCACTCGAAAGCCAGCGACGGAAAACATACGCTCCAGGAAATGGCCGAGGCCGCCCGGCAGCAAGGCTACGAGTACCTGGCCATCACCATCCATTCCAAGTTCGACTTGTCGGCCCAGCAGCAGACCCAGCGGGTCCTGCGGGCCATGGACAACCCCCACATGAACATCCTGGCCCATCCGACCGGGCGAATGCTGGGGAAACGGGGACCGCATAACCTGGACGTGGAACGAGCTTTACAGGCGGCGCGCGAGCGGGGCTGCTTCCTGGAAGTCAACGCCCAACCCGACCGGCTGGATCTGAATGATGTGCATTGCAAACTGGCGAAAGAAATGGGCGTGAAACTGGCCCTTTCGACCGATTCGCACACCACGAGCAGCCTGGACTCCATCCGCTACGGCGTCGACCAGGCCCGCCGCGGATGGCTGGAACCGGACGATGTCATCAACACGCGCACGTGAGGCGAACTCAAAAGACTGCTCAAGCGGAACTAGGCTCTGTCAGAAAAGGCGTCTGCCCCCTTTTCTGAAAGAGCGTCCCGTTCTGAAAAGGCGCAGCGACGGTGAATTGCGTCGGAATGTCGGCCTGACACGTCATTTTGTCGGAACTTGGTGGCTTGTCGCACGGCTGGAACGCTGTCCTTGGACCGGTGTTCGAGCCACTGCTTTTTGAGCACCACCCAACGCTTGTGGGATCTGTGGCGCACGATTTGCTCAGTCTTGGATAAACCAACTTCCTCCCTAGGAGAACCGAGTCATGACCCATGAACTCCCTGAATTGCCTTTCGCCAAAACGGCCCTGGAACCGCACATTTCGGCTGAAACGCTCCAGTATCATCACGGCAAGCACCACGCCAAGTACGTCTCGAACCTGAACGAACTACTGTTGGGCACGGAGTTGGAACTGAGATCGCTCGAAGAGATTATCCAGCTCGCCTCCGGCAAGCTGTTCAACAACGCTGCGCAGGTCTGGAACCATACGTTCTATTGGAACTGCCTTTCGCCGGCAGGCGGCGGCCCACCGGAAGGCCCGCTGGCGGCCGTGCTCGATCAGCAGTTCGGATCATTCGATCAGCTCAAACAACAGTTCAACGACGCCGCCCAAAGCCTGTTCGGTTCGGGATGGGTCTGGTTGGTCAAGGACGCAGCGGGCAACGTGAGCATCGAGCCGATGAGCAACGCCGGCACGCCGATCCGGAAGGGGGCGGTTCCGTTGTTGACTTGTGATGTGTGGGAACACGCCTACTACATCGATTACCGCCATGCCCGGCCAAAGTACGTGGACGGTTTCTGGCGCCTCGTGAATTGGGAATTCGTTGCCCGGCAATACCAAGCAGCCGCGCCAGGTTGAGGGAAGGAAGATGACACAGGTCGGGAATGCCGTATCTGGCACGTCACTTGCACGAATACGGTTCGATAGATGACAAGTGGCAGGCCGGTGCGGCGCGAGCGCCTTCGAACACTATTCGGCGTACTCGGCGGGACTGGCCGCTTTCCCAACACGTGCATTCCATAGGGAGGTGCTTACCATGTTGTACTGGGCATTGATGTTCTTTATCATTGCGATTGTTGCAGCCGTCTTCGGATTCGGCGGGATCGCCGCCGGAGCATCGCAAATCGCGCAGGTTCTGTTTTTCATCTTTCTGGTGCTGTTTATCGTCAGCCTGATCGCCGGAAGGCCACGTCGGCCGGTTGTATGATCGGTGACGTGGTACGCCGTTTTCACGAGTTTCAGGACTCTGTAACCTCATCATGCATAGCAGGAGAGTGACCGATGAAACGTTTTTCTGTAGTGCTTGGAATGTTGGCGATCGGGATGTGCGTCCGGGCGTTCGCGGCGGAAGCCGATCCGCCTGAAAAGTCTGGCCGGGCGCCCAAGCAAGAGCGCGCCAAGGCAGTGCGGGCCGTGACGATGCGCGCCAGCCAGATCACCGGCATGGCGGTCCATAATCCGCAAGGCAAAACCCTTGGGTCGGTGGACGATATCGTCATTGACCCGAGGAGCGGCAGAGTGCGGTACGCCGCCTTGTCGTACGGCGGCTTCTTGGGATTTGGCGATACGTTGGTTGCTGTTCCCTGGGAAGCGTTCACCGTCCAAAAAGTCCCGGACCGCGATGAGTACAACCTGGTGCTCAACGCCACGGAGGAACAGATCAAGGATGCTACCGGCTTCGATCGTGCTAACTGGCCGAATTTCGCAGATCCCGAATTGGCGAAACAGCTTGACGCGCATTACGGGATCGAGCGTCGGCGCCCTCGCGGCGGCGTCGACGTGCGCGTTGGTCCCGGCGGCGTCGATGTCGACATCAAGCCGCCGAGACCGTGACGGGTCGCGGTGGTAGGATGGAAGGAAGTCGGCCAGCACGGTGATTACTCGGCGGCCACTTGATCTTCGCGCGGAACCGTCAGCCAGACCAGGAAGCCGAGGAAGATCAGCCCCACCACGGCGCTCATGCCGATGCGCTGGCTCTGCGTCAGGTGCGTCAATCCGCCGACCAGCAACGGTCCGAGAAACGCGACCGCTCTGCCCGAAAACGCGTACAGCCCGAACAACTGGTTGTGCAGTTTCTCCGGGGCAACCCGCGCCAGGTATGATCGGCTGCCGGCCTGTGCGGGACCGACGAACACGCCCAGCACCAAAGCGAACACCCAGAACCACAGGGTTGATTGGACCAACAGCAAGGCCGTGCCGGGTACCATCAGGCCCACCAACGAGATGGTCACGGTGCGTTTCCCGCCAATCCAATCGTCGATCCAGGAGAACGCCAGCGCTCCCAACCCCGCGGCGATATTCATGCCGATGCCGAACGCCAGGATCTCCGCCGCGTCCATTCCGAAGGTCCCTCGGGCATACACGCCCCCGAAGATAAAGACGGTGGTCAGCCCCTCGACGTAGAACAGCCGAGCGATCAGAAAGCGGACGATGTGCTGATAACGGCGCAGGGCGCGAAACGAATCGCGAAGTTGCCCCAGGGCGTCGCGCGCGGCGCGGCCGAGCGGCTTGCCGCTGGACGGCGCGTCAGGCGTCAGCCATAGCAGCGGCAGGGTGAATAGCAACAGCCACACGGCGGTCATCGGCAGCGTGGCCCGAATGTGCTCGGACCGGCCGGGGTCCAAGCCCAGCCACCGGCCCTCGGGCAGGACGAAGACGAACAGGGCCACCGCCAAGCAGGCCAGTCCGCCCGCGTAACCCGCGCACCAACCCCAGCCCGACCATCGCCCGGTCTTCTCCGGCGGCGCCAGGGCGGGCAGCATGGCATTGTACAGTACCAACGCAAGCTGCAGGCTGAACGTTCCCACCGCCAGCAGCAGCAGCGCCGGGAGGGCGTAACCGGGTTCTGGTTCGATGAACCACATCAGCGCGACGGCCACGACCGTGACCGATGTCAGGACGGCGATCCACGGCTTGCGCCTTCCCAACTGATCGAGCAGCGCGCCGAGCAACGGCGCCGCCACGGCGATCAGCAGGCCGGTGATCCCCAGCGTCAGCCCCCACCACGTGGTGCCAACCGTCTCGCTCGGCGCCACCTCCCCGGTGAAATAGCTGGCGAAAAGGAACGTTTCGACGATGGTAGGGAACGAGTTGGTCGCCCAATCGTACACGATCCAGCCGATCATGCCAAGCAACAGCGACCGTTGCGGCAGATTCTGTTCCGATTGCACAGCTCGTGGTGATGTCATCGCAGAAGCCCGTCGAGTCTCGTGGGATGGGTCAGGTTGGCGGACCGGTGCGTCTATCCCCTCTCCCTCGGTGGGAGAGGGCAGGGTGAGGGGGAAAAAATGCGACCGTTATCCTTTGCCGATCATCACCGACTGCCGAGCGACGATCCGTTGTCAAGTTTCAAACGTTCCGCACATCGGAACGCTGCTCGACAGAATCACCTGAATCACGTCCGCCTGGCACTCCAAATCGATGTTGTGACGGCATTGTGCTACCTTGCACGCTCCCACTCCGGCGATCGTCTCGCTGCGTGTATGCGTGCCGGCATGGAAGGCGGTGTCGCACATCGGGTGGCTTCCGTCGCCGACCGTGATCGCTCGAGCCCGGCACAGGCGGTCGCGGTTGTAGGCGCACTCGGTGGCCTCGCAACCAGCGACTTCCGGCATCAAAAAGGTCTTCTTCTTCATCGTCATGTCCTCGCGTTTTTTTGTGCGGCGGACCCGCTCCGCCCGTCCTGCCAATCATCTGTGCAAACAGCGTGCCCATTACGAACGCCTCAGCCAAGCTCAAAACATGTCGATGGCACCCAAGCTGCTGCTGCTGACTGCAGCGCGATTCACGAGCGTGCAGGAGATCCTGGCCGAAGTGAACCGGCGCAACTTGTTCGTGCAGCTAGCGGACGGACTGGCGATGAGCATGGGGACCGTTTCCAAGGCGCTGGAACAACTGGAGGACGAGTTGATCGTCGGACGCAATGCGGAAATCCGGCTGTTGCAGGCCGACATACTCCTCGAGCAGCTCCAGCAGAACTACGAACCGCCGGATACGCCACGATGCAACGCGAGGAACTGCTGAGTCTCTATTGCCCCGAGGCAAAGCGAGTTCAGGCCGCGATCGGCGGACGCGAAACGGACCGCTTCCCCAACGTCGAGCTGATCGAGACGTTCGAGTAAGCGCTCTACTTCGACGCTCGGGACGAGTCGGGGTTCTATTGGGCATCTCCGGTCCAAACCTGGCTGGAACTAATGCGGGGAGACAAACGCGATCAGGAAACCGCCCAGCAGGTCCGGGAATCCATCCTACGCGCCGCATGACCAGTGAAGTTGAGTGGTATCGTGCCCTGGAACTACGGGAAATGCATCGGGCGGATCCATACATCCTGGAGGCAACCCAGATCGCCAAGCGGTATTTCTCGTCGCCGAGCCAATCGGTTCGCCGAGATCGGCCCACCAGACTTCCCCCAGAGCGATTACCATTCCACTCGCCGTAGCGTCTTACGAGCAGCTATGCGACAGTGGATCGAATCGCGGCAGGCCGAGCAGGCGATCGAGGCTGCTAACGCGTGGATGCGAGCCGACACGGCCAACATCACTCCCCGGGTGACAAGAACATGACAGGACAGAAAAATGACATGTTCCTGTCCTTTCCTATTCTTGTCATTCCGTTGCCGGGCAGCCAGCAAAACCAGTGTAAGAATACCCGGAAAGTGGCTGTTTCAAAATCGCCACCACAAATCGGTTAGCCCACCGACCTCCAACTCGATACGGGCACAACAGGACATTCTGGTCCCGTACTGTGTTTTGTCTCGGTGGGTCGCGGGAGTCTGGCTCCCGCCTTCTCTGTGTGCTCGCCTCCAGGCACGAATGCTGTCTCGGACCAATAATTAGCCCGTTAGAGCTATTCTCAAATCCCTCTCTAGCAATCTCTGTCCCCAACATCCCCCATGGGGCATCCAGATGTTCTGGATGCTGAGCGACCGTCTTCTCTTGCGAAGCGAATGCGGTTACAATAGCAAACTGTATGCCTTTGGTCAGCCATCTTGGACTTGGTGATTGGTCTTTGCTATGAGTTCCATCTTGGACGACAATGTCCCGTTTGACCTTCGTCTGCCTGGCAGGTTGAGACCCATTGTAGAACGGGCTGCCACTCATCTGGGACAGACAATCAACGAATTCGCCGCGGCCACTGTGGTGCAGTCGGCCTACGATGTGATTGACCAGCACGAGCGAACGCGGCTCTCGAATCGCGATCGCGATATTTTTCTCGCACTATTGGATGACATCGAGGCCCAGCCGAATGATGCGCTGCGCGAAGCGGCTGCGGCGTACACGCGGCAGATAAGTTGACCCCGCGATGCGACAGTGGCAAATCGAACCTCTGCAGCCGTCCCACGACCGAACCGCGTTCGACTGCGGCAACCAGCGTCTGAACGAATGGCTCAAGCAGCGTGCTGGCCAGTGGGACCGCAAGGAATTGGTCCGTTGTTACGTAGCGGTTCCCTCGCCACACACCTTGGCATCCGCGCCGTCGAGGTGGATGCGATCGATGAGGATGCTCGCCGGTTCTACCCGCGATTCGGCTTCACGCCCCTGATCGACGACGCGAATCGCTTGTTCTTACCCATGCACGTTGTTCGGAAGCTGCAGCTTCGTTCCGGATCGTAATCGGGGCACCCCCAGAGGGATCGCCCCGGTCCCGGCAAGCCGACCAGGCGATCGAAGCTGCCAAAGCGTCGATGCGAGCCGACACGGCCTTCAGCACTCCCCCGGTGACAAGAACATGACAGGACAGAAAAATGACATATTCCTGTCCTGTCATATTCTTGTCATTCCGTTGCCGGGCAGCCAGTAAAACCAGTGTAAGAATCCCCGGAAAGTGGGCTGTTTCGCAAGCTCCACCATAAATCGGTCAGCCCACCGACCTCCAACTCGATACGGGCACAACGGGACATTCTGGTCCCGTACTGTGTTTTGTTTCGATGGCTCGCGGGAGCCTGATGTTTTCCCTCCTATGTGTGGTCTTCGCTCGGCAAAAATACCTTTTTTGGTATAACGTTAGTCTGTAAGAGGTATTATCAGATCCCTCTGTAACAATCTATGTCCCCAGCATCCGATCCCAGCATCCGATCTCATCAAAACGCCTTGCGCTGCCCCCTCGATGTATCCAGTGGGGAACGCTTGTGGGGATTTTGCTTCCTTGACAGGGTTTTTGGGACAGGTACAATCCACGATCACGAGCAACGGTTGCTCACACCATTGCCTATGTTGGCAATAGGGTACAGGGCAAGGTACAATCCACGATCACGAGCAACGGTTGCTCACACGCTGGCTGGTCAGGCCGGCGGTACCGAGGGACGAAGTTCGCTGAAAGAGCAGTTGGTGATACGTAAGATGGACGACATTCCTGAGATACCCAAGGAAGTCCTCGAAGCCAAATTCCCTGGTGGCTTCAGCATTCGAGATGAAGCGAATGCGATTGTGGCATTGGCGGTTCGCAATGGGCCGCTAGAAGACCTGCACGCAGGAGTCTCCACAGAACTCTTGGATGATCCTGGAAACAGTCGGATTACGGACGATGAGATGAAGGAACTCATGATCTTCGCGTGCGAGCGTGTCGAGATGCTGCTGAAGTTGAAGGAGACCGATCCGGAGAAATACTGGAAGATCGTGATGACGTACGGGATGTTATACTGCGGGAACTGGTATCGTGGTGCCGCTGATTCGGGTGATTGATCGCGGCCTTCTTGGTTTGGTCTTCGGCGGACTACCGCGTGCATCGGAGCCGCGATCTGGTATCGAAAAATGGTTGACGTCATTCGTCGCCGCCCGGTGTCGCTTGTCGCCGACTTCTTGACGGAGAAGTTGAATTGGAGTCGCGGATGAATCTTTGGGAATCCGTTTACGCGTTTCGGCACCACGGAGAAGTGCCTCCGGTGACGCCTCCAGGCCCACCGGCCTGGGCACCCACAGAGGATCTTCTCACGAATTCCCGAGCCATCGACCTCGCCCCGGTCGCGGATCCAGATTTGGCCGGGGACGAACCGACTGATGATACCGCCGACGAACGTGAGTACGGTGATGGCCAGCGCGAACACGCGCGGGAAGAGATTAGGAGACGGGGGTTCGAAGCCATCGCCTTTTATGCGTCGATTCATTCTTATGGTGCTGACCACTGCGGGATCTACTTCAACGAGCGCGTTTTCTTTGGCGCGTGCGCTGATTTGGCCGCAGAGCTTCCTGCGGCACCTTGGGACAGTATCGTTAAGGACATGCTAGTTTCTCTGGATTATCATGAAGCATTTCATGCCGCGGTTGAACTCTTCGCGCTCGTCGTCGAGGATTTCGCCTTTCTCCGGGAGCTGGACCTGGAATCCTGGCGCGGCGAGAACGTTCAGGATCTGCCGGAAGGCGCGATGAGGCCCGATTGGAAATGCCCATATGACCTCTACGTTCGCTCCGATTACGTGCCAAGTCTCGCAACCGATGACTGCCTGGAAGAGGCTTTGGCCACCGCAATCCAACTGCGGGCTCCGATGAGAACCAAAGGCATTCGCAAAGCTCTTGCCAAAATGGCAGACTCCGCCCCTGCGCCGTACCGCGCATGGCGGGCGCATGTCAAAGACATCGATTTCGGCGTGCAGTCGCTCGCACAACGAATCCTCTCGCGGTCTTTTAGAACCTCCCCCGTCGCAGACGTCCTTCTCGGCTCCGCGATCGCTCAATCTCAAATGCGGTGGTTTCCGGACTCCAGGCCCTCGCGACTGGATACATATGGCCCAATTCCGCGGTGGATATACCGGCCAGACAGGGTGCGCCCACCCCGTTTCGGGCGCGCTATTCTCGGAAATATTCGACTTCAAGAGTTTCTGAATGGACTTCAACGATCTTACGATGCCCGCCTTGTTAGTGGCGGAAAACACCCGGCAATCGTTTTCCCGAATGGGACCAAAATCCCATTCCCAAGACAACGAACGGTGCCGACATACTTAATCAATCAGGTTGCGCGGGCCTTGAACGTGACAAGAAAGGAAATCCTCTCGAACTGCCTTGCGGTTCGAGTGTAAAACCCTTGCCGGGGGGCGCTTCTGACGCAATCAGGTGGGGCTCAACCGGAAGAAACTTGTGAATTGGTCACATCGGCGAACCAGCGGATGCACCAAAGTGGCGGATCGGGTCGACGGTGATGGTAGTCGCCGGGTCATTCAACAAGGATCGCGCTGATTGTGCGAAATCCGCAGCCGTTCCAGCAATCGTTCAGCTTCCTCGAAGATATCATCCGGGATGGAAATAGCAGTTTTCATACCGGAAGTATGACCGACTTGGCCAAGTTCGTCGAGGCAAGAATTCTCGCCAAAGCGGTGCTTCCGCCTCCGGTTGGACAGACGGGGCATGCCACCGAAAGACAAGTTGCCAACTTAGTGGTAAATTCAATTCACCCGTTAGTGCTTGTCTCTCGTTTTCCGTACGCTGCCATCCTGGCCAATCCGGGTGTACTAAATACACCCATAGACCCCCAATCGATACCCAACTCGATATGGGCACAAAAGGACCGTTTGATCCTGTATTGTTTTGCTTCGGTGGGCTTGCCGCAGCCTGGCTACCCCCCTGTGTGCCATGTTCGCCCGGCACGAATGCTGTGACTTGCCGCTAATGTGGCTGATAGAGGTATTCTAAAACCCCTCTGTAACAACCTGTGTCCCCAACATCACTTCCCAACATCACTTCCGCTTCCCAACTGAGAGTGAGCAAGATAATCGATGGCGAGTTTGTCACGAAAATGGATGGGATCATCGGATGTGACCGGCCGAGCCCGGTGGACTGGGGGGTGTGCCGATCGGCAGGGAAGTGGTCGAGGTCTACGGGGCTCCTCGAACGACTACTTGGAAAGAAAAAAAGTGCCTGGGCACGTTGGCGACAGAGTGCAAGATCGAGCGTCCAGACCGTTCCGTTCCCTCGTTCTCTCTACGGGGGAATGGGAACGCGCCTCAATATTCGTGCTCCGATGTTCAATGATCAAATGATCAAAAGGCAT
>SKKK01000441.1 GCA_007121535.1 Planctomycetaceae bacterium | reverse complement strand
TGCGGTAATCCCGCACGTACGGGTCTGTGGGAGCCCCGGGTGAGCAATCACCCGGCGCCACCCGGCCCGACTTCCCGACTTCCCCCCGGCCTCCCCGCGGCGCTACTCCAGTTTTACTTTGAAGAGGCGAAGCATCTCCGGCTTCGGAACCTCGCTGGACGGACGCGGGCGATCTCTGTTGGATGACAGAGTCTCCCAGCGCAGAACGTAAGTCAAACCATCATCCGCCGACTCCCGCACCGTGCGCACGTTCATCCCTGGATGATCCGATTCCAGCAACATAATGGCCGCGGGGATCTCAACGCCATCGAGTTTCCTGACCGGCTTGAGGCTCTCCTCGTTCAACACCCACCGGAAGGAACCCTCTTTCCTGTGCTGAATGCTCACTGTCAGCCCGTGTCGCTCGTCACGCTCAACCCCCCCGATCCTGACGCTACTTCCGATCGACCCTCTACCGCGGAACTCCCATCGGCTGTCCCAGTTGCTGATTTGATACTGTACCCACTCGCCCCCTTCAAGACGCGCCGCGTAAGCCTGAGTATTACCCTCTTGATCAAAACGGTTGTACGTAACTATCGGACGATCCTGAAAATCAAACCCGAGTCGCCAGCTTGAAAACCCTTGCCTCTGTTTGATATCCGCCACCTTACCACTATTTTCCAGTGTCAGGGGTAGCTTGTACGGTTCTCCGGCGCCGGTTTCCCACTGCTTTAAATCAGGACTCCGCCCATACGAGAGACTGTGGGTCGTTTCTGCATTAGGGTTCTCGCGCCAGACCCACAACATATGAAACTTACCATCCGGACCGAGTTTCGGGTTCGAATGATACGCGTTCCTCCGTCCCCTGCCGTCAAATAATGGCTTATCCAGAAGGCGCTCCCAGCGGCGGTTGTCGGGATCGTATATATTCACTATGTTGCGGCCATCCCCGCTCCTTCCATCGCGATAGGCAAACAGCATCGTATCGTTCGGCCCCCGCCACCACCGCTCACTGCTTATCCGCTTTTCATCCCGGCCAACCATCTCAGGCACGCGTTTAAGCGTCTGGATGTCCCCCGCTTTTTCGGTTCGAAAATAGCGCAGAGGATGATTGTGGTGGTTCCCCACCACATGCAGATGTCCGTGGGCATCGATCGTCATCTTGATCCCGTTATGACTGTCCCATCCCACTCTTTCGGGCAACTTCACGATGTCCCACTCTTTACTGTTCAGTGCCCGCGAGGCTATGGTCATCTGACGTTCAGCATCATAATAGGCCACGTATTGCCGCCCCCCCGCGGTCAACAGATCAAAGCCTACCGGATGCCCCGGCCACACGGGCGCTATGTCAATTACCTTGATAATATCATCGCAGGCAGTCAACCTTTGCCGAGCGGCCTGCCCGGCTGATCCAGGTTCAGCAGCTACAGCCGATTCTCTTGATGACAGGCCGGCAACTAGCACAACTATCATGCTTGTGTCAGCAAGCGCCGCAATCCATCGCTTCGTTATCTGCAATGTCGTCTTCTCAGGATTCGTTTTCATAATCTCTCTCTTCCACCCCTAGGGATAGGAAAAATGGGGCTCCTTTGTTTCGTAACCGTTCACGGGCCTGAGGCGCACCAAGCACCCCAGAAGAACGGCACAGTGTAGCATAACGCACGGGAACCCATTCGGTCAAGCCCCCCGAAAGTACCGGACACTTTTAATTTCCCGATAGACGGCAAACCCGCGCACGGCGTCCATGTGATAGACGGGAATACCGTTCCATCGCATGACGTTGTGGGAATGGTCGTGGCCCACCATCACGGCGATCACGTTGTATCCTTCGATGGCCTCCCACAACCTCAGCGCGTGCTCTTCCGTCCACTAGGCCAATTCATCGCCCCAGGGGCTCAACGGCCATCCGTCGAAGCCGTAGTGCTGGAAGACGATGACCGGGCGTCCGCTGTCGCCCACGTGTTCCGCCAGCGTTTGCTTCAGGAACTGCAAGCTTTCTTCCGCCGGATTTCCATACGCCTGGCCTTTTCGGTTGTAGTCGCGGTTCCCGGCATAGCGCTGATCGCCGTCGAGCCCGGCGTATTCGTTGAGCTGCACGAAATGGACGCCCTTGTAGTCCAGGGAATAATGCAGCCCGTTCTCGGAGAGGCTTGCCAGGTGGGGGCGGTGCGGGTTGCGGGCGATGATCGCCCGTCGTTACGCTCTTCGCTACGCTACCGGTAGCGAAAAACGTGAGCCTCCCTCGGGCAAGCCGGGGGCATCCGGGCGGCGTGAAGGGGCAGCAGATGGGGAGCGGCCTTCGCCCGCCGGCGCGTAGGGCACGCAGGAGAACACGATACAAGACACTCGTAATTTCGTTTGTCTTCGATTAACATGGAACCGGAGGGTTGGCGATGGATGCGTCGGTTGCGGATCGAGGAACGAACTTCCAGTTGAAACGGCCACCGGCCCGGTTCGAGTGCCGGCTTTAGACGGTGACCGAAGGGGACAGTCCCATTTTCGCGGCGAAAGAGCGTTCTTCGAGTGGAATACCTTCTCCGCTGGCGAAAATCGGGACAGTCCCCCGTGAACGGTTACCAAAACCGAAACGGCCGGTCGAACGGCAACCTTTTCGATGGGTACGGCCATGCAGGCGGATATTGAGGGCATTTACCGGAGGCATCGCCGCGAGATGTTGGCCATGGCCGTGGCGATTACGAACTGCCCGAACCGAGCGCAGGACGCCGTGCAAACGGCGTTTTGCCGGCTTTGCGCTTCCGGCCGGCGGGCCAACGGCGACCAGGTGGCGTATGCCTTCGCCGCGGTCCGCAACGCCGCCATCGACCAGAAGCGCGCGTTGGCAGCGGGCGCCCAAGGGCTCGGCAACCGGGAAGCCGATCCATGCCCGGAACCGCTGGAGGAGCTGATAGCCGGCGAGGACCGCCGGCTGGTCCGGGGTCTGGTGCGGGCGCTGCCCAGGCGACAGCGCGAAGTGGTGGCCCTGCACCTGTACGCCGGGCTGACGTTCCAGCAGGTCGCCGACGCGTTGGACGCGCCGCTGTGGACGGTAACCTCCCGCTACCGGTGCGCGTTGAACCACCTTCGAGAGGCATTGAACTGCGGGGAATGGTCGAGGCCGAGGTTGCGGAGGTGAGGGAACCGCACCACAAACCGGGTACCACGATCCGCCCGGGCAAGCCGGGGGCATTCGGGGGGGGTGGCGGCCGGATCGTTACGCTCCTCGCTACCGCCCGTCGTATGAGTATGCTGTATGCCGCGCGTTACGCTGTTTCAGCCTAGCGATCATCGGGTCGGAGAGCCAGCCCGTCTGCGGCTGGGCCGGATCGTGGTGTCCGCCGCGCCATGGCATCCAAAGCGGTCGTTCTCAACAATGCCCTCGGCGCCAGAACCCCCATGATGCCTCCATTGTCCCAAGCCGGAACAAAAAGCACAAGTCAATACTGCGCAAAAATTTCTCGATTGTGCGCAACAATCGCCCACAGCCCCCCGGACGGGCGGCAGTTATGGACCGTCTTGCGCATGCGCCAGCACCCAATAAAGCTAATCGGCAGCCCGGCTCCGTTGAAAAGCCGCCAAGTCATAAATCACGTGGTAGAAATGCGCGAACGTGGCTTCTGCCCGTGGTCGCGGTAGGGGATAATGGTTTGTTCCATCATCCGAAAGAGGAGATTACCATGAGAATCGGAGTGACGTTGTCGTTTATCGGCATGGGAATGTTAAGCATGGCCGCAGCCCGCGGCGAGACGGGCGGCGATCAGATCCTCGACGGCATCGGGGAAACGGCCCTGATTGCCCGCTACCTCTTCGACGGCCACTTGCGCGACGCCTCGCGAAACGGCTTCAATGCCCGCCGGGAGACCGGCCAAGAGGACGCGGTCGATGCGTTCGCCGAGGATCCCGGTCTTGGAACCGTCCTGTCGCTGCCCGGCGGCGACGGCGGCTGCTACCTGCGCCTTCCCGGCCAAGCGCTTGCCGGGGCCGACTCCCTGGCGGTGACCGGCTGGTGGTTTCTGCGGTCGGAGGGCGACGGCGGCTTGCTGTTCGACTTCCGTTCCGGTGAAACGCGGGGGTTGACGGCCCGGTTGGGCGAGGGCAACGCCGGGTTGCATGCTCGCTTGGCCGGCCCGGCCGGTGACCATCGCGCGGCCGCCCCCAATGTCCGCATGCCGCGGAGAAAGTGGATCCACCTGGCCGTGGTGTTCGATGCCTCGCAGCAGACGATCCGCCTTTATGGGAACGGAGAACGGGTGGGGCGCGTCGAGGGCGTCGGGCTGGCCATGGACGAGGTGTTCGACTTCGAGAACGCCGAGGCCAATCGCCTGTACCTTGGGGGGGCGCCCGATGCCGCCGGGCTCGACGCCGCCCTGCACGATGTCCGCCTTTACAACGTCGGGCTCACCGACGACGACGTGAGCCGAATCTATCGCCGGGCATCGCGTACCGCGGAAGACGAGAGCGACGAGGCGCCGGAGCCCGACGTGTATCGTTGGAAGTGGGCACTGGCGGCCGGACTGGGAAGCGTGCCCGACCTGCACGTGGACACTTGGCAAGGCCATCTGCCGCATCTGCCCTTCTACCTGCCCGCTAGATACGACGGGGGGCGGAAAGGGCCGCCGGTTCGTGTCGTCTGGCCGGCGCCGGCCGACAACGCGGCGGTGCTCGAAACGGGAACCTACTCGGTCACCGGAACCGTTCCCGGCACCGCGCTGCGCCCCCAGGCCCACGTGACGGTCAAGGCGTCGGACGAACCCCTGGCTCCCCCGCGAACCGTCGACGGCGCCGACCTGGCGGCCGTCGCCGGAGTCGTCCTCGCCGATCGTGCCCGAAAGGACGCCGGGCCGGAACGCGCCTTGGAGCCGTTCCCGCTGAGCGACGTCGTCCTGGAACAGGACGACCGCGGCGAAAAGACCCGGTTCATGGAAAACCGCGATCAGTTCGTCCGGGGGCTCCTGGCCGGCTCGCCCGACCGGTTCCTGTACATGTTTCGCGATGCCTTCGGGCAGCCGCAGCCCGAGGGCGCCCGACCGCTTGGGCTGTGGGACAGCCGAACGACCAGGCTCCGCGGCCATGCCACGGGCCACTACCTGACCGCGCTGGCGCAGGCGTACGCCGGATCGGCCGGCGACGAACCCGCCCGGGCCGCGCTGCGCGAGAAGATCGACTACTGCGTCGAGACCCTTTACGAGTTGGCGCGGAAGTCGGGTCGCCCGGCCGAGGAAGGCGGCCCCTTCACGGCCGATCCGCGCGCCGTCCCGCCCGGCCCCGGCAAGGACGGCTACGATTCCGACCTCACCGAAGAGGGAATCCGCACCGACTACTGGAATTGGGGCGAGGGCTTCATCAGCGCGTATCCGCCCGACCAGTTCATCATGCTCGAACATGGCGCGACCTACGGAGGGAGCAACAACCAGGTGTGGGCGCCGTATTACACCCTCGATAAGATCCTCAAGGGCCTGCTCGACTGCTACGAAGTCACCGGCGACGAAAAGGCCCTGGCCGTCGCCCGGGGCATGGGGCTCTGGGTTTACGAACGGCTGAAGGCGCTCGACGAGGCGACCCTCGAAAGCACGTGGAACCGGTACATCGCCGGCGAGTACGGCGGCATGAACACCGTCATGGCCAGGCTGCACGCCGCGACCGGCGACGAGCGGTTCATCGACGGCGCCCGCCTGTTCGACAACCTGGCGTTCTTCTACGGCGGCGCCGACCGCCCGCACGGCCTCGCCCGGAATGTCGACACCATCCGCGGCCGGCACTCGAACCAGCATATTCCCCAGATCATCGGAGCCCTCCAGATTTACCGCCAGACGGGCGAGCCCGGCTATTACCGGATTGCCGAGAACTTCTGGAACCTCTCCTATCACAGCTACACGTACAGCATCGGCGGGGTGGCCGGCGCGCGGGTTCCCAACAACGCCGAGTGCTACACGGCCGAACCCGACCACCTGTTCGCCCAGGGCTTTTCCGAGGGCGGCCAGAACGAAACCTGCGCCACCTACAACCTGCTGAAGCTCACCCGCGACCTGTTCGCCTACCATCCCCACGGCCGGTACATGGACTACTACGAGCAAGCGCTCTATAACCACATCCTGGCGTCGGTGGCGCTGGACAGTGCGGGCAACACGTACCACGTTCCGCTGAATCCGGGCGCCCGGAAGCATTTCGGCAACCCCGACATGACCGGCTTCACCTGCTGCAACGGGACGGCGCTGGACAGCAATACGAAGCTGCACGATTCCATCTACTTCCGCAGCCGCGACCACTCGGCGTTGTACGTGAACCTCTACGTGCCTTCGACACTCACTTGGCGCGAACGGAACGTGACCGTGCGGCAGCGCACGCGGTATCCCTATGGGGAAACCGTCCGTTTGACCGTCGAAGGCGCGGGGCGCTTCGCGCTGCATGTGCGCATTCCGGGCTGGGTGGAAGGCGACGTTTCAATAACCGTCAACGGCGAAGCGCAGGCTCTCGACGTGGAGCCGGGAACCTACCTGGCGTTGGACCGGAACTGGGCGGACGGCGATACGGTCGAGTTGCGCTTTCCGTTCGCGTTTCGCTTCAAGCGGGTAATGGATCGTCCCGACTTGGCCAGCCTCTTCTACGGACCGGTGCTGCTGGCCGTCGAGGAGTCGGCCGCCCTGCCCGACTGGCGCCGCGTCACCCTCGATGCGAAAGACCCCGGGGCGTCGATCGAGGGCGACCCCGGCACGTTACGCTTCCGCACGAACGGCCTGGAGTTGAAACCGTTCTTCGAGTTCGGCACCGAGCGCCATTCCGTGTATCTGAAAGTCGAGCCCGCTGCCGGCGTGCTCCGGGGCGACGAAAACGCCGGCGCGCTCCCGCACGACTACCCCATCGCGCCGGTGCGCTTCCACAACGTGGAAGTCGCCGACGACTTCTGGGCGCCCCGGCTGGAAACCAGCCGCCGGGTGACCATTCCCCACTGCTTCGAGCAATGCGAGGCGACGGGACGAATCGCGAATTTCGAGCGGGCGGCCGGGCTGCAGGCGGGCGAGCACCAAGGTTCCGCCTTCAACGATTCCGACGTGTACAAGATTATGGAAGGGGCCGCCTATGCCCTCCACGGCGCCCCTGATGAAGAGCTGCGGCGCTACCTCGAACGCCTCGTTCGCGTCATCGCCGCCGCCCAGTGGGAGGACGGATACCTGTTCACCTACTACTCGCTTCCCGAGCGACAGCCCGACAGACGCTGGACCAACATCCCGTGGATCCACGAGCAGTACTGCGTGGGCCACCTGTACGACGCGGCCGTGGCCCACCACAAGCTCACCGGCAACGCGGCCCTCCTCGACGTGGCTCGGAAGAATGCCGACATGATCTGCGACGTGTTCCGTCCCGAGGGCCGCACCGACCCCCCCGGTCACCAGCAGATCGAAATCGGCCTGTGCGCACTGTATCGGGTGACGGGCGAACGGCGGTACCTGGACCAGGCCCGGTTTTTCCTCGAGCAACGCGGGCGGCGGGGGCGGCGAGGCCCCGACGGCAAGAGCGGCCTGTATGGAACCTACGGCCAGGACCACCTGCCGGTGGCCGAGCAGCGGGAGGCCGTCGGCCACGCCGTCCGCGCCGCCTACATGTACGCCGCCATGGCCGACG
>SKKK01000615.1 GCA_007121535.1 Planctomycetaceae bacterium | reverse complement strand
TCATCCCGGCAATACGGCATCAATTTTTTGGATGGGCTTGCCGTCATGTACCACCAACCCGTCCCGGCGATGGATTGGACGGATGGTCAGTACGCATCTCGCAGAAGGAGAAGCAAGTTGAGATCGACCGCCTTCCTACTCGTAGGCTGTCTAGCCGCATGGCTGACAGTCCCAGTCCGTCAAGGGATTCCGGCGACTTCGCCGGCGTCGGCGGACTTTCTCGCCAGTATGTTCGCCATTTCGCAAGCATCGGCTGCGTCGGCTGCGGCCGACGGGGACGAGGCTCAGCGTCTGTTGCGCATGGCGCGCCAGGCGATGAGCCAAAATGACTTTGCGTTGGCGGAAACGTACATCGAGCGTGCCGAACGCCTGAACGTCCGGCATGACCCCTTGCATGAACGTTTCCTCGATTCCCCCGCCAAGGCTCGCCAGTCGCTTCGAGAGCTGCAAGCGGCCCACCCGGCGTCAGGGTCCGGTTCGGGCACTGCGGCACTGCCCACTTTGGCGGGTGATGCCAAGAGCGTGGCTCGAAGCTATCTCGAGCGGGCTCGCGTGGCCTTGCAACAGGGCGATTTGGCCGGCGCCGTCGCTTGGCGTCAGCGAGCCATGGGGACGGGCGCCCGTTTCGAACCGGGCGAACTTTCTCCCGAAACGCTGGCCGTCGAACTTCGTAAGGCCGGGGTCAGTGAGGAACTGCTGGCCGCTCGCGGCGGTTCGGCCACCGGGCCACCCGAAGCGCGGCCCGATGATTTTCGCGATGCAACGCAAGGCGGCCCACGGTTGCCAGTACCCAGCGAAAGGAACCAGCGGAACAGCGCCTTCCAATCCTCCGTGGTCACCGATCCGAATCAACTGGGTGCACCTCGCGAGCTGTTGCCGACCGTGTCGGGACCAGCGCGTGACGCGGCGTCTCCGCCCGGTCAATACGGTTATATTACGGACAGTCCCAGCGGCCAAACCCCGCGACGCCTTCCGGATATGTCAGCCGAGGGCCGCAAGCAAGAAGCCTTGCGCCTGATGGCGATGTCGCGGGCCTCGATGGATCGCGGCGATCTGCAAAACGCTCTGAAGTTGGCCCAGCAGGCACGATCGATCGATGTCCCGGACCAAATGTATCACGCGAACGATCCGCGGCCCGAGCATTTGCTGATGGAGATTCAAAGCGCCATGACGCGCCGGGGCATGGTTCCGTCTTCGACGCCCTCCGGGGTGAGTCAAGCCTATCATGCCGGGGACGCCGCCGGCCAGCCTTATCCTGTGACGACGGGCGTCTATCGGCCGAACGAAGACCCGTCGCGGACAACGACGGCTCAAGCCCTGACCGCGCCCTTGTCCGGTCGAAGCTCGTCGGAACCCATCGCGGGCAACGGGGACACGGCCAGGGAACTGTACGCGAAAGGGGTGGCCGCACTCGAACAGCAGCGGCAGTCGGAAGCGCTCGAGCTGTTCACGCAAGCGTGGCAGCATGAAGCCGAGTTGGATTCCGCCACACGGCAGTCCCTGCGCGACAAGTTGACGTTGTTGCGCGTCGCCACGCCTCGCGAGCCAACCCCATCGGATAATCCTTTGGAACAGATCGATTCCCAGCAGCAATTGCTTCGCCAGCAGCTCAGCCGCGAAGTCTTCCAGGAGCTGAGCGCCAGCGAACGGATGCGGACCACCGATCCTCGCGGCTCACTGACTCGATTGCGAGACCTGCGGGCGCGCATCGATCAGGAATCCCTGGATCCGGCCACCCGACGCCAAATCGTGGCCCTGGTCGATCGAGGCATCCATGATTCCGAAAAGTACATCCAGCAGCATCTGGGCGACATCGAAATGCGCGAGCGGAATCAGAACGTGCTGGAACGCGTCGAACGAGATCGGCAGGAAAAACTGGATCGACAGGATAAGCTGGCCGAGCTGGTTGAAAAGTTCAACGATCTGATGGACGAACAGCGGCACGCCGAAGCCGAAGTGCTGGCCAGACAGGCGCGGGAACTGGATCCGTACTCCGAAGTCGTCCGCGCCATGCAGATGACCAGCCGATTTGCGGGGCGCGTGCGCGAGCAGGAATCGATCCGAGCGATGAAGGAAGCCGGAATGTACGACGCGATGACCAGCGTCGAACAATCTTCGATTCCCTTCGATGATCGAAATCCTCTCCTGTTCGCCGACGTGAAAACCTGGCAACAGCTATCGCGTACTCGCGGTGAATGGTTGCGGGAACAGCGCTCCCGCTTGACGCCTGCCGAACAGGAAATCCAAGAGTCGCTGAAGACTCGGGTGGACGTCAAATTCCAAAACCAACCGCTTTCCGAGGTGATCGAAACCCTGGGTCGTATGGCCGGGGTGAACGTCTATCTGGACGCTCACGGACTGAGTGCCGAGGGCGTGACGACGGACGAACCGATCACGATCAACTTGACCGAACCGATTTCGCTGCGCAGCGCCTTGAACCTGATCCTGGAACCGTTGCATCTGAGCTACGTCATCCAGAACGAGGTGTTGAGGATCACCAGCGAACAGACTCGCGAGTCGAATACCTACGTGCGAGTCTACAACGTGGCCGATCTGGTCATCCCCATCCCCAACTTCATGCCCAGTTACAACATCGGCTTGCCCGGTGCTCTGCGCGAGGCCATGAACGCCACGGGGATGGTGCGTCAGAGCGCTTCGTATGAACCGGTCGCGCTGACTCTGGCCAAGAACGAAGTCGCCCCTGCGGCGCCGTCCAACGCCTCGGTGCTGGCTCAGATGAGTTCGTCGGGGATGTTGCCCAGCCCCAGTTCCCGGTCCTCGATGCCATCGGGCCTGATCCCCGGGGGCATGGGCGGAGCAACCATGGCCGATTTCGACACGTTGATCAATCTGATCACCACCACGATCAAACCGGAGACCTGGGAAGCGATCGGCGGTCCCGGTTCGATCGAAGGGTTTCCGACGAACCTGAGTCTGGTCATTAGCCAGACGCAGGAAGTCCACGAACAGATCGCCGATCTGTTGGACCAATTGCGACGGCTGCAAGACTTGCAGGTAACCATCGAGGTTCGATTCATCACCTTGAACGACCGTTTCTTCGAACGCATCGGCATCGACTTCGACTTCAACATCGAAGACAGCTCGGGACAGATCGCCGGTCAGAACCCGGTCATCCGGGATCGAATGCGCAGCACGTCCTTCGGTCTGGACCCGACGGGTGCGCCGACGGTGGATTTCGACTACCAGTTCCGCCAGAACAGCTTCGGAGCGGCGCTGCCGCAGTTCGGTGGATTCGACGCTGCGACGGCCGCCGATTTCGGCTTCGCCATCCTCAGCGACATCGAGGTCTTCTTCCTGCTGCAAGCTTCGCAGGGCGATGATCGCACGAACGTGCTGCAGGCTCCGAAGGTCACGCTGTTCAACGGCCAGATGGGATTCGTCAACGACACCTCGCAACGGCCGTTCGTCACCAGCGTGATCCCGGTCGTCGGCGATTTTGCCGCCGCCCACCAACCGGTGGTGGTCGTGTTGAGCGAAGGAACGTCGCTCAGCGTTCAAGCCGTCGTTTCGCCGGATCGGCGCTTTGTGCGGTTGACCTTGTTGCCGATGTTCAGCTCGATCGGCAATGTCGATACGTTCACCTTTACCGGTTCCCGGACTTCGGACACCGGTACCACCGTGGCGGATCCTGCTGACGAAGGCAGTTCGGTTCGTGACAACCAACGCGATATCATTTCGGGTACCACGGTCCAATTGCCCACGTTCAACATGACAACGGTTTCGACCACTGTCAGCGTTCCGGACGGCGGCACGGTGCTGTTGGGTGGGATCAAGCGGTTGAGCGAAGGACGCAACGAACGGGGCGTCCCGATGCTCAGCAAACTGCCCTACATCAACCGGCTGTTCCGCAACGTCGGCATCGGCCGGGATACGCAGAGTCTGATGATGATGGTCACGCCTCGGATCATCATCCAGGAAGAAGAAGAACTGTTGCAGACCGGTTTCGAACAACCCTAGCACGGTCGATTCTGCCCTCCTCCTCACCGTCCCCTCTTCGTGTCCCGAAGAGGGGACGGTCTTTTCTTGCGCGTCCTTCGCCCTAGGGCGTTGTCCAGGCGAAAAATGCGGATTGTGAGCGGCACGGCGCTAGCCGCCGATTCTGAACGCCACCGGCGGCTAGCGCCGTGCCGCTCACTCATCGCGACCCCAAGATTTCGCCTGGACAACGCCCTAGGGGCGATTTCTCGGCGCGGGTGCGTCGAATCTCACGTCATCACGTCCGCACGAAGCTTGCTGGCGCAGCGTCGATAGGACGAGCGATCTGTGTGGGACTGCGAAATCATGGTTCCACCGTCGCTACGCGACGGATCGTTCGTGAAACGTCTCTCATCCGTGGGTTGAAACCCACGGTTGCGTATTCACGGCAACGCTAGTCGCGTAGCGACGATCGAATCCGTGCCATCAACAGGTTGCTGCGGCACGCTCGAATCCGTTCGTCGCGTTTCGGGGAAGGGGTCGGGAGTCGTTTTCGGGTGCCGAGTTTCTCATGGGGCCCCCGAGCGCCGAGCGGGGGTCTGGTCGGGTCCCGCTCGGCGCTCGGGATCCACACGATCGTTACCCGAAAACGACCCCCGACCCCTTCCGCCGATTTCACCAAGAGTTACGGCCGCTTAGCGGCGGCTGGCTTTGGTCGATAGATCGGGCACGGCATCAGGGCCGCTGATGGGCGCTTGACAGGCGAAGTTTTCACAGACGTAGATCGTCGGCTCCGCTTGCACCAAGGTCTTCCCGCGAAAGGCAGGTTGCAGCGCGCCTGGTGCGTCAACGCAATCGGGGGCTCGGCACGCGGTCACCTGGTTGGGCAGGTATCGGCGCCGCAGGTCGGCAAGCGCTCCGGCGGTTTCCGGTCGGTGCGGATCGCCCACGATGATGATTTCCCGCATCGGGCCGACCAGCATGTCAGCGGCCACCAGCATTTGGCCCATGGCCGTCGGGGCTCGCAACATCATGTCGGCCGAGATCCGCACGGCGGATTCGGCAGCAGCCAGGTAATCGGCCTGCCCACATAGGCGGCCCAAACGCGTCAGGGCGGTGGCGGCCATCGAATTGCCGCTGGGCACGCTGCTCTCCAGTAATTCCTTGTTCCGTACGATCAGCGGTTCGTGGTCATCGGCGGTAAAGAAGAATCCGCCCGCCGGATCGGTAAAGTGTCGCAGCACGACATCGGCCAGCGGCACGGCCGCTTCGATCCACGATTCGTCGAAGTCGCTTTCGTAGAGACTGACCAATGCGTTGATCAAAAACGTATAGTCGTCCAGGTAGGCGTCGAAACGGGCTCGTCCGGCGCGCCAGCAATGCAACATCCGACCGTCGGGGCGCCGCAGTTCGGTCAACAGAAACCGCGCCGCTTTCGCTGCGGCCTCGTGGTACCGCACCTGGTCCAATACCCGCGCGGCCCGCGCCAGCGAATCGATCATCAGCGCGTTCCAACTGACCAGGATCTTGTCGTCCTTGCCCGGTCGGATGCGTTGATCGCGAACTCCCAGCAGCTTGCACCGCGCCTCGGCCATTTCCTGACGCAGGGAATCCAAATCCCAGCCTTTGATCTTCGCGCACTGCTCGAAGGTCTTCGGCAGATTCAGAATATTCTTCCCTTCGAAGTTGCCCGGACCGCTGACGTCATAGACGTAGCAGAACCGCTCGCCGATCTCCGTTCCCAGAACCTCAAGCACCTCGTCCGGCGTCCAAAGGTAGAATTTTCCTTCCTCGCCTTCGCTATCGGCGTCTTCGGCGCTGTGGAACCCTCCGGTCGCGTCGGTCATGTAGTTCAAGACGTAATCGGCCGTTTCGCGAACGACGACGGCATCCTGTGGATGGCCGGTTGCCAGGAAGCCATCCAGGTAAGCGCCCATCAGCAAGGCGTTGTCGTACAGCATTTTCTCGAAGTGGGGGACCAACCACCGTTCGTCGACGCTGTAGCGGGCGAAACCTCCCGCCAAGTGATCGTAGATTCCTCCTTGGGCCATGTGGTCCAAGCCGATTCGAGCGATCCGGGTGAGGTCGTCGCGTTGCAAACGGTGGCCCAGCCGCAGCAGGAACTGAAGACACATCGGATGAGGGAACTTGGGCCTCCCGCCGAAGCCGCCGTTCTGATGATCGAAAGATCGCTGCAGTCCGGTGGCGGCGGTCTCCAGCAGCTCGACGGTCGGTCGCCGGCCGCTGGCTTGATCGACCTCGGGTTCGCCCAACGACTCGGTCAAGCGATTCGCCATCTCTTCGGCCTGGTCGCGACGATCGCGCCACGCCTCGCCGACGGCCACGACCACTTGCGCAAAGCCGGGCATCCCCATCCGCGGTTCAGGCGGCCAGTACGTTCCGCCGTAGAACGGGCGCAGCTCGGGCGTCAAGAATACGGACATCGGCCAGCCGCCGTGCTGCGTCATCCGTTGGACGGCTTCCATGTAAATGTGATCCAGGTCCGGGCGCTCCTCGCGATCGACCTTGATGCAGATGAAGTGTTCGTTCAGCAACGCGGCGATCGCGGGGTTCTCGAAGCTCTCGTGGGCCATTACGTGGCACCAATGACAGGACGAATAGCCGATCGACAGGAAAATGGGTTTGTCCTGCGACCGGGCACGCTGTAACGCTTCGTCACACCAGGGATACCAGTCCACGGGGTTCTCTTGGTGCTGCAGCAGGTAAGGGCTGGTTTCGTTGGCTAAACGATTGGGCATTTGAACGCCTTTCGTAAGTAGCGAGGGAAGGAACCAAAGGGCGGCCGCTCAGCGCAGGGTTTCGTCATCGCCCGGAAAAGTTCCTTGGCGCACGTCGTCGCGAAACTGGGTGATCGCCGAGTGGATCAGACTTTTCAGGTCTGCGTAGGGCCTGACGAATCGAGGCACGTATCCGCTGGTCAGGCCCAACAGATCGTGCAGCACCAGAACCTGGCCGTCGCAATCAGAGCCCGCGCCGATTCCGATCGTCGGGATGGTCAGCGTGCGGGTGATTTCCGCCGCGATTTCTGGCGGGATGCACTCCAATACGATCGAAAACGCCCCGGCTTGTTCCGCCGCCCGCGCATCGGTCAGCAACTGTTGCTGGTCCCGCTGGACGCGATAACCACCCATCTGATGAACGTGCTGAGGCCGCAAGCCTACGTGGGCCATCACGGGGATGCCCGCCGCCGATAACGCGGCGATCACCTCGGCCTGAGCCGCACCGCCTTCCAGCTTGACCGCCTGGCAGCCCGTTTCCTTCAGCATGCGACCTGCCGCGGCAATGGCCTGATGACAGCCCAGGTGCGTGCTCGGAAAAGGCATGTCCACGATCACCAACGCCCGCTGGACTGCGCGGCCAACCATTTCGGCATGGTAAATCATTTCGTCCAGCGTGACCGGCAACGTGGTGTTGTGGCCCTGGACCACCATCGACATGCTGTCACCGACCAGCACGGCCTCGATTCCGGCTTGATCCACCAACCGCGCGGTCGGGTAGTCGTACGCCGTCAGGACGGTGATTTTCGTGCCTGACTGTTTCAGGTCGCGAAAAACGGGCACGGTGATACGTAGCGGTTGGTTTACCATGAGGGTATTGTGATGGTTGGCGAGACCGACGGCAAGCGGTCTGCAAGCAGCCCCGGTCGGCACCCGGATCGTTGGCAAACGGGATTTTTCCTTCCCGCGGGCTGGACGCTTAGGACTGAGGGCCGAGTATCGAGTTCCTGATTTCGAAGGAGTGCACGTATGTCATCTGGTATCGACCGCCGAACCTTTGTCGGGTCCGCAGTGGCCTCGGGCGCTTTCACGATCGTCCCTCGGCACGTTCTGGGGGGTGCGGGGCATGTTGCTCCCAGCAGCAAGATCCGCCTGGCTCACATCGGCATGGGCACGCAGGGCTTTAGCGAATTGGGTGGGTTGTTGTCCGAGCCCGAGATTCAGATCGTGGCGGTTTGCGATCCGAACACCGACAGCAACGACTATGTGGCATGGGGCAGGCACAGCATCAGGAATCGGATCCGCACGTATCTGGGAGATCCCTCTTGGCGAGAGGGGGTAAGTGGATGTCCGGGCGGGCGCGAGGTCGGACGATACGTCGTGGATACGTACTACGCGAAACAGCGAAGCTCGGAGAAATTCAAAGCGTGTAACGCTTATGCGGATTTCCGTGAGTTGCTGGATACCGAAAAGGATCTCGACGCCGTCAAAGTCATGACTCCCGATCACCTGCACGCCGCCGTGGCGATCGCAGCCATGAAGCAAGGCAAGCACGTGCTGATGCACAAACCGATCGCCAATCGCTTGGCCGAGGGGCGTCGCGTGCTGCAGGTGGCTCGGGAATCGCAGGTCGCCACGCATCTTCTGGCTTACGGCTCGGGAGCCGGTAACGCCGAGATCGCTTGGCACGTGCGTCAAGGGGCAATCGGGACCCTGCGCGAAATCCACAATTGGACCAACCGACCCGTGTGGCCGCAGTACGCACAGATCCCAAGGGATCGGCCGCCGATTCCCGAAGGATTCGATTGGGATTTGTGGCAGGGCCCGGCTGTCGATCGGCCCTACCATCCGCACTATACGCACACCGTGTTCCGCGGCTGGTATGACTTTGGCGGCGGATCGATGGCCGACATGGGAATCTACAGCCTGTGGCCGGTTGTCGAGGAATTGGAACTGGGCGTGCCCGTCAGCGCCGAGGCGTGGGGAACGCACACGTGCGCGATTGTCGATTTCGTCAGCCGCCCGGTCCGAAACGATGCGGCGTATCCGGCCGCATGCACCATCCGGTTGAGTTTCGCGCCGCAGGGCGAACGGACTGGAGTGGATCTGTTTTGGTACGACGGCGGGATGAAACCAAGGCTGCCGGATTACCTGGAAGCCCATCACGTCGAACTGGCTCGCGAAGGCATCTTGTTCGTCGGCGACGACGGGGCCATCCTGGCCGGCTTCCGTGGCGACAATCCGTTGCGATTCCGCACCAGCGGGCAACCGGCCGAGCCGCTGGAAGACCGTGCGGCCGATGCGCGGCGCGCCGTTGTGGGCCGACGCGGCGGCGCCTGGATTCAAGCCGTCAAGGGCGGCGAATCCTCCCCGGGCAGCTTCCTGAACGCCGGGCCGATCACCGACGCGGTGAATCTGGGTACCGTCGCGTTGCGAGCCGGGAAACGAGTCGTTTTCGACAGCCAAGCGATGAAGATCACCAACGCCCCGGAAGCCAACCGATTTCTGGTCCGCGAGTATCGTCCGGGCTGGGAGATGTGATCCCACCACCAAAGCAATTGGCGCGGATTGCGAAAGCTTGGTAAACCTTTTCGGTTGTTCCTGTTCCGCAGAACGACCGGACTGGGGGCACTGGGAACATCGGTGGAACTAATGGGACTGCAAGCACCGTCCTTCTGGAATATCGGATTTCTTCGTCGAACGAGCCTATCATTGCGGTGGCGAAACGGTATGATGACCCCTGCGTGAGGTTACGCAATACGAAACCGAAGGCTGCCGATCCTGATGTTAAGGAAGATCTTGTGAATTACGAACTGCCTGCGATCATTCAAGGTGGAATGGGAGTCGGAGTTTCCGGTTGGCGACTGGCTCGTGCCGTGGCCCAAGCCGGACAACTGGGCGTCGTTTCCGGAA
Source organism: Planctomycetaceae bacterium (assembly GCA_007121535.1). Classification (GTDB taxonomy): domain Bacteria; phylum Planctomycetota; class Planctomycetia; order Pirellulales; family Pirellulaceae; genus SKKK01. The sequence continues at coordinate 13,252 of SKKK01000615.1, read as the reverse complement.
CCGGGTTGGATGCCGTGATGGTGCGACGCCTGCAGACTGGCGACCGGGGCGGGCACGTTCGTCGTGCTCTGGACTTCTTCCCGCTGGGCGAAACGGCCGAGCGGATTGTCGAACGGTATTACGTTGCAGGCGGCAAAGCCGACGGGCAAGCGTATTTGCCCAAGCCGATGCCATGTATCTACCCCAGCCGGTGGGCAGAAGAACTGCTGGTGGCGGCGAATTTTGTAGAGATCTTCCTAGCCAAAGAAGGTCACGATGGCCAAGTCGGCATCAATTACCTGGAAAAGATCCAGCTTCCGACGTTGCCCTCGATCTACGGAGCCATGTTGGCGGGAGTGGACTGGGTGATGATGGGCGCGGGGATCCCCAAGTCCATCCCCGGCCTGATGGACCGACTGGCTCAAGGCGAATCGGCGACGCTAAGGATAAACGTCGCCGGCGCCTTGCCCGAGGAAGAGTTCGGGACCACGTTCGATCCCGCCGCTTTTATGGGTGGCGAAGCACCGTCACTTGCACGTCCACGATTCATGGCGATTGTCAGCTCAGCGACCTTGGCGACCATGCTGGCTCGGCGGAGCGAAGGTCGTGTGGATGGGTTCGTGGTCGAGCTGTCGCGAGCCGGTGGCCATAACGCTCCGCCACGCGGCGGAACGCGATTGAACGAAGCGGGCGAGCCCATCTATGGGCCGCGAGATGACCCGGATCTGGAGACGATTCGCAAAATCGGACTGCCGTTCTGGTTGGCCGGCGGTTACGCTTCGGCCAGCGCCCTGGCCCAAGCCGTTCTAGCTGGCGCCGCGGGCGTCCAAGTGGGGACGGCGTTCGCGTTCTGCGAGGAATCGGACCTGGACGCCGAAATCAAAGAACAGGTGTTGAAAGCCAGCTTGGCGGGCGATCTGCGGGTCATGACGGACCCGGTGGCCTCGCCGACCGGATTCCCCTTCAAAGTGGTCGAGTTGGAAGGGACCCTGTCCGAGCAGGTGCGTTACGAGCAACGTCGGCGCATCTGCGATCTGGGGTATCTCCGCCAGGCCTACCGCACGGAATCAGGCGCCGTCAACTGGCGATGTTCGGCCGAACCCGTCGAGGATTTCGTTAACAAGGGGGGGGCCGTTCAGGAAACCACGGGCCGCAAATGCCTGTGCAACGCGCTGCTGGGCAATCTGGGCTTGGGCCAGGTCGTGGCCGACGGTTCCGTCGAGAAACCGCTGATCACCTCCGGAGCGGACGTGCTGGCCGTGACCCGCTTCCTGCCACCCGATCAGATCACTTACTCGGCTCAAGAAGTCATCGACCAGATCCTGCCCGATATCACCGAGCAGGATTCCAGGCAGGCCCCGGTTTCCGAAGCCTTGGAGGCGACGGCAATCCCGATCCCATAGCGCCTGCAACAGCCCGGAATCTGATTTACCATCCGGACGAACCGGATGGGTTCTGTTTGGATTTCACGTTTTGGATTTGGTTGCGGCCCGAGGACGCGTGAGCATGTGATGTATCGCCAGCCAGGGATGTCGCCACAGCATTCGCGGTCCCGCGTAACGCATCACCCTCCGAATCTCCTGTCGCCGATCCGCTCGGTAACAATGAATCGGACAATCGACACACGCCGGCTTGTCATCCGCATACGGGCATCGTTCGATCCGGCCCACCGCGTAAGCGTGTAAATCTTGGCACTGCGGACACAACGCCCGTGCACCACCGTGTTGTCCGCGGCAGTAGATGCGCAGCATCGCCTCGACGGTACGACGTTCGCGAGTCAACCGAGTCGACCCGCCGCGCCACCTCGCGAAAACTCTTTGGTTCATGGCCCTCTCCTGCCTGTCGGCACTGAGCGTCCGTCCGTAACGGCACATTCTACATGTTGGCATGTACAATTATCAATCTTATGGCTTGCATTGTCGATGTCAAGGTGTAGAATACACCTCGGAGGAAAAATTCAGCATGTTGCCGAAAACGGTGGAATATGGTCTGCGCGCCGTCGTCTGTCTGGCTCGATTGCCCAACCAGCGGCAATCGGCCGACCAGCTTGCCCAAACGACTCGGGTGCCGCGGCGGTATCTGCACAAAGTGCTTCAGGATTTGGTCCGAGCGGGGCTGGTGTGTTCGCAGTCCGGTCCTGGTGGGGGGTATTCGTTGGTCGATCCGGCGGAAGTCATCACGATCTTGGACGTGGTCAATGCCGTCGGCTCGATCGAACGCATCCGCCGCTGCCCGCTTGGCTTGCAGTCGCACAACGAGTTGTGTCCCCTGCACCGCGAATTAGACAAGGCGTATGAGACGTTGGAAGCGTCGCTGGCGCGGCTGACCATCGCCCAGGTTCTGGACCCTTCCGCAGCCTCCCCACCGTTGTGCGATGTGGTGACGGACCGCTAAGGTAGCCTTGCATGGGACGCAACGGGGTCGGGAGTCGTTCTCGGCCAACGATTGCGTGGGTCCCGAGCGCTGAGCGGGACCCGATCGGACCCCCGCTCGGCGTTCCGAGGCCACATGGGAAGCGGGTCACTCGAAAACGACTCCCGACCCCTTTCGCTCAATTCTCCCAAGAAGTACCCGGCCAGGTGCTTCATGCGCCCAGCGGTGACCTATGGCGTTCGATCGGACCTGCTCTTCGGGTACAATAGGGGTGCGTACTTCGGCGAATCACGGATTCCGCGCCAGCGTGTTCGGTTCGGAAGATGTCGGCTGATCGCCTCAAGGAGCCCACCTATGGCAAGCTGGTATTGTGCTATCGATGGTCAACAGTATGGACCGCTCAGTACGGATGAGTTGCGGGCCTTGGCGAAACAGGGGCAATTACGGCCCGCAGACCACGTGCGTCTGGCAGATTCGGACCAGTGGACGAAAGCAGCCAACGTTCGCGGTCTGTTTCCGGCGACGGTCCAAGCCCGAACCAAACCGGGGCCGCCACCGATTGCGGGCAGCGGAGCGCCGCCGGTCGCCAGGCCCGCGCCTCCGACAACACCTCTGCCCACGGCGATTCCGTTGCAATCGGTCGGGTTCGATCCGGTTTCTCAGCGGCCAGTCGTGCCGGCATCCGCACCGGTTGTCCATGTCGCGACGGATGCTTCTGCGACCGAAGATCGGGGTTTTCGCAGGGAACGACAGCCTTCCGCCAAGCGGCGGAACCAACGGATTATCGTGGGATTGAGCGCGGTACTGCTGGTATTGATGGTCGTGGCCGTCTTGCTGCTCGGCCGTTCGCGGCCGGCGACTCAGACGGTCGCCGATCGTGCGGAAGAGTATCCGACGGCGACTGCCACGGCGGATCTCGAGACGGATCCGGTCTCGACGATCCGGGACGATCCCAGCGGCTCACAAGCCGCCAAAGCCCAGGCCAGGCCCTTGTTCCCGCCGATCCGACGCTGGCTCAGCGCAGGAACGCAGAAGCGAGTCGTCGGCGACCATATGCGTCTGCACGTGGTTGCCGCGTGGTGGGCCGCCGCCGGTCCGAGTCCCGACCGTTCGTTGGTGGTTCAGGTCGAAATCACCAACAGATCGGCCGATCGGCCGTTGCAGTACGCGGGATGGGCAGCCAATGCCGGATCGCAACACGGTCGTCCGGCAATGTTGGCCTTTCGATCCGACGAGGCTCCCATCGCTGCTCGTGCCAGCCGCGACGCCTTGACCGAGTCTGCCGAATCGCCGCAAGTGGCGCCAGGGCAGACCGTCACGAGGAACTTGGAATTCTCTCTGTCACCAGACGTGGAAGCCGAGTACTTCCGCTTGATGCTGCCCTACGAAGCTTGGGGACTGAGCGGACAAGTCGGCTTTGAAATTCCGGAGGTGATGGTTCTGGATGGCCCGCCGGACATGGCTTGGGTTCCAGATCCAGATCCCGCTACCGCTACAGTAGACGAAGACCAAGGCAGAGCGACCGAGCTGGACGCGGCGGCTCGTGAACCGGAAACGATTATGGACCTGAAGGCCCAAATTGAGGCGAGTGTCGCAGAAACGGCAGACCAGTCTGCTGAGCAAGAACCGCAGGATTGATGGGTGGAATCGGCGGGGCAAGCAGCGAACTTCACCGATCGTGAGCCAAGAGAGTTGGTGTAATCCGTGCGATGCGATTTATGCGGATTCCGGCACACCGGTTTCCGATGCCCTGGTGAAGAACCGATCAAGTAACCAATCATGGTGGGTCGATCACAAATTTAGGAAATGGTGATTTTGCCAAATTCGTCTTCTGCCCTTTTCCGGATGGGTCTATACTCCCGCTCCCGGAACCATCCTGAAATCCTGCTAGCATCAAGGACCGCCTACATGAAACCCGCCCGATCTGCATGGCTGTTGTGCTTCGTGCTAGCGATCGCTGTTGGCTGCCAAAATGCGCAGCCTCTTCTTGGGCCTCCCGGGACGATGCGTCAGCAGCAGCTCAATGCGACTTTCCATGACCCTTACACCGAGCCGGACATCGGCCCCGAGGTTGTGGGTGGGCGTCCCCGAGAGTATCAAAAGCCCTCGGCCGAACCGGTTCGCAGTCGATTCGTTTGGGACAATTGGCTGCAGCGTTGATCTTGGGCTCCGCAGTGCATCAGACGGCTGGGCATTGCTTACACCATGCGTTACATTCACGGTTCGCGACCGGTCGGCGCAGCGTGTGTCGATTCCGTCGACGAGCATCCAGGCTCTAGCCGTGTCGAGTTATTCCGCTAATGGCGCCCCGTTCCCAGTCCAAACAAGGGTCGGCTGAATCGTCTGAGTCCGTCTCGCAGCATCCGCGACTGCAGAAGGTCTTGGCAGCCGCCGGCATCAGCAGTCGTCGTGAGTGCGAAGAATTGATCCGCGATGGTCGTGTCGAGGTCGATCGGCAAGTGATCACGGTGATGGGGGCTCGAGTCGATCCGGCTCGGCAAGAGATCCGAGTTGACGGTGTCGTCTTACCTCGTCCCAAGTTGATCTATTACGTCTTGAACAAACCGACGGGAGTCGTCAGCACGAATCGCGACCCGGACGGTCGAGCCCGTGTGATCGATCTGGTGCCATCGGACCAGCGTTTGTTCCCTGTCGGTCGCTTGGATCGCAACAGCGAAGGTTTGATCTTGGTCACCAACGATGGGGAACTGGCCAATCAACTGACTCATCCGAAATACGGCGTCGAAAAGACGTACGCGGCTCGCGTGGCTGGCGACATGTCCCAAGAAACGTTGCAGTCGCTACGACGGGGTATTCGGCTGGCCGAAGGCTTGGCTCGCGTGACCTCGGTGCGCGTCAAGCGGCGTCACAAACAGAGTACGGATCTGGAAATCGTATTACGCGAAGGTCGTAACCGCGAGATCCGGCGGATTTTGGCTCGAGTCGGGCACAAGGTTCTGAAGCTGACGCGAATCGCCATGGGCACGCTGAAGTTGGGCGATTTGCCGAGCGGTGCGTATCGCACGTTGACCGCGCAAGAGGTCCAAAGCTTGCGTCAGTGCGTCCAGCCGGCACGGGCGGAACAACCCGGCAGTCGTGGATCGATTGGCCGCGGTTCTCGCCGGAAGCTCAAGCAATTCGGGGCATCTTCAGAAGCGGGCCCTGCGGCCAAGCCCAAATCGGCGTCGCGAAAATCATCGAAGCAAACGCCCAGAAAAGGTACCATCCTGACCTACGACGATCCGCCGAATCAGCCGGAAGGAAGGGATCGAAAACGTCGGTCGGCCAAGGGTCGTTCCGGCAGCGACACGCGTCGCGGCGGTCGAAAGGAATCTTGATGCTCAGCCCGCTGCATGCCGCGCATTATGCCGATGCTGCCGTCCAGCAGCGAGCCGAGATCATCGAAAACGTTTGCCTGGCTCGCGACACGTACCGCGTGCGGTTACGGTCCCCGATCATCGCCCGTCGCATCGTGCCCGGGCAATTCCTGATGCTGCGGCTGACCGACGTCAATGACCCGTTGATCGGCCGAGCCTTCGCCTTGTACGACACCGTGTTGGATGGGAACGGCGAACCGACGGATTTGGATATCGTCTATTTGGCCAAAGGCAAACTGACGGCACGGATGGCCGAATTGACCGCAGGACGGTTCTTGGACGCTTGGGGACCGCTTGGCAATGGGTTCCCGGCCGATCCGATCGAGCATCTAATCATGGTCGCCGGCGGCATCGGTCAGACCCCGTTCTTGGCGTTGGGAGCGGAATTCCTGGGGCTGCGGCAGTACGGTTGCCCGCCGAGAAAATTTCCGCCGTCGAAGAGGGTCACGCTGTGCTACGGCGCTCGATCGGCCGACATGCTGGCGGGGGTTGACGATTTCCAACGCATGGGCATCGAAGTTCACATCGCTACGGATGACGGCGGTTGCGGCCACCACGGGCTCGTGACCGAGGTATTGCAGTCCGTGTTGGACTCGCATCCGGGGCCGCACCGGATCGTCTGCTGCGGTCCTGAGATGATGATGGAGGCCGTCGCCGAATTGGCCCAGCGCCGTGGCTCGCCATGCCAGGTGTCACTCGAAACCCCGATGGCCTGCGGGATTGGGATCTGCTTCACGTGCGTGGCAAAGATCAAGGATGCCGACGGCGGTTGGGACTACAAACGCACGTGCGTGGAAGGCCCCGTGTTCGACGCGGCAAGTATTCAGTGGTGAGGGGAAACAGCCAGCTCGACGCCCGAGCACCCGACCAGGTATTTCTTGGTGGAATCGGGCGAAAGGGGTCGGGAGTCGTTTTCGGGCGACCCGCTTCCCATTTGGCACATCGTTGGTCGAAGACGACTCCCGACCCCGTTGCTTCCCCGTGCAAGGCTACCCTCAATTGCCAAAAAACTTCTGGCCGGGTGCTTAATTGACACGAAACTCCTGGCCGGGTGACTATCGCTTGAAGGTAACGCCGAACGTCATGCCCTGAGCCCAGAAGCCCAGGTCGTTAATTCCCGTGAAGTTCGGCGAGTTGCCCGTGCCTGGACCGAGAATATGGTTTCGATCCACTTGTGGCCAGACGTAGCCATTGAAGTTAGTGGTATCGATCTGGTCGCCCGCCAACGCGATATCTGTCCAGTAGACGAACGAATAGCCGAGCGAGAACTCCAAGCCACGAGAGACTTCGTACAGCAGTTTGACCTCGACCTCGGGAATGATCGAAAGGGTATCGTCCCGGTACGTGCCGATGTTGCCGTGGTTGCCATCAACCGGCTTCGTGAGCATCCCGCCGGCGGCGGGAACAAGAGGGTCACCCGGAAAAGAAGCCACGCTCGAATTGCCATTGATTTGTACCCTCCGATTCATATTGCCGACCCCCAACTTGCTAAGCATCGACAGGCTCAACCTTCCCATTTGGTATTCGCCCTGCAACCCCACGACGCTCCCATGGAACGTGTTTCTGGTGTCAAACGTATCGACCATGGTGAAACGATTCGGGCCAGGGGGGCCACCGGCAAAGCGATCGCTTCTTAGGTGCAAGCTGTCACGAATCTCCGAATACTGGTAGCCCACCAACAGATCTAGGCGACGGTTGTCGAACTCATACAGCAGAACTCGCATGTAAGCATCCAGATTTATCAGATCGTTCGTCGCTCGGTCTTGTATCGCCCCCGAGCTGGGTGCTAGCATCGGCGAAGAAATGATCACGGCATTCAACGGATCTTGTGGCGGTAAACCGGTATCAAAAAATGGTCGCGCCAACAACGGAAGTCCGTCATTATTCGAAGCGATATTAAGCGACGTTTGGTCTGTCTCGCTTAACAAGAACCTTCCGCCCACACCCACGTGCTCGCACGGATCCAGCCAGAAACCCAGGGAGAAACGGCCTGCCGATCGTAGATCATTGCCAATACTCTCGCCGCCGAACAGGATCGTTCCCGGGAAACCTGTTCCTACTTGTGTTGGATCCGTGGATGCAAGTGGCGGTAATTCGCGGCCCTTGCTCCACAGCATCATATAGTCCACGCTGGCCCACATGCGCGAGGGACCCGTCGAATTGCCGAATCCGTAACAACCACCGGACGATTTCGCCGGGTAGGAATCATTCATTCGCGGCATCGACGGCCAAGGACCATCGGCATCCGTGTCCCCCAGGTAGCCGCCAAAGCCGGAGGCTTCGGCCGGATCGGGTGGCGCGTCGTCATCCTGGATGAAGCTGTCGAAACTGGCGAAACCGGGCGTCGAAACGTGTCCGGCAAAACCGGCTCTGCGTCCCGAGCCATCCGCTGCATGTAACGCCGATGCAGCGAAAACTTGTCCCATCAGAAAAACCGCTGCCATGGTCAGGATCGTTTTGTTTTGTGTCATCGCGATAATCCAATCGAGCATAAAGTCAGGCGTCAAGCTAAAATCAAGATCGACCGACAAAAGCAGAATCCTCAAAAAAAGCAGTACATTCAGCAAAGCTTGCCTATCCATCGCATCTTACCGATGGCTGGCCCTCCCGAAACATGCTGACTGTTACAGTCCAGCGCGCGCATGTGCGGATTCAGGTGTCCCTTTGTTTCGGTCCTAACGGTCGTCCAGATTCAGTCGATTATGCCGATTATCAAGCGCAGATGGCGAAATTGATGAGCTATTTCACCCGGCAATCCCCTCGAAAAGGGAGGAGCCGACCCGCACCATCGTCGCACCCTCTTCGATCGCGACTTCGAAATCGCTGCTCATGCCCATAGAGAGATGGTCCAGTCGGACCTGGTCGGGCACCGTGCCGATCAATCGGTCGCGCAACTGACGCAGGGCGATGAAGTCGTATCGAGCCTCGTCCGGCTCGCTGCCCCAACGAGCCATGGCCATCAGGCCGCAAATCCGCAGTCCGGGCCACCGAACCGCTTGATCCAGCACTTCGGGGACCTGCTCGGGCTGAAATCCATGCTTTGATTCGTCCCCCGAAACATTCACCTCGACCAGCACCTGGCACGTACGACCGCTTTCAATGGACAATTGGTTGACCGTATCGAGCAAACGAACGCTGTCGCCGGCGTGCAACATGTCGATCCAGGGCAGCGTGCGGCGAGCCTTATTGCGTTGCAGATGGCCGATCATGTGCCAATGAACGGGCCGCTCGACCAATTGCTCGGCTTTCTTCCACAGGTGCTGCGGGCGACTTTCCCCCAGATCGTGGCAACCGGCTTCGAGTAGTGCCTCGATGACGTCGGTGTCGACATACTTGCTGACCGCGATCAAGCGGATCTCGTCGGCGCGGCGCTGGCTGCGCTGGGCAGCCCGCTCGATCGCGTCGCGGACACGAGCGACATTTTCGGCAATGCGTTGGACGGTCGATGACATTACGGATCAATCAGGGGTGTTCGGAAGATCGTCGATACTGTCCATTCCAAACAGTTGCAGGAATCGATGCGTGGTCAGAAATTTCGTGACTCGGGGCTTCGAGTCGGTGCGTTCCACCCGCAACAATTCGCGTCGGACCAACTGGCTGAGCAGCCCACCGCTGGGCTTGCCTCGCAACTGGTCCACCTCTTGACGGGTGATTGGTTGCTTGTAAGCGACGATCGCCAGGACGTCAATAGCCGCCTGCGAGAGTTTCGCTGCCTTGATTTTGCCATAAAAATTGTTTCGTAGCGAGCCGAATTCCTCGCGCAAGGCCATCCGGTATCCGGCGCCGACGGATTCGATCGTGTAGACGCAACCTTCCCGCGCATACTGTTCGTTCAATTCGGTGACCATTTCGTCGACCTCCTGAGTTCGAACACCACGCATCAGCGAGGCGACGCATTCGCTGGTCAGCGGGGCGTTTTCGGGATGCCCGACGAACAACATGGCTTCCAGGATGCTGCGTGGCGTGATGTCGCACCCAGCGGCCTCGGCTGCGGCGTCCCGGCCCGGCGGTGCTTCCTCTTGCGGGTCGTCGCGATCAAAGTCGTCCTGCGGTTCTTCACCGATGGCATCGTCGGGCAGTGCATCGTACGGATCTTCCCCGCGATTCAGCAGGTCCGCGTACGCTTTGGTCAGTTCATCCAGCGACAGACCCTGATCTTCGGGTGGATGCTGAAACGGATCCAACTCGAAGGACGGATCGACCGTATCTTCTTCCGAATCGCTCACGATGCGATGGCTCCTTTCGTCCCAAACGCCTGATCGCCATCGGCGCCATGCTGGGCAGCCAACGCGATGGCCCCTTGAACCACAACCAACTCGCCCAACGCCGCAGGGACGATCCGCTGAGCATGACGCAGCGGGGGAAAGACATAGCGCGATACCGCCTCGCGCAACGGGGCGAAGAACAGACTGTCCCCCATCAACGAGACACCGCCACCGATCACCACAATCTCCGGCGCTAACAGGGTGGTCATCTGAGCGATCGCCCAACCGAGCACCTCGATGGCGCGTCGCAGCACGTTCAGCGCCAGTTGGTTGCCCTCGCCGGCGGCACAGGCGACATCCTTCGCCGTCAAACGCTCCAAATCGCCTCCGCACCGTTCCAGCAGGTCGCGTCGGAAGACGGTTTCGATGTCCGGACGGTCCGGAGGCTGGCGGCTTGACGTTCGGTCACTCGGGCGAAATTCGCCAGCGTATTTCAGCCGTAGCGAAACGTCCCCTTGGATCTCCGCCCTGGCTGCTGCAGCGATTCCCCAGCCGCTGGCCACCGATTCGACCGTCTGATCGGGTCGATCCGCCTGGAGCCCCGGGCGTAAATGCCCGATCTCGGCGAAGGCCGGCCGCCCGCTGCCTTGGACGTGTCCGTCCAGCACGTAGCCACCGCCGACTCCGGTTCCCGCCGTGACAAAGAACAACGATCCGTACCCGCGTCCGGCGCCGAATCGAGCTTCGGCCAACGCGGCCAAGTCGCAATCGTTTCCCAGGCAAGCGGGTACACCCAGTATTTCGGAGCACCAATCGACCAACGCACGATCCTTCCATCCGTCGATCTGATGACTCTGGATCACCCGGCCCGCCGCCGGATCGACGGGGCCGCCGAAACCGATGCCGATACGTACGGGCCGATGCCGCGCGATCAAATCGCTGCCCGCTCGCTGGATCTGACGCAGGATACCGTTCGCTCCGCCGCTGGGATCGATATCCAAGCGGCAGACGTCGATCAATCGGGCACGCTCCGTACCGATGCCCAGTTGCAGTTTCGTCCCGCCGATTTCGATTCCTAGATAAACCGACACGTCTGCGTCCTGTCCGTTGCCATTTGGAAAGCTCCAAGGCGGAGCCGCTTGCCGAACGAACGTCCCCGCAGAATTCTGTCGAATCCATCAACTGGTCGATGCATGCAATTCCCGCAAAAGGTCAATCGCGGCCGCTGTCATCTGTGCAGCAGCCCCGGCGGTGAACGGGGGGTAATCTAAGATTTTCGGTACCGTGATGGCGGCATACTCTCCCGCTTGGTAAGCCTGCGGATCCGTCAAGTATCCGATGAAGTCATCCACATAACCGACCACCAGCGTGTCCGCCAGGGGGCTGCCACGTCGGATGGCTAACCCGTAAAAACTGTACAGCTCGGCTGGGTGAAACAGCAATCCCACGTCCCCCATCTGCAGCGCGCCCAGCGTGATCGGCAGATGCGTCTCGTTCAAGTCCCGATCCCGATTGCCTTCGAACCAGTCAGCGGCGAATCCGGCGTTGACCCACGGTCCGCTAGTGCACTGCGACGGATCGTCGCGGTACGCATCCAACCAGCCGCGAAATCGCTCCAGATCGTACGGTATCCGCGTCGGCAAGGTCTGCACTCGCAATCGATCCACGGCCACCAACCGCGTATCGTCCAAGGCACGCCCGATCGCGCCGAAGACGCCTTCGGTCGTCTTGTCGATGTCGCCGCGCCACGGATCGCCGTCCCCAGGGTTGACGTCCCCCGCATGTCCTTGCAAGTAGGACGCTTCCAGCCCGTAGGCCGCCTTGACCCGATCGGCAACCGGCCCCGGCCAATCCGGCCCCGCCGCTTCGTCCGCGTAGACGACGGGATGCGCGGAAAAGTGGTACCACAACAGGTCTCGCTTGGCGCCCGGACGTTCGAACAACAGCACGTGCACCATGGTGTCCAACCAGCGGTCTTGTTCCGTGCTCTCATGATCGAACAGCTCGTCGGTCTTGAAGTCCTTGGTTGTGCGGTTGTGATTGGCCCCCACGGCGCGACTGCGGCCCACCCGCAACCGAGCGGGCGCCAGGTCGTCCAGGGCCATCGCGATCGCTTGGACCGTCTTGTCTTCGACGTCGGCCATGTACTGGACCGGGATGGCGCCCCATTGCCGAAGAAAACAAAAGGCGGGCATCGAGTGGGTGTGCGTGGGGCATACGCGGATGTTTTCAGCCGCGATGCCGGTCCGCTGCGCGGCAGCCCGCTGGATGCGAGCGGTCATCTTCCGACCAACCGCAGCGACGTCCAACGAGACCATCACGGCGGTCACGCCCGCCTGTCGCAGGACCAGCGCCCGAGTGGCCGTGGGTTGCCGGATGCTGCGGATTCGACGCTCGTTGCCCGGCGACCGATGGTAACCGCCCAACTCGATCCCCAGCGGCGGGGTAATATCCACCACCGCTTCGCCCGCTTGGAACGTCGAGGCCGATGACGCAGCTTGCCCCGGTCGGACGACCGAAACCAGCCCCGTAGCCGCCATACCGCTCAAAAACGTCCGTCGAGCAAGACGGCCTTGAAGATTGGAAGCCATGTGACACCCCCCCAATGTGAACTATCGGTTCTGTGCGTTTAGATCCGGTCAACGATAACCTCCCAAGCGGCACGGCGATAGCCCAATGCCACTTACTTTAGCTCCATTGTAGTGGATTCTCTCGTTGTGGAAGTTGATTTTTCTCTCGGATTTCGGCCCACAGAAGACCTCGTGCTCAACCGGCGATCCGTCACGACGCTAATCTCGCAGGTTGTGGCAAGAGGTCGATCATGCCCGCGTGGGCTCTTGGCAAACACCAGGGCAAGACGTTCAGCAACGCCGAGAGACGAACACGGAAACATCCCAACGAAAAATGCCACCCACCTATCGACGAAAACGGACGACAATGCCTATACCCACCCGCATGTGCTATTTGAGCGGTGCGAAGGCGGGTCAGAACAGCATTTGGGAAGAAGACTTGGGACTGCGACGGTCTTACGTAAGTAGAGTGGAACTCATTCCGTCCACTGTCCAAGGCAAGGCAAATGCCATTCGCTGGCAAACAAAGCGGTACAGATTGGTGGCACCTTCCCGCCGCACCTTCTCGCCCTGGCACCTTCTCGCCCTGCAGGGCTCAACGAAGGCGGAACTGATTCGCCGCATGGTGGGAATCGCCGATGGTGATACAGGCGGATAGCCGGCGTCGCGGCGTCTTCGGTTTACGGCCTTGATCACAAACGTACGATAAGGCCCAGGAAAGAGACCTGCTGTTGCCCGCCTTACCCGC